>JAYSEC010000105.1:0-11259 GCA_041914085.1 Nocardioides sp.
ACCGGTCGAGCCGGCACGCCCACCATGTCCACCGGCCCGGAGTCGACCGCCGCCAGCCCGCGCGCGACCCACGTCCCGGCCACCGGGGACACGCCCGGGTCGTCGAGGTCCACCGCGAAGAGCTGGCGCTCCTGACCCACGCGGGCGCTCACGAGGGCGTGGTCGAGGTCGCCCGCCAGGGAGCACCAGTGCTTGCGCCCGTCGAGGACGTACGACGCGCCGCTCCGCGTCGCGCGCAGCGGCTCGCCCGGGCCTTCCGCGGCGAAGACCCCCCAGGTGCCGGCCTCCGCCGGCATCCCGGCCTGGCCCAGGATCGCGAGGGCGTCGAGGTGGGGCTCGAGGACGCGCGCGACCGTGAGGTCCGCGGCCGCGACGCCGGCGAGGGCGGACCACAGGTGGGCCGTGCGGCCGGTGCCGGGCGGGGGCAGCCGCCTGCCGACGTCGTCGGCGAGGGCGAGGGCCGCAGCCAGGTCGCCGACGGCGTCACGGGCTCGCGCACAGAGCGCGGCGAGCTCGCGGCGCTCGTCGTCGGTGGACGAAGCGATCTCCACGGGCCTGGTCCCGGCCTCGGTGACGGCGTCTCGGCGGTCGTCGGTCATGGTCCCCCTCGGCTCGCGCGCCCCGGGCGCGGGCGCGGTGACGCGCCGCGACCGAGGGTAGGGGCGGCCCACCCCCCGCCGGGACCCCCCGACGGGGGGTGGTCGTCGACCTGCCGCCGGCGGGACCTTCGCCCGCCGATCCGGGGACCTCGGGCCCTGCCCCGCGCGCTCCGGACCGGCAAGCGTGGAGGCATGACGACGACACTCCCGATCCTGGTGGCCTACGACGGCTCGGCCGACGCCGAGCGTGCCCTGCACTGGGCTGCGGCGGAGTCGCTGCGCACTCACGTGCCGCTGCGCGTCCTCGCGGTCAACGCGGTGCTGCCCCCCACGTGGGGCGGGATGACCGGCGCCGTGGGCATGGCGGGCCTGGTCGACATCCCGACCGGCGACTCCAAGGCCGTGCTCGAGCAGGCCGGCAAGACGCTGTCGGAGGCCGGTGTCGGCGGTGCCGCCCTCGACGAGGCGACCGGGCACGTGGTGGACGAGCTGCTGCGCGCTGCGGAGTCCGCCTCCCTGCTCGTGACGGGCAGCCACGGGCACGGTCGCACCGGTGAGGCGCTGATCGGCTCGGTCAGCCAGCACCTCGCCCGCCACGCCACCTGCCCGGTCGTCGTCGTCCGCCCGGCCCGCGACCCCGAGGCCCGTCGGATCGTGGTCGGGATCGACGGCTCGCGCGCCAGCGCGGCCGCGCTCGAGCACGCCTGCCGGCGCGCCGAGGACACCGGTGAGACCGTCGTGGCGATCCACGCGTGGAAGGTCCGGGCGCCCTCGACCGACGTCTGGAGCAGTGACGCCCGCACCATCGACAGCCAGGAGCGCGAGCTGCTGCTGTCCGAGAGCCTGGCGGGGGTCCGCGAGGACCACCCGGACGTGCGCCTCGAGCAGGAGGTCGTCCCGGTCGCGCCGGGCCAGGCCCTGGTCGACGCGTCCGCCGGGGCGTCGCTCGTGGTGGTCGGCTCGCGCGGCCTCGGCTTCTTCAGCGGCCTGCTGCTGGGCTCGGTGAGCCAGGTCGTGCTGCACCGCGCGGAGTGCCCGGTCCTCGTCGTCCGCTGACCCCCGGACCCTGCGGACGCCCGACGCCCGAGCGGGGTCAGGGCATCACGGGCGGGACGTACTCGAACGTCGTCCCGAGCAGCCACAGGAGCAGCAGCACCACCGGCAGGTGGAAGACGAACTGCAGGAACGTGAAGCCGACCAGGTCGCGCGCGCGGACGCCGAGGACGGCGAGCAGGGGGAGCATGAAGAACGGGTTGACGAGGTTGGGCAGCGCCTCGGCGGCGTTGTAGACCTGGACCGTCCACCCCAGGTTCATCCCGACGTCGGTGGCCGACTGCATGACGTAGGGCGCCTCGACCAGCCACTTGCCGCCGCCCGAGGGGACGAGCAGGCCGAGGAGCGCGGTGTAGAGCGCGATCACGACGGCGAACGCGCCGCCCCCGCCGATGCTGGTGAACAGGTCGGCGAGGTGCTCCGAGACGGTGACGCCTCCGCGGCCCTCGGCCCGGGTCAGCACCGCGGCCATGGCGGCGTAGAGCGGGAACTGGACCAGCACGCCGGCCGTGGTCGGCACCGCCTTGGTGACCGCGTCGAGGAAGCCGCGCGGGGTGCCGTGGAGCACCAGGCCCAGGATGAGGAAGACCATGAGGTAGCCGTTGAGGCTGCTGATCACGCTGAGGAACGGCAGTGTCGCGAGCTGCTGGACGAGCCAGCCGAGGGTGAGCAGGCCGACGAGCACGGGCAGGATCCGCGAGTACTCCAGCCACTCGCCGGGCCGGCTGCGCTCGGCCATCGGCTCCACCTCGTCGGACAGGTCCACGCCCATGTCCTCGGCGGTCCGCACGGCCTTGCCCTGCGGCGCCGACGCCCACGCCACGGCGACGCTGAGCGCGATCAGGACCGCCGCCATGAGGAGCGACTGCCAGGTGAGGATGGTCGCGCCGAAGTCGAGCACGCCGGTGATCTCGAGCAGCTCCGGCGGGAGCGACGCCGGGGTGGCCTGGAGCTGCGCGGCGGAGGACGACAGGCCGAGCGCCCAGACGGCGCCGAGGCCGAGGTACGCCGCCGCGCCAAGCGCGCGGTAGTCGGCGCGCAGGTCGGTGCGGCGCGCGATCGCCCGGGCGAGGAGCCCGCTGAAGACCAGGCTCAGGCCCCAGTTGAGCATCGAGACCAGGCACGACAGGAGCGCCACGAACGCGACGGCGCCGCGCGGGCTGGAGGGGTGGAGCGCGATGCGTTCGATGATCCGCGCCACCGGCGGCGAGGTCGCGACGACGTACCCGGTGAGCACGACCATCGCCATCTGCAGCGTGAAGGTCGCGAGGTCCCAGAAGCCGCCCCCGAAGGTCTCCGCCACGGTGACCGGGCTCGAGCCGTTGACCATCGCGGCCACCGACACGAGCACCACGCCCGCGAGGGCGAACACGTAGGCGTCGGGGAACCACTTCTCGGTCCATGCTGCGCTGCGCTGGGCGAGGCGCGCCAGGCCTCGCTCGTCGGTCGTGCCCGAGATCGTCGACATGGCTCACGAACGTATCGGGCCTGCCGCCCCGCGGGACGGTCGGGGTGGAGGATGGCTGGCGTGAGCACGGTCTTCCGCAACGCCGCCGTCTTCGACGGGCACTCCCACCTCGGCGACGTCGGGGACGTCGTGGTCGACGGCGGCCGGGTGGTGGCGGTCGGCGCCGATGTCGCACCGGCCGGGGCGGCCGTCGTGGACGTCGCCGGCGGCCTGCTGCTGCCGGGCTTCACCGATGCTCACGTCCACCCGGTCCAGGGCGGCCTCGAGCGGCTCGCCTGTGACCTGTCCGGGCTGCCGGTCGACCGCACCGCCTACCTCGCGCACGTGAGGGAGTACGCCGCCGCGCACCCGGAGTCGGAGTGGGTCCAGGGCGGCGGCTGGGCGATGGCCGCGTTCCCGGGCGGGCTGCCGACCGCGGCCGAGCTCGACGCGGTGGTGGCGGAGCGTCCCGTCGCGCTGGTCAACCGCGACCACCACGGCATGTGGGCCAACAGCCGCGCGCTGGCGCTCGCGGGCATCACCGCGGACACGCCCGACCCGGCCCACGGCCGCATCGAGCGCGACGCCCACGGCGTGCCGAGCGGCGTGCTCCACGAGGGGGCGATGGACCTCCTCGGCCCCGTGCTGCCCGCGGCCGACGACGCGCAGCTGCGGGCGGGCCTCCTCGAGGGCCAGCGCCACCTCCACTCGCTGGGCGTCACGAGCTGGCAGGACGCCATCGTCGGGTCCTACTCGGGCATGCGCGACCCCGGCCCGACCTACGCCCGC
Source organism: Nocardioides sp. (assembly GCA_041914085.1). Classification (GTDB taxonomy): domain Bacteria; phylum Actinomycetota; class Actinomycetes; order Propionibacteriales; family Nocardioidaceae; genus Nocardioides. Next base: position 3,889 of record JAYSEC010000105.1, read on the forward strand.
GCCGCGGCCGAGGGCGACCTCACCGGGACGGTCGTCGGCGCGCTGTGGTGGGAGCGCGACCGCGGCATCGAGCAGGTCGCCGACCTCGTCGCGAAGCGCGCGGACTGGTCGCGGGGCCGCTTCGCCGCGACGGCGGTGAAGATCATGCAGGACGGCGTGGCCGAGAACGGCACCGCCGCGCTCGTCGAGCCCTACCTCGACCGGTGCGGCCACACGACCGGCAACTCGGGCATCTCCTTCGTCGACCCGGCCCGGTTGCCGTCGTACGTCGCCGGGCTCGACGCCGCCGGCTTCCAGGTGCACTTCCACGGCCTCGGCGACCGGGGCGTCCGCGAGGCGCTGGACGCGCTGGAGGGCACCGACCCGGCCCGCCGCCACCAGGTCGCCCACCTCCAGCTGGTGCACCCCGACGACGTGCCCCGCTTCGCCCGGCTGGGGGTCGCGGCCAACATCCAGGCGCTGTGGGCCTGCCACGACGAGCAGATGACCGAGCTGACCATCCCGTTCCTGGGACCCGAGCGCGCGGGCCGCCAGTACCCGTTCGCCGACCTCCACGCCGCCGGCGCCCGGCTGGTGGCGGGCAGCGACTGGCCCGTCAGCACCCCCGACCCGCTGGCCGCGATCCACACCGCGGTGCACCGCACGTCGTACGGCGAGCCTGGCCCCGCAGGCACCGACCCGTTCCTGCCGGAGCAGGCGCTCGCCATCGAGGTGGCGTTCGCGGCCTACACCAGCGGCTCGGCCTGGGTGAACCACCGCGACGACGCCGGCACGATCGCGCCGGGTGCGGTCGCGGACCTCGTCGTGCTCGACCGGGACCCGTTCCGCTCGCCCGACGACATCGGGGCGGCGCGGGTCAGCTCGACGTGGATCGACGGGGTGTGCGTCTTCGAGGCGTGAGGACGCCGGTGGGCTACGTGCCGCAGAAGGTCTGGTAGCCGCGTCCGAAGGAGTCCGGCGCCGGCTCGGCGAAGCGCTCGAGGCCGGGGCGGACGTCGTAGGGCGCGGCCAGCACGTCGAGCAGGAGCCGCAGCGGCTCGAGGTCGCCCTCGGTGCCGGCCGCCAGCGCCTCCTCGACGAGGTGGTTGCGCGGGACGTAGGCCGGGTTGACCCGGTCCATCCGGTCCGCGTCGGGGGACAGCGCGAGCCAGCGCTCCGCCCAGGCGTCGTACGCCGCCAGGTCGAGCACGAGGTCGCGGGCGGGGCCGGCCTCGCCCCGGGCGGCGGCGCCGAGGCCGCGGAAGAAGGACGTGTGGTCGACGTGGTTGTCCTGCATGAGGGTGACCAGGTCCGTGACGAGCGCCGACGCGGTGTCGGCGGCCAGGCCCTCGGGGAGGCCGAGCTTGGCGTGCATGCCCGCGCGCCAGGCCTCGGAGTAGTGCTCGCGGAACCGCTCGAGCGACGCCACGGCCAGGGCGACGGCCTCGTCCTGCTCCTCGGCGAGGAGGGGGAGGAGGGCCTCGGCGAACCGGGCGAGGTTCCACTCCGCGACGACGGGCTGGTTGCCGAAGGCGTAGCGGCCGCCGGTGTCGATCGAGCTGAAGACCGTCGCCGGGTCGAAGGCGTCGATGAAGGCGCACGGGCCGTAGTCGATCGTCTCGCCCGAGATGGTCATGTTGTCGGTGTTCATCACGCCGTGGACGAAGCCGACGAGCATCCACTGGGCCACGAGCGAGGCCTGCGCGGCGACGACCGCCTCGAAGAGGGCGAGGTGGGGATGGTCGGCCTCCGCGGCCACGGGGTGGTGCCGGGCGATGGCGTGGTCGGCGAGGCGCCGCAGCAGGTCGGGGTCGTCGGTCGCGCGGGCGTACTGGAACGTGCCGACGCGCAGGTGGCTGCTCGCGACCCGGGCCAGCACCGCCCCGGGCAGCACCACCTCACGGTGCACGGCGCGGCCGGTCGCGACGACGGCGAGCGACCGGGTGGTGGGGATGCCGAGGGCGTGCATCGCCTCGCTGACGACGTACTCGCGCAGCATGGGCCCGACCGCGGCGTAGCCGTCGCCGCCGCGGGAGAAGGGCGTGCGTCCGGAACCCTTGAGGTGCAGGTCGCGAGGCCGGCCCGCGCGGTCCGTCAGCTCGCCGAGCAGCAGCGCGCGGCCGTCGCCGAGGCGCGGGGAGTAGCCGCCGAACTGGTGGCCGGCGTACGCCTGGGCGACGGGCGTGGCCCCCTCCGGGACCCGGGTGCCGGTCAGCAGCCCGACGCCGTCGTCGCTGCGCAGCCAGTCGGGGTCGAGGCCGAGGTCGGCCGCCAGCGCCTCGTTGAGCACCAGGAGTCGTGGCTCGGGCACCTCGGCCGCCTGCCACGGCAGGGCCAGCTCGGGGAGCTCACCGGCGTACCGGCTGCCGAGCCCGACGGTCGGGACCACACGCGCGTTCACGTCCTCGACGATACGGGGACCGGGGTCGCGGTCGTGGTCGACGTGGTGCGGGGCCACGTCCACGCGGAGCGGACGATGAACGCGAGCAGGCCCAGCTCCAGCACGATGCCGAGGCCGTAGAAGAGCTTCCAGGACTCTCCGACACCGTTGAACGCCGTGACGGGGACGTAGACCGCGGCCACGACGAGGGTGGTGATGCGGTTGGCCCTGGCGGGCAGCACCACCGACATCACGACCATCAGTCCCGGGACGGCCACGAGCGCCAGCGCCGAGGTGGAGAAGGTCTGGGAGAGGTCGAACTCGAAGACGCGGCCGTCGAGGATGTCCTGGACGACGCCGGGCGTGTAGAAGTTGAGGATGTCCACGTAGGCGTAGAGGAACATGAAGCTGGTCCAGGCGGCGGCCAGCCGCACCCGCACAGGGGTCGGCTGCTCGTCCAGCGAGGCGTACGTGGGTGGGTGCGTGCTCATCGGGGAACTCCCTCGGTCGTGGTGGTCGGTGCCTCCACGATCGCCGGGCGCGGCCTCGCGTCGCGTCGGCCGGCAGGCCCGACCCGCCGGCCGATCGCACGGGTCCACCTCGGCCGATCGGCCGGGTGCGGCCGGTCAGCCGCGGCGGCCGAGGCCGCGGTAGAGCTCGATCTCGTCGCGCAGCTTGTAGGGGAGGGGCGCGCCGCGGTCGGCGAGGGCCGAGGCGTAGGCCTCGAGGGCCTGCAGGAGGTCCTGACGCAGCTGGAGCTGGTCGGCGGCGCGGGCGCCCTGGCGGGCGGTGCCGAGCCGGTCGCGCGCGAGGGCGACGTCGCCCAGCAGGACGCCGAGGTCCTGGCGGTCGGGCGGATCGGTGCGGGGTCCTGCTTCCAGCATGGGCATCCCATTCGGCCGCAGGGCCGGCGCACGGTGCGACGGCGTGACGGACCCGGCCCACCCTACGCGCCGGCAGGCCGGGCCGGGCCCGTACGTCAGTTCTGGGTGAGCCTCCCCTCGACCTGCGGGTCGACCGGGCTGTTGGCGGTCACGTAGTCGGCGGCGATCTGCATCAGGTCGTCGCCCGGCTGCTGGACGTCGGTGGCCTCGGCGAAGACCGCGTAGCCGTCGCCGCCGGTGTACATGAAGTCGTTGGTCACCACCCGCACCGAGTCGCCGTCGGCGACGGGTGTCTGCGTGCCGCCGATGCCGTCGGGGGTCAGCCACATGCCGTCGACGACGGGCGTGGTGCCGTTGCAGTGGAAGGTCGCGCGGAGGCCGGAGACCTGCGGGAAGCGCCCGGTGGCGATCGCCGGGTTGCACACGGGCGAGAACCCGTTGAGGAACGCCGTGCGCAGCTGGGCACCGGTGAGGGTCAGGATCGTGGTGCGGTTGCCGAAGGGCAGCACCGCGAACATCTCGCCCCACGTGATCTCGCACGCCGCCTCGCCGGCGCTCGGCGGGGTGCAGACGAGGTCCTGCCGCAGCCCGCCGGAGTTGGTGTAGGCCGCGTCCACACCGGGGTACTTGCCCCGCATGGCGTCGGCCACCATGTTGCCCATCTCGGACTCGTGCAACCGCGTGGGGTCGCGCAGGACGTCGTTGGCCTGCGTGCCGATCACCTGGTTGCGCAGCACCGCGGTCTCCGCGTTGGCCCGGTCGACGATCGCCTGCACGTCGGCCCGACCGGTCACGCCGAGCGTCTTCGCGACCCGCGTCGCGCCGCCGGCCCACGCCACGTCGCCGTGGCGCACCATCAGCTGGAGCACGGAGTACGACGCCCCGGCGTTGACGCCCTCGGTGATGAGGATGTCACCGCGCACCAGGTTCGAGACCCGGTGGGTGTGGCCGACCACCATCGCGTCGACCGTGGTGTCCTGGAGGGCGTCGGCGATCGCGATGATCGGTCCCTCCCACGGCGTCCCCGGCGTCGTGCCGACCGGGTTGCTGCCCAGCGCCGTGCCCTCGTGGATCACCACGACCTGCACCTTGACGCCCTGGCGTCGCAGCCGCTCGGACTCCGCCTCGATCCGCGGCGCCTCGTCGAGGAACTCCAGGCCCTCGGTGGCGCCGGCCGCCACCAGCTCCGGGGTCGAGGACAGGCCGGCACCGATGACGCCGACCTTGACGCCGTTGACGCGGAACACCGCGGAGGGGGTCACCCAGTCCGGTGCCTCGCCTGTGTCCTCGTCGACGATGTTGGTCGCCAGGAACGGGAAGTCGGCCCTCGCCTGGTGCTGGCGCAGCCGGGCGACGCCGTAGTCGAACTCGTGGTTGCCGTACGACGTCGCGTCGAGGCCCCAGGCGTTCTCCACGTCGATCGCCGGCATGTCCTCCAGGAGGGCCGAGCTCGGCGGGGACGCGCCGACGTTGTCGCCGCCCGCCAGGATCAGGCCCTCGCCGGGCAGCGCGTCGAGCTCCTCGTCGAACATCGTCGCGAGGAACGACGCCCCGCCGACGCGTGCGTTGATGCCGTTGTCGTAGGCCCGGGTGGTCGGGTCGAGCTGGCCGTGGAAGTCGTTGAGACCGATGATCGGCACGGGCGTCCAGCTCTTGCCCCCGTCGACGACCTCGAGCATGACCGTGCCCTGGCTGTGCTGCGGCTCGGGGACGCCGAGCAGGAACGCCAGCGTCGGGGCGAGGTCGATGGAGCGGGCCGTCACCCGGCGGTGCGCGATGCCCTCACCGCCGGCCAGGAACGTCGCGCGCATGTTGATGTTCGCGGCCAGGTCCTGGACGTCGGGGACGTAGCCGTGCTGCCCGAAGAAGTGCGACGGCGCCACGAGCGTGCCGGGGGTCGCCGCGTCGAACTGATAGGGCGGGAAGGAGAAGACCACGAGGTCACCCGTGCGGGTCGGGTGCGCCATGTCGGCGGTGCTGCCCGGTCCGTTGGGGATGTGTCTCGCCTCGGCTTTGGTGAACGTGCGGTCGATCATCCGCCAGCCCTCGGGGCTGCCGTCGCTGGTCCAGTCGTGGGGGTCGGTCAGGCCGAGGTACGCCGCCCGGATGGCCGCGACCGTGGCCGCCTCGTCGGCGGCGGGCACCTGCTGGAAGCCGCCGCCGGCCGGGTCGCGCCCGGCGAGGTTGAGGTAGACCTGCAGCGTGCCGCCGGCCCAGCAGGCCTTGGCCTTGCCGATCGTCTCGCCCGCCGCGGTGCGGCAGTTCGAGGTCTGCGGCGTCGAGAGCAGGCCCATGTCGACGAGCGGCCTGCTCGCGTCGATCGCGAGGAACTGCGGGGCGAAGCCGTGGTCGGAGCCCACGAAGGTCGTCGGGTCCTTGCCGAGCAGCGAGCGCGCCAGCCGCAGCGTCCGGTCCGACTCCTCGTAGGCCTCGCGGATGAACGCGGCCCGCTCCTTCACGCGGCCGTCCTTCACGCCGTCGAGGTCCACGTCGTCGTACGCCGGGTTGGGCGCGCCGCCGGGCAGCCGCCTGCTCACCAGGCCGAGGAACTGGTGCTGGAACTCGTCGGTCGTCGGCATGCCGACCATCAACAGGTCGGGCTGGTAGGTCTCGGCGACGTACTCCAGCATCGGCCAGTGGCCGGTGGACCAGTACAGGCCCTGCTCGACGTAGGTCTCCTCACTGGTGACACCGGCCTCGAGGATGGCGAAGTCGGCGGCGGTGGAGGTCGGGAACTCGGCGGCGAGGTACTCGTCGAACTCGGTGTAGCCCGGCTCGCCGGGCCACGTGGGCCAGCTCGCGATCGCGCGGGTCACCGACGTGTGGAACAGCCGCACGCGCGACAGGTCGGGGGAGAGGGTCTCGACCTTGACCAGCATGCCGGCGGTCCTGCCGGCCAGCGCGCCGCCTTGGATGGTGACCTTGACGTCGGCCCACTCACCCTGGCGCAGGTCGCCGACCGCGTCGGCGCCGCTCTTGGTCGGGGAGAACAGCACCCGGTCGTAGCGCGTGCGGCCGTCGTTGCGGCTGTCGTAGAGGTAGGCGTTGAGGCCGTACTTGTCCGTCGCGCCGTCCAGCACCCGCATCCGCATCTCCTGCGCCGGGCTGTACGACGTCGGCACGCCGGTCCAGCCGGTGGCGGGGGTGGGGGCCGCCTCGGCGAACGGGGCGCGTCCGGCGTACCCGGCGGGGTGGTCGAACTGGAGCCCGAAGGAGGCGATGAACGGGGCGTCGTCGAAGAGCGGCTCACCCTCCTGCCCGATGAAGTTGGTCGTCACGCCGCGACCGGAGTGGAAGCTCTGGTAGTCGATCGTGGGGCCCTGGATCGACGCGTTGCGCCCGCCCGCCCACTCGACCTGGGCGACCTTGAGCCCGCCACGCTCGGCGGCCTGCGCGAGGGACTCCGCCTGCAGCACGCCGGGGTCGAACGCCGCGGTGCGGTTGGCGAAGGGATCGCCGTTCTTGTGGAACGTGTTGTTGGTGCTGCCGGTCACGGCCGGCCACGCACCGGTCGCCATGGTGTACCACCCGGCGCCCGTGTTGGGCGGGGCCTGCGTGAGCATGCCGTTCCCGCGGGCCTTCACGCCGTTGCGGAGGAACCTCTTCATCGTCGGCATCACGCCCTGGTCGGCGTACTTCTCGACGAGGTCCTGCCGCAAGCCGTCGGAGGCGAAGAAGACCGCCTGGTCCGTCGGGGCGGAGTGCGACGGCGGATGGTGCCCGCCGCCCCCGCCCTTGTGGGCGGAGGCAGCCGTCGTGCCGACGGTGAGGGCTGCGACGGCGGCCGGGGCCACGAGGGCCAGGGCTGCGAGGACGACGACGGGACGGCGGTCAGTGCGGTTCACGGCACCCTCCAGGACGGGGTGGGAGCCCGGTCCTGGAGGTCAGAGCGGCGCCCGGGCGCGGCTCCCCCGGGGATGGATCGAACCTCCACCCGTGCCCCGGCGGCGTCACGGCCCCCGGTTGGGTATGGGCCCGGCTCAGGCGGGACGCGCCCGGCCCGGTCCAGACCGCGATCACGAGCCCGGACACCACCGGGTCCGGGCTCGTGCGCGCTGCACGGGGCGACGCCGGTCAGGCGCTCTTGATCGCCGAGACGTCGAACTCGAGCTTGATCTTCTCCGAGAC
>JAYSEC010000106.1:0-11234 GCA_041914085.1 Nocardioides sp.
CCCGGATGCCGTACGACGCCAGCTCGTGGCCGCAGGTCTCGGTGAACGCCACCACGGCGGCCTTCACGGCGTTGTAGGAGCCCATCCCACCCGGGTGCACGAGGCCGGCGAGCGAGGCGACGTTGACCAGGTGCCCGGAGCGCTGCTGCTTGAGCATCGGCACGAACGCCCGGGTGCCGCGGACCGCGCCGAAGAGGTTGATGTCGGTGATCCACTGCCACTCCTCGAGCGTGCAGCGGTCGACGCGCCCACCGCCGGCGACGCCGGCGTTGTTGACGAGCACGTCGAGCCCGCCCCAGCGCTCCTGCACCGCCTCCACCGCGCGCGCCCAGTCGTCGTCGGAGGTGATGTCGAGGACCAGGTCGACGCCGTCCGCCCGGACGCGGTCGGTGGCCAGCACCTCGTCGCCACGCGCGCGGAACGCAGCGACCAGCGCGGCACCGAGGCCGGACGCGGCACCCGTGACCAGCACGCGGCTCATCCGGCGTACTTCCCGAGCTCGATCTTGGCGACGACGTTGCGGTGCACCTCGTCCGGGCCGTCGGCCAGCCGCAGGGTGCGGGCGCCCACCCAGGCCGCGGCGAGCGGGAAGTCGTCGGAGACACCGGCACCGCCGTGGAGCTGGATCGCCATGTCGATCACGTCGAGCGCCATGTTCGGGACCTCGACCTTGATCTCGCTGACGGCGGAGTACGCCTCCCGGCTCATGCCCTGGTCGAGCAGCCACGCGGCGTGCAGCACGAGCAGGCGCGAGCGGTTGATCGCGATGCGGGCGTCCGCGATGCGCTCGCGGTTGCCGCCGAGGTTGGCGAGGGGCTTGCCGAACGCGGTGCGCGAGGTGGCGCGAGCGCACGCCAGCTCGAGGGCGCGCTCGGCGAGTCCGATGGCGCGCATGCAGTGGTGCACGCGGCCCGGGCCGAGCCGGCCCTGGGCGATCTCGAAGGCGCGGCCGGGACCGAGGAGCACGTTCGAGAGCGGCACCCGGACGTCGTCGAAGGACACCTCGCCGTGGCCGAGCGGCTCGTCGTAGTAGCCCATCGTGGTGAGCATCCGCTCGACCTCCACGCCGGGGGCGTCGCGGGGGACCAGCACCATCGTGTGCCGGGAGTGCCGGTCGGCGTCGGGGTCGGACAGGCCCATGAACACCAGGACCTTGCAGTCGGGGTTGCCGACGCCGGTCGACCACCACTTGCGACCGTTGATGACGACCTCGTCGCCCTCGACGCGGGCGGTGGCCGCCATGTTGGTGGCGTCGGAGGAGGCGACCTCGGGCTCGGTCATGCAGAAGGCGCTGCGGATCTCGCCGCGCAGCAGGGGCTCGAGCCACTGCTGCTTCTGCTCCTCGGTGCCGTACTTCAGCAGCACCTCCATGTTGCCGGTGTCGGGGGCGTTGGAGTTGAAGACCAGGGGCGCGAGGAAGGACCGGCCCATCGCCTCGGCCACCGGCGCGTAGTCGACGTTGGAGAGCCCCTCGCCGCCGTCGGTGCCGAAGTCGGCGGCGTACCGGCCCGCGTGCGCGGCCGGGAGGAAGAGGTTCCAGAGCCCCTGGGCGCGCGCCTTGGCCTGCAGCTCGGCGATGACCGGGTCCGGGGTCCAGCTGTCCCCGCCCGACTCGCGCAGCCGGGTGATCCGCTGGTGCGCCTCGGTCTCGATCGGCTCGATCTCGTCGGAGACGAACGCGCGCACCCGATCGCGCAGGTCGGCGGCACGCGGGGAGAGGGAGAAGTCCATGGCGTTGACCTTCGCACACTGTTGAGCAATGCTCAACAGCGTGTCCGACCACAGTGAGGCCGCCGCCCCCGTACGCCGACGGCTGAGCGCCGACGAGCGCCGCCGGCAGCTGGTCGCCATCGGGCTCGCCAAGATCGTCGAGACGCCCATCCAGGACCTGTCCATGGACGACATCGCCGCCGAGGCGGGCATCTCGCGCGGCCTGCTCTTCCACTACTTCCCGACCAAGACCGACTTCTACCTCGCCTGCATCGCCGCGGCCGGTCGCCGGATGCTGCGCACCACCGCACCGGACGAGGACCTGCCGGGGGAGCAGCAGGTCGAGATGACGACCCGGCTGATGGTCGAGCAGATCGAACGACGGCGCGACTTCTACCTCGCGCTCGTCCACGGGCACGGCGTCGCCGACCCGCGGGTCAGCGAGGTCATGGACTCGGTGCGCCAGGGCAGCACCGACCGGGTGGTCGCGGCGCTCGGGGTGCCGGCGCGCCAGCACGACGTCGTACGCGCCTGGTGGGCCTACACGGAGGACCGGGCGCTCACCTGGTCGGCTGTGCCGACCGGCGAGCGCCCGGTCCCGTTGTCTGGTCTGGTCGCGGAGTGCGTCGCCGCGCTCCACGCCCTGCTGGCCCTCAGCTCGTGAGGACCGGCCGGGTCGTCAGCGCTTGACGACCTTGCCCTTCACCGAGAAGCGGGCCTTGTCGTCCAGCGGCACGCCCTCGCACGCCAGGACGGTGTCCCGGCCGCACTTGTAGCGGGTCGAGGCGTTGACCAGCGTCACGGAGACGGCGGCGACGCGCTTGTTGCTGAAGGCGACCTTCTTGTGACCGTCACCGCGCCGGTTCAGCTTCACCAGCTTGGTCTGGCGCTTGCCGTTGGCGAGGTGCACGACCACCACGGCGTAGGGGGAGGTGGCCTTCACCGGGCCGTTGACCGCGACCGACAGCTTCCACTTCTTGCTGCCGAGCCCCTTGCCGGGGACGTAGACGTAGGACGCCGAGGCGAGGTGGTTGACCTTCACCGCGAAGCGCTTGGCGCGCTTGCCCTTGCTGAGCTTCTTGCCGCCGCGGACCTTGGGGAACGGGTACTCGGCGCCCTCGGGGTAGTTGGCGGCCGGGGTGAGGTTGCCGGCGGCGAACTGGGCGTAGACCTTGCCGAAGCCGCCCTTCTTCTTCAGCACCTTCTGGAGCGCGGCGATGCTGTTCTTGCCACCGTCGCTCTTCAGGGAGCCGGCCTGGTCCCACACCTTCTTGACGACGCCGACGCCGTACTTGGTGGAGAGGTACTCCCAGAACACCCAGTTGCCGTACTGGTAGCCCTCGTTGCGGCTGAACAGGTCGAGCGGGAGGTAGGGCGCGTAGATCTGGCTCCACGGGAAGTACTGGCGGTTGTCGTTGACCGCGGTCGCGATCCGCTCCTCCATCCACGTCGCCGTGGACTCCATCATCCAGGGGTCCTCGTTGAAGTCGTAGGCGTACTGGATGGCGTGGAAGAACTCGTGGGCCGCGGTGACCGTCAGGTTGTCGGTCGGGGTGCCGTTGGGGAACTGCGCGGCCGCGAAGTCGTTGTCGAGCACGCAGTAGCCCGAGCCGGTGCGCTTCTTGACGACGTCCTCGCCGGCGCAGAAGCCGTAGATGTCGCCACCGAGGTCCTTGAGGTAGACGTCGAAGAGCGCGTTGCCGCCCTTGGCGCCGTCGGTCAGCGGCGCGCGGTAGCCGAGGCCGTCGACCTCCTGGCTCCACACGGCGTCCATGACGGCCAGGTTGGTGGCCGGCCAGTCCGGCGACGGCGGGGCGTCGGAGCCGGTCGGGACGTAGTGGATGCACAGCCGCGTGTTGCAGACCGGGGCGGCCTCGGGGACGGTGTAGCCGAAGCCCTGCGGGTCGCCGACGCCGTCGGTCGGGCGGGCGAGGAGGCGGTCGGCGAGGCGACGCTCGGTGCCGCGGAGCTTGGTCTTGTTGAGCCAGAGGTCGCGCAGCGCGAGCGTGGCGGAGGGGTCGCGCGGGAGCGCCTTGCCCGACATCACCCGGCGCGCCGTGGCGAGCATCTCGGACGGGGTGGCCTCGCCGAACTCCGGCAGGGCCGGCTCGGGGGCGAGCTCGAGGGCCTCGGCCGGCGACGGCACGTGGGTGCGGCCGGGGCCCGACGGGCGGTGGTCGGCGCCGCCCTGGTCGGCAGCGACGGCCGGGGCGGACAGCGCCGCGCCACCCATCAGTGCCAGAGCAACAGCGGTGGTGACGATTCTGCGCATGTTTCCCCTCGTGGTTGTCATCTCGGGTGTGACCCTAACCCAGCGCCGGGCCGCCGACGGGACGCCGGACGGCCTCAGAGATCGGCGATGTGCTCGATGATCGCGGTGGTGGAGATGGCCGGGGTCCGCTCGAGGTAGACCACCTCGCACACGTCGGAGAGCTCGTCGAACTTCCCGGCCCAGTCGTCGCCCATCACGAGCACGTCGGCGCCGTGCTCGAGGATGTAGTCGCGCTTCTGCTCCAGGCTCTCCTCGACGAAGACCTCGTCGACCACCTTGAGCGCGCCGACGATGGCCAGCCGCTCGCGCTGGGTGAACACCGGCACGCGGCCCTTCTTGCGCTCGTTGAGCGCGTCGGCGGACACGCCGACCACGAGCCGGTCGCCCAGCGCCGCCGCGCGCTCGAGCACGCGCAGGTGCCCGACGTGGAACACGTCGAACGTTCCGAAGGTGATCACGGTGCGAGGCATGCGCCGCATTCTGGCACGGTCGGGCACGATGGCTGGCATGCCCGCCACGCCCCCGACGGTCGCCCCGACGATCTCCCTCATCACGCCCGATCCCGGGGCCGACGAGGCGCGCCGCCGCGGCCTGAGGCGGATGCGTACGGTCGCCGTGGGGCTGCTGCTCCTCGCCGCCTGCGTGTACGTCGCCACGCTCGGCCGCGACGGGTTCTGGGGCTTCGTCAACGCGGGCGCCGAGGCGTCCATGGTCGGTGCGATCGCCGACTGGTTCGCGGTCACCGCCCTCTTCAAGCACCCGCTCGGCCTGCCGATCCCGCACACCGCGCTGGTGCCGAAGCGCAAGGACGAGCTCGGCAAGGGGCTCGAGGAGTTCGTCGGTGAGAACTTCCTCCAGGAGGACATCATCCGCGACCGGGTGGCTGCCGCGACGATCTCGGCCCGGGTCGGTGAGTGGCTCGCCGAACCCGCCAACGCCCGCCGGGTGGTCGACGAGGCGTCCGACGTGGCGGCGATCGCGCTGGGCAAGGTGCGCGACGACCACGTCGCCGACCTCGTCACCCAGGCGCTCGTGCCGCGGTTCCGCGAGGAGCCGATCTCGCCGCTCCTGGGGTCGACCCTCATGGAGGTGCTGCGCGACGACCTGCACCACGGGGTCGTGGACCTCGCGGTCGACGAGATGCACCGCTGGCTCGTCGACAACCCCGAGACGTTCTCGCGCGTGCTGGAGGAGCGGGCGCCGTGGTGGGCCCCGCCGCGGCTCAACGACGCGGTCACCTCGCGCCTGCACGTGCAGGCGCTGGCCTGGCTGGAGGACATCCGCGACGACCCGCACCACCGGGCCCGCGAGGCGCTCGACTCGATGCTGGGCCAGCTGGCCCACGACCTGCTCAACGACGTGGAGACCCAGGAGCGGGCCGAGGCGTTCAAGAACCGGCTGCTGGAGCACCCCCAGGTGGTCACCACGGCCATCTCGCTGTGGAAGGCGATGCGCTCGGCCCTGCTGGGGTCGATCCAGGACCGCGACGGTGCGGTGCGCCAGCGGCTGCTCGCCGAGCTGAACCTGTTCGCGGAGCGGCTGCGCGACGACGCTGCCCTGCGCGAGCGCCTGGACCGGATGGCTGCCGACCTGACCGTGTTCATGGTGGAGCGCTACGGCGCCGAGGTGACGACGGTGATCACCCACACCATCGAGCGCTGGGACGGCAAGGAGGCGGCCCGCCGCATCGAGCTCCACGTCGGACGCGACCTGCAGTTCATCCGGATCAACGGCACGATCGTCGGCGGGCTCGTCGGCGTGCTGATCCACGCGGTCAGCTTGCTGGTGCCCTGACGGGCGCCGGGCCCGTCAGCGCCGGCAGGGCTTCATCACGGGCATGACCGGCGACCGGCTCTGGTGGGAGTGGCGCCACGCGTCGTCGAAGTGGGCGACGTACTGGTCGTGCAGCCAGCGGTTGTCGAGGATGCGCACCATCACCTCGTCGTTGTAGAGCAGGCCGCCGCAGGTGGTGTTCGAGGTGCCGGTGACGGTGAGGAAGGTCGGGCGGCCCCGGAACCGTGCGTGGACCGTCAGCATCTTGTCGTGGGTCAGCGTCGTCCGGACGGCGGAGCGCGGCAGGCGCCCCTGGGGCAGCCTGGCCTCCATCCAGTTCTCGACGGTGTCGCGCGTGGTGATGACCCGCACCCGGCAGCCCCGGCTGGACAGGCGGGCCAGCTCGGCGCGCACGTCGGCACGCTGGATCACCGCGAACATGGCGTTCACGTCGCGCGCCCCGGGCCGGCACGAGACGTCGCGCAGGGTCGCGAGCAGCAGGTCGCGGCGCGTCGGGTAGACCGTGGCGCTGACCGTCCCGGAGTCGAAGGTCTTGCGCCGGTCGTCCCAGGTGCGTCCGCCGACCGTGAGGCTCTGGTCGAACAGCCGCGCGAAGTACTCCGTGCCGAAGCGGTACAGCGCGGGGTCGTCGATCTTGAGCAAGGAGTTGTACTGGCGGTACTGCCGGTCCTCGAGGTTGGCCGAGCTGGTGATGAACGACTGCACCCCGCCGATGTCGGTGACGTAGAACTTCAGGTGCTGCACGTTCTGGCTGTCGGGGAACGGCCCGGGTGCCCGCCACGGCAGGCACGCGCCGCGGCAGATCGTGACGTTCTTCCGGGCGGGGTCCTGGGCCTCCAGCTTCTCGATGAGTCGCCGTCCCCGCGAGTTGAGCCGCAGGTCGTCGTCACCGACGAGGTAGACCTCCGCGCCGCGCCGCTGGGCCGCGATCAGCGCCTTCGTCGGTGGCTCGATGTCCCAGCGGAACATCGCGACGCGGATGCTGTCGCCGGGGCCCGCGGCGTCGAAGAGCGCGCTCGGCCGCGCCAGCACCGTCGGGTCGCCCGGCCGCGTGGGCGGGGAGGAGAAGCACACCTCGATGCCACCGGACGCCTGGCAGCCGGACTTCCCCGCGCGCGCCGCCGGCGCGGTGTCGTACGCCGCTGCGGGCAGGCCGACCGCCACGAGGACGAGCAGCACGATGAGCAGGAGCGGACGGCGCATGGATCTCCCCGGGGTACGGCGTGGTTGTCGGTGGTCGGCCCCACCCTCGCACGGGGACGTCCCGCCGCGTGCGCGGACGGTGTTGACTGGCCCCATGACCCGCGAGCCCGAGCCGATGGACGTGCCGATCCGTGACGAGTCGATCCGGCTGGGGCAGTTCCTCAAGCTGGCGAACCTCGTGGAGAGCGGCGCCGAGGCCAAGCCGGTGATCGCCGACGGCGCCGTGCTGGTCAACGGGGAGGTGGAGACGCGCAGGGGCCGCCAGCTCGCCCCCGGTGACGTGGTCACGCTGGGCGGGCTGGCGGCCCGGGTCGCGACGGGAGAGGCCGAGATCGACGTCCCGTGGTGATCCCCCGGTGATCCCCTGGTGATCCCTCCGGTGACGGCGGGGTCTACTTCACCTCGCGGTGCAGCACCCGGTAGGTCCCGACCGCCAGGGGGAGCAGCACCCACACCGCGGTGGCGGTCCCGAGCTGGGCCCAGTCACGGCCGGCCATCTCGCCGGCGAAGAGCGGCTGGGTCACCGCGTCGAGGTTGAGCCACCGGCCGGCGTCCTCGAGGGCCGAGATGGCCATGGTGGCGATCGACCAGACGGTCGGCAGCACCAGCACCGAGACGATCGCGACGGGCGTGTTGAGGAACAGCAGCCCGAACGCGACGCCCTGCAGGACGTAGATCATCAGGGCGAGCACGAGCCCGGAGCCGGCCGCTCCGGAGAGGTCCCACTCGCCGGTGCCGCCGACGACGTTGGCCAGCGCCGACGCGACGACCGCGACCGCGAGCACGACCAGCGCGAGCAGCAGGGCGGCCAGCACCTTGGCCAGCACCACCCGGCCGCGGCGGGGCTCGAGGGTGAAGGTGACCAGGCCGGTGCGCTGCGACCACTCGGCGGTCGCGGCCATGATGCCGAGGACCGGCAGGAGCATGGCCAGGGGCAGCGTGGAGAGCTCCAGCAGGCCGCGGAACGAGGCGTCCTCCGCAGGACCCCAGATGAGGAACGCCGCCAGGATGATCGCGGCGACCGCCGCCATCACGATGACCATCCAGCGACCGGCGCGGGTGTCGACCATCTTGCGCAGCTCGGCGTGCAGGGTCCGCCCGAAGGGCACGCCCGGTCGGCCGGGCAGCGGCTCCGGGATGCGTACGCCGTCCGCGTGGCCGCCGACGGCGGGGGTCGTCGGGTCGGTGTCGAGGCGGCTCATGCTGCGTCTCCTTCGCGCGAGGTGGCGGCCGTGAGGCCCAGGAACATCTCTTCGAGGCCCTCGGACCCGCCGGAGCGCAGCTCGAGGAGCACGACGCGCTCGTCGGCGGCGACCCGGCCGACGACGCCGGGCTCGGCGTCGACGACGAGCCCGGAACCGGTCCGGGTCACCGGCACGCCGGCTGCCTCCAGCAGGGCGGCGAGGCGGGCGTCGTCGGTCGAGTGGACGGTGGTGCCGCCGCGGGCGAGCAGCTCCTCCTTGGAGCCCATGGCCACGATGCGGCCGCGACCGATCATCACCAGGTCGTCGGCGACGATCTGCACCTCGTGGAGCAGGTGGCTCGAGAGCAGCACGGTGCCGCCGCCGTCGGCGAAGCGTCGCAGCAGCCCGCGCATCCAGTGGATGCCCTGTGGGTCGAGGCCGTTGGCCGGCTCGTCGAGGACCAGGACCTGCGGCTCGCCGAGCAAGGCTGCGGCCAGTCCCAGGCGCTGGCGCATGCCGAGGGAGTAGTTGCGGACCCGGCGGCCGGCCTCGTCCTCGGTCAGGCCGACGAGCGCGAGCACCTCCTCGACGCGGGTGCGGGGGACGCCGATGGAGATCGCGGCGACGAGGAGCACCTCGCGGCCGGTGCGGCCGGGGTGCTGGGCCGAGGCGTCGAGCATGACGCCGACCTGGCGGGCGGGGTTGTGCAGCTCGCGGTAGGTCTGGCCGAGGATGGTCGCCCGGCCCGAGGTGGCCGGGGTCAACCCGGTCATCATCCTCATCGCGGTCGACTTCCCGGCGCCGTTCGGGCCGAGGAAGCCGACCACGCTGCCGGGACGCACCTCGAACGAGATGTCGTCCACGGCGGTGAAGCCGCCGTAGCGCTTGGTGAGGTTCTCCACTGTGATCATGGCTCCAGCCTCGGGCGCACAGCAGGTGCCCGGCATCGGACGCAGGGGTCTGCGGCATCCGACCCAGGTATCGATCCCGGCCCTTGGCCGACACCTTGGTCGGACGCCCGGGACGTCCGGGGTCCTCTAGCCTCTGGCCCATGCCAGTGCCCGAGGACGACTCAGTGGTCGCCGGGGAGCGTCCGACCCGCTGGGCGTCGACGTGGCGCTACGCCCTCGCCCTCGTGATCAGCCTGGGGACCTGGGGCGTCCTCGTGGTGACCGCGGCCGAGCGGCCGGCCGGCGACCCGAGGGTGATGTGGTTCCTCGTCGGCGACCCGCTCCTGGGCCTGCTCTCCTTCGTGCTCATCCGCTGGCGGCACCGGCGCCCCGCAGCGGTCGCCCTGCTGCTGACGGCCTTCTCGTTCGTCTCCGTCTCGAGCGCCGGTCCGGCGTCGTGGATCGTCGGCTCGATCGCCTCGCGCCGCCGGTGGCGGCTGCTGGCCGTTGTCGCGCCCCTCAGCGTCCTGGGCGGCGTGGTGCAGGAACGCATCGGGCTCTCCGAGGACGCGCTGCCCCTGTGGGTGTCGATCGCCTTCGGGGTCCTGGTCGTGGGCATCCTCATCGCCACCGGCTACGCCATGGGCTCGCAGCGCCAGCTCGTCGACTCCTACCGGGACCGTGCCGAGACGGCCGAGCGCGAGCAGCGGGCGCGCGTCGCCCAGGCGCAGGCTGCCGAGCGGACGCGGATCGCCCGCGAGATGCACGACGTGCTGGCCCACCGGATCTCGCTGGTCGCGATGAACGCCGGTGCGCTGGGCTACCGGACCGACCTGACCGCGCAGGAGCAGGCGAGCGCCGCGAAGTCGATCGAGGAGAACGCCCACCGGGCGCTCTCCGACCTCCGGGCCGTGCTCGGTGTGCTCCGTGACCCGACCCGCCCCACCGGGACCGCCCCCGAGCGGCCGCAGCCCGGGCTCGACGACGTCGCCGCGCTGGTGGCCGAGGAGCGCGCGGGCGGGATGCGGGTACGGCTCTCGGACCGGGTCGGGGGAGAGCTGCCCGCGAGCACCGGCCGGACGGCGTACCGCATCGTGCAGGAGGCGCTCACCAACGCGCGCAAGCACGCCCCGGGCACCGCCGTCACCGTCGACCTGGCGGGCTCACCCGACGACGGGCTGGTGGTCGCCGTGCGCAACGCGGCTCCGGTCGGCTCCGGCCCGGGCCGTCCGTCGCTTCCGGCCTCCGGGCTCGGCCTCATCGGCCTCGCGGAGCGCGCCGCGCTCGCCGGCGGGCGGATCAACCACGGCGTCGATGCCAGTGGCGGGTACGCCGTGCGGGCATGGATACCGTGGGACTCGTGACCGGGGGGACGAGCGCTGGGGAGGGCACCGCGTCCGCGCCCCCGCAGATCTCGCTCGCGGTCGTCGACGACGACCCGATGGTCCGCGCGGCGCTCGGGATGATGCTGGGCGGGGCGTCCGGGATCAGCGTGGTCGCCGAGGCCGGCGACGGCGAGGAGGCCCTGACCGTCGTGCCGCGGTCGGGCGCCGACGTGGTGCTGATGGACATCCGGATGCCGGTGCGCGACGGGCTCAGCGCGACCGAGACGCTCCTGGCCCAGCACCCCGGTCTGCGGATCATCGTCCTGACGACCTTCGACACCGACGACATGGTGCTCCGCGCGCTGCGCGCGGGCGCGGCCGGCTTCCTGCTCAAGGACACCCCGCCCGCACGGCTCGTCGAGGCCGTCCGGACCGTCGCGTCGGGCCAGCCGATGCTCTCGCCCAGCGTGACCGCGCAGCTGATCGCCGCCGTCACGCGCGACGACGCGGAGCCCGGGGCGGGCGAGCGCGCCCGCGCCGCCCGCGCGGCACTGGCCGGGCTGACCGAGCGCGAGCGCGACGTGGCCGAGGGCGTGGCGCGCGGCCAGAGCAACGCCGAGATCGCCGCGGAGCTCTACATGGGCGTGCCGACGGTGAAGACGCACGTCGGGCGGCTCTTCACCAAGCTGGGTGTCGAGAACCGGGTGCAGGTCGCGATCCTGGTCCACGACGCCCAGGCCTGAGGACGGTGAAGGGCCGCCCGGCGTCGGGGTCGTGCGGGGTGGTGCGGGTGGTTGCTGGGGGTCAGCGGACCTCGAGCAGGTCCACCACGAAGATCAGCGTCTCGCCCGGCTTG
>JAYSEC010000107.1:0-11217 GCA_041914085.1 Nocardioides sp.
CTCGACGAGGCGCAGAACACCACGCCCGAGCAGATGAAGATGTTCCTCACGCGCCTCGGCTTCGGCTCGCGCATCGTGGTCACCGGCGACACCAGCCAGGTGGACCTCCCCTCCGGCACCAAGTCCGGCCTCCGGGTGGTCGAGGGCATCCTCGACGGTGTCGAGGACATCTCCTTCTGCCGCCTCACCGGCACCGACGTCGTGCGCCACCGCCTCGTGGGTCGCATCGTGGAGGCCTACGAGGTCTTCGACGCCCAGGCCCAGCACCCCAAGACCGGCCCGACCAAGGCGGCGCCGAGGGGCAAGCGATGAGCATCGAGGTGCTCAACGAGTCCGGCCTCGACCTCGACGTACGTCGCCTCTCCCGGCTCGCCCGGTTCGTGATGGACCAGATGCGGGTCCACCCGCAGGCCGAGCTGTGCATCAAGGCCGTCGACGAGGACACCATCGCCGGCCTCAATGAGCAGTGGATGGAGAAGGAGGGCCCGACCGACGTGCTCGCCTTCCCGATGGACGAGCTGCGGCCCGGCAAGGTCAACGAGGAGCCGGAGGAGGGCGTGCTCGGCGACCTGGTGCTCTCGCCGTCGGTCGCCGAGCGCCAGGGCGTCGAGGCGGGTCACGGGCGCGAGGCCGAGATCGACCTGCTCACCGTGCACGGCATCCTCCACCTCCTCGGCTACGACCACGCCGAGCCGGAGGAGCACCGGGTGATGTTCGGCCTCCAGGACGAGCTGCTCGGGAAGTGGCGCTCGTCCCCGGACCCCTCCTGAGCGGGCCGGACCTGACGTGACCGCCGACATCTGGCAGCTCGCCTCGGCGGCGGTGCTGGTCGTGCTCGCGGGCCTGTTCTCGGCCGCCGACGCCGCCCTCAGCGGCTTCTCCCGCGCGCGTGCCGAGGAGCTCAAGGCCGAGGGCCGGCCCGGTGCCGTGCGCCTGGTGATGCTGCTCGCCGACCCGGCGCGCTACCTCAACACCGCGCTGCTGCTGCGCCTGCTCTGCGAGATCAGTGCCATCGTGCTGGTGGCGACCTGGGCCCGCGACGCGTTCCACGGCGACCTGCTCCCGACGGTGCTCACCACCATCGGCGTGATGCTGGTCGTCTCGTTCGTCGTCATCGGCGTCGCCCCGCGCACGGTGGGGCGCCAGCACGACGTCCGTGTCGCGCTGCTGTCCGCCGGCCCGCTCTCGCTGGTGACCACCATCCTCGGGCCGATCCCGGCCCTGCTGATCATGCTCGGCAACGCCATCACCCCCGGCAAGGGGTTCAGCGAGGGACCCTTCTCGACCGAGGTCGAGCTGCGCGAGCTGGTCGACTTCGCGGAGGCGTCCGCCGTCATCGAGTCCGGCGAGCGCAAGATGATCCACTCGGTCTTCGAGCTCGGCGACACGATCACCCGCGAGGTCATGGTCCCGCGCCCCGACGTGGTCTACATCGAGCGCCACAAGAACCTGCGCCAGACCCTCTCGCTGTTCCTGCGCAGCGGCTACTCCCGCATCCCCGTGATCGGCGAGAACCTCGACGACATCGTCGGCATGGCCTACCTCAAGGACCTCGTCCGCCGGGACTTCGAGGCGCCCGACGTGGAGTTCACCCAGCGCGTCGACGAGGTGATGCGCCCGGTCCACTACGTCCCGGACTCCAAGCCCGTCGACGCCCTGCTGAGCGAGCTCCAGGCCCGCCGGCAGCACATCGCCGTGGTCGTCGACGAGTACGGCGGCACCGCCGGGCTGATCACCATCGAGGACGTCCTGGAGGAGATCGTCGGGGAGATCACCGACGAGTACGACGCCGAGGAGGTCGAGGTCGAGCACCTCGAGGGCGGCGCCATCCGGGTCTCCTCGCGCTACCCCGTCGACGACCTCGACGAGCTGGTCGGCTTCGCCGTCGAGGACGACGACGTCGACAGCGTCGGCGGCCTGATGGCCAAGCACCTCGGCAAGGTCCCGATCCCCGGCTCGGTGGTCGAGTGCCACGGCCTCCGGCTGGAGGCCGAGCGCGCCACCGGCCGCCGCAACAAGATCGAGGCCGTGCTGGTGTCGGTGCTGCCGGGAGAGGACGACGCCGCCGCGAGCGACGCCGCCCCAGGCGTCAGCTCCTCCGGCCGGTGACGAGGACGCGGTCGCGGCCCGGGCGTCGCGGGACGTGGCGTTCGCTCACTAGGCTGGCGCCATGAACGACCTGTCGGCGGACCTGAGCCCCGAGGACGCCAAGCTGGTGACCCTGGCGCGGGCGACCCGCGCCCGCGCGCGGGCGCGCGAGGGCGCGGCGGTCCGCGACCTCGACGGCCGGACCTACGCCGCCGCGAGCATCCGCCTCACCCACCTGCGCCTGTCCGCGCTGGAGGTCTGCGTCGCGATGGCGATCTCCTCGGGGTCGACGGGGCTGGAGGCGGCGGTGGTGCTGACCGACGGCGACCTCACCGACGTCCAGGCGGCCAGCGACTTCGCCGGCGCCGGGGTCCCGGTCCTGGTGGGCGACCCGGCCGGCCGGATCCACACCCGGTCGAGCACGCACGCCCCGCACTGACGCACCCGCGGTTCCCGCGCGTGATGCCCTTCACAAGGCACTCGCGACAGGCGCCCGCGGCGCGCTAGCGTGACGGCGTGGCACAGCCTTTGGGGTGGGACGAGCACGACCGCGGCGTGCGCAGGCTCCGCGACTCCTACGCAGCCCTGCCGCCCGGTGCCCCGGTGCGGCTCGCCAAGCGCACCAGCAACCTCTTCCGTGGGCGCCCGCAGCCCGGCGCCGGGCTCGACGTCACCGGCCTGCAGGGCGTGATCGAGGTCGACGGAGACGTCGCCGAGGTGCAGGGGATGTGCACCTACGAGCACCTCGTCGAGGCCACCCTCGTCCACGGCCGCATCCCCCTGGTGGTGCCCCAGCTGAGGACGATCACCCTCGGCGGCGCGGTCAGCGGGCTGGGCATCGAGTCGACGAGCTTCCGCAACGGCCTTCCACACGAGTCCGTCCTGGAGATGGACGTGCTGACCGGCAGCGGCGAGATCGTGACGACCAAGCCCGGTGACGACCTCTTCGACGCCTTCCCGAACTCCTACGGATCGCTCGGCTACGCCACGCGCCTGCGCATCGAGCTCGAGCCGGTGCCGGCGTACGTCGCCCTGAGGCACGTCCGCTTCGACGATGCCGCCACGCTCGCGGAGGCCGTTGCACGCATCGTGGACGAGGGGGCGTGGGACGGCGAGCGCGTGGACGCCGTCGACGGCGTCGCGTTCTCACCGGACGAGCTGTACCTCACGCTCGCCCGCTGGACCGACGAGGACGGTCCGACCAGCGACTACACCGGGCAGCAGGTCTTCTACCGCTCGCTCCAGCAGCGGTCGGCCGACCGGTTGACCGTCCGCGACTACCTCTGGCGCTGGGACACCGACTGGTTCTGGTGCTCGCGGGCGTTCGGTGCGCAGCACCCCCTCGTGCGCCGGGTGTGGCCGCGCCGGCTGCGCCGCTCGGACGTCTACTGGAGGCTCGTCGCGCTCGACCGGCGCTTCGGCATCGGCGACCGCCTCGACCGCCGCGCGGGTCGCCCGCAGGGCGAGCGCGTCGTGCAGGACGTGGAGGTCCCGGTCGGCCGGCTCGCGGAGTTCCTCGACTGGTTCGACCGCGAGGTCGGCATGCGTCCGGTGTGGCTGTGCCCGCTCCGCCTGCGGCGCGCGGGTGAGGACCGGCCTTGGCCGGGCTACCCGCTCATCAGCGCCACCACCTACGTCAACGTGGGCTTCTGGGGCGTGGTCAACGTCGGCCCGGAGGCACCGCAGTCCCCGCGCAACCGCGCGATCGAGGCGAAGGTCACCGAGCTCGGCGGCCACAAGAGCCTCTACTCGGAGGCCTTCTACGAGCGTGCCGAGTTCGACCGCCTCTACGACGGCGCCCACCTGGCCCGCGTGAAGGCGCTCCACGACCCCGACGACCGACTGACGAACCTCTACGACAAGGTGGTGGGACGACGATGAGCCTGATCTCCGGTGGGAGCCGGACCGCCCCGGCGCGGATGTCCATCGGCGATGCGATGGACCGGCTGGTGCGGGGAGGACTCCCGGTGCGCTTCACGGCCTACGACGGCAGCAGCGCCGGCCCCCCGGACGCGCCGTTCGGGCTGGACCTGCGCACCGAGCGCGGCCTGGCCTACCTGATGACCGCCCCCGGCGACCTCGGCATGGCCCGCGCCTACGTCAGCGGCGACCTCGACCTCACCGGCGTCCACCCCGGCGACCCGTACGACGCCATGGTGCTGCTCAAGGACCACACCAAGTTCCGGGTCCCGACGCCCGGCGAGGCGGTGCACATCGCCCGGAGCCTCGGCCTGCAGCGCCTGCGCCCGCCGGCCCCGCCGCCCCAGGAGCACCTGCCGCGCTGGCGCCGGGCAGTGGAGGGGCTGCGCCACTCGATGTCGCGCGACGCCGGGGTGATCTCCCACCACTACGACGTGTCGAACCGGTTCTACGAGCTGGTGCTCGGCCCCTCGATGGCCTACACCTGCGCGCTCTACGAGACCCCGGATGCCACGCTCGAGGAGGCGCAGGCCGCCAAGTTCGACCTCATCTGCCGCAAGCTCGACCTGCAGCCGGGCCAGCGGCTCCTCGACGTCGGCTGCGGCTGGGGCACGATGGTCCGCCACGCCGCGCGCGAGTACGGCGTCAAGGCTCTGGGCGTGACGCTGTCGCTCGAGCAGGCCCAGTGGGCCAAGGAGGCCATCGACCGAGAGGGCCTCGGCGACCTCGCCGAGGTCCGCCACCTCGACTACCGCGACGTGGTCGAGAACGGCTTCGACGCGGTCAGCTCGATCGGGCTCACCGAGCACATCGGCGTGCGGAACTACCCGACGTACTTCGCCCAGCTGCGCGACCGGCTCAAGCCCGGCGGCCGGCTGCTCAACCACTGCATCACGCGCCCGCACAACCGCCGCCAGGAGACCGGCGCCTTCATCGACCGCTACGTCTTCCCCGACGGCGAGCTGATCGGCTCCGGCACGATCATC
This sequence comes from Nocardioides sp., assembly GCA_041914085.1. Classification (GTDB taxonomy): domain Bacteria; phylum Actinomycetota; class Actinomycetes; order Propionibacteriales; family Nocardioidaceae; genus Nocardioides. The sequence goes on from JAYSEC010000107.1 coordinate 4,995, forward strand.
ACCGCCGCCCAGGACGCCGGGCTGGAGGTCCAGCACAGCGAGAACATCCGGATGCACTACGCCGCCACGTTGCGTGACTGGAACCGCAACCTGGTCGAGAACTGGGACGAGTGCGTCGCGGAGGTCGGCGAGGGCACGGCGCGGGTGTGGGGGCTCTACATCGCCGGCTCGCGCATCGGTTTCGAGCGCGACGAGGTCGAGCTGCACCACGTGCTCGCGACGCGCAACCACCCGGGTGGGCGGTCCGACTTCCCGATGCGACCCGACTGGTGAGTGGTCGATAGCGTGACCCCGTGAGCACCCGGGCAGCCCAGTTCCAGGCGCGCGTCGCGCGACGCGAGCCGCTGACCGACCACCTCGTCCGGCTGGTGCTCGACGGGGTCGAGGGCTTCGAGAGCACCGGGGTGCCCGACGAGTGGGTCGGCCTGGTGGTGCCGGGGCAGTTCCAGAGCCGCTACTACACGGTCCGGTCGCACCGTCCGGGTGAGCTGACCCTCGACGTCGTGGTGCACGACGTCGGGCTGGTGACCGAGTGGGCGATGCGCGACTGCGTCGGTGACACGGTCACCATCACCGAGCCGAAGGCGTCCTTCGACCCGCCGCCCGGCGCGGGCTGGCTGCTGCTCGTCGGCGACCTGACGGCGATGCCCGCGATCGCCCGGATCGCAGAGACCCGCCCCGATCTGGCGACGTACGTCCTGGCGGAGGTGCCCGACGACCTGACCGGCTACCTCCCCGACAGCGCGCGCGTCACGTGGCTCGAGCCGCCGGCGCCGGGGCAGAGCGCGCTCGCCCGCGTCGTGGAGGGCATCGAGTGGCCGGCCGGCGAGGGCTACTTCTGGATGGCGGGGGAGTCGGCCCAGATGCGGGCCATCCGCAAGCACCTGATGCGCGAGGTCAGGCTCCCCACCAGCCACTACGACGTGATGGGCTACTGGCGCGCCACCGCCGGCCGGCAGCCGCGCGCGGTCGACCCCGGACCGGTCTGGCGCGCGGGCAAGGCGGCAGGGAAGAGTGACGAGCAGATCTGGGCGGAGTACGACGCGGCGCAGGAGGCGAGCGATGGCTGACGAGGACGACGTCGACCTCACCGACGAGCTGGAGGACGAGCTGGACGACGAGGGAGAGGACGCCGAGCTCGACGACGACGACCTCGACGACGACTTCGACCTGTCCGGCGTCGCGCCGGCCGGCGCGTTCCACCAGGCGCCGGAGGGCTACCGCAGCGGCTTCGCGTCCTTCGTGGGCCGGCCCAACGCCGGCAAGTCCACGCTGACCAACGCGTTGGTCGGCCAGAAGATCGTCATCACCTCGTCCAAGCCGCAGACCACCCGCAACGTGGTGCGCGGGATCGTGCACCGCGACGACGCCCAGCTCATCCTGGTCGACACCCCGGGCCTGCACCGTCCGCGCACGCTGCTCGGCGAGCGGCTCAACGACCTGGTGCGGACCACGTGGGCCGAGGTCGACGTGGTGGCGGTGTGCTTCCCGGCCAACGAGAAGATCGGGCCCGGCGACCGGTTCCTCGTCGCCGAGCTCGCCACGGTGCGGCGCACCACGAGGATCGCCGTGGCGACGAAGACCGACCTGGTGACGCCCGAGCAGCTGGCCAAGCACCTGATGGACATCGCCGCGCTCGGCGAGGAGACCTCCACCGAGTGGGCCGAGATCGTGCCGGTGTCGGCCCGCTCGGGCGACCAGGTCGACCTGCTCGCCGACCTGCTGGTGGGGCTGATGCCCGAGGGTCCGCCGCTCTACCCCGACGGCGACCTCACCGACGCCCCCGAGGAGGCGCTGGCCGCCGACCTCATCCGTGAGGCCGCGCTGGAGGGCGTGCGTGACGAGCTGCCGCACTCGATCGCGGTGGTGGTCGAGGAGATGGGCCTGCGCGAGGGCCGGCCCGACGACAAGCCGCTGCTCGACATCGTCGCCAACCTCTACGTCGAGCGCGACTCCCAGAAGGGGATCATGATCGGCCACAAGGGCTCGCGGCTGCGCGCCGTCGGCACGGCGGCCCGCAAGCAGATCGAGGCGCTGCTCGGCACCCCGGTCTACCTCGACCTCCAGGTCAAGATCGCCAAGGACTGGCAGCGCGACCCGCGCCAGCTGCGCAAGCTCGGGTTCTGAGCGCCCGGGGCCTCATGCGGGGACCCAGCAGATGCCGTAGCGCCGCCCGGCGTCCCACTGCGCGCGCGTGGGGATCTCCTGGGACCAGGTGAAGTCGAGGGGGTCGCCGGCGCGGGAGCGCGCGGCGTCGCGGCACGGCGCCTCCATCCGGTCCGCGATGGCGTCGCGGGGAGGCAGCTTGCGGCCCGGGACGTCGACGGTGGCGACCGCGACCCACGAGTGCCGGCTGCCGCAGGTGACCCGCTGGAAGGCCGGCGTCCCCGGGGCGGCGGTGGCGCACATCGCGATGGCGGGCGCACCGCCCCACCCCCGGGTGCGTCGCGGGAGGCGCAGCAGCCGCTTCTCGCCGGCCACCACGACCACGTCGCACCTGAACCAGTCCGCGCCCGCCTCGGCCCGCTGCGGGCTGGGGGTGAACCACACCGCCTGCGCCATGCTCAGCCGCAGCTCGCGCGGGGTCCGGCCGAGGTGGCGCGGGAGCCGTGACGTGCAGGCCGCGCGGGCCTGGCGCTGGGCGGCCCGGGAGTCCACCCGCCTCATCTTCCCTGCCTTGGTCGCCAGCTCGAGCCGGCCCACGAGGTACGTCTCGGCGGTGTGCGCCCTGCGGCAGCCGACGGGCGCGGTGCGACCCACGACCGAGACGGCCTGCCCGAAGGTGAGCGCGTGGCACTCGCCGACCTTCGGGCGCGGGCCCGGGTCGGGGGCCTCGGTCTCGGTGGCCGGCGCGGAGGACGACGGGCCGGGACCGGGGTCGGAGCCGGGGTCGGGCGTGGTCGCCGTGCACCCTGCCAGCGCGAGGGCGAGCGCGAGCGCGAGGGCGGCGACGTACGAGCGCAGCACCCTCATCCCTCCATCAGCAGGGCCGCGAGCGTCCCGCCCAGCTCGTACGCCGCCTCCTGCTCGGTGGTGCCCACGTCGCCGAGGACCTCGAGCACCGGCGCGGCCTGGCGCCAGGGCAGTGCGCCGACGATCGACTGCACGGAGCGCACCGCGCCGGTCGTGTCGTAGCGCCCGTGGACGTAGAGCCCGAACGGCCGCTTGCCGCCGTCGGCGGCTGCCGCGGCGGACCCGTCGTCGGTGAGCGCACCGCCCGCCTGCAGGAAGATCGTGTCGAAGAAGTGCTTGAGCGCGCCGCTCATGTAGCCGAAGTTCGCCGTCGTGCCGAGGACGAACCCGTCGGCGCCCAGCACGTCGTCGGCTCCTGCCTCGAGCGCGGGCCTGACCACCACCTCCACGCCCTCGATCGCGTCGTCCGAGGCACCGGCGACCACGGCGTCGGTGAGGGAGCGGACCGACGGGGTCGGCGAGTGGTGGACCACCAACAAGCGGGGCATGACGAGAGCCTACGAGGCGAGTAGCGTCGATCGGCGTGAGCTTCGAGGTGACCGGCGACGCGTACGACCGCTTCATGGGCCGCTACTCCACGCCGCTGGCCGTGCGCTTCGCCGACTGGCTCGGGGTCTCGCAGGGCCAGCGCGCGATCGACGTCGGGTGCGGCCCGGGCGCCCTCACCGGTGTGCTGGTCGACCGGCTCGGCCTGGACCGGGTCGCGGCCGTCGACCCCTCGCAGCCGTTCGTCGACGCCTGCCGTGAGCGCCACCCGGGTGTGGACGTGCGCCTCGGAGCAGCGGAGGACCTCCCGTGGGACGGCGACGCCTTCGACACCGCCGCGGCCTGCCTGGTCGTCCACTTCATGGCCGACCCCGTGCGCGGGCTGTCGGAGATGCGCCGGGTGGTGCGCGCGGACGGGTGGGTCGGCGCGACCGTGTGGGACCTCGCCGGCAACCGGGCGCCCATGCGTCCGCTGTGGGACGCCGTCGCCGAGCTCGACCCCGGCCACCCCGGCGAGCGCGAGTTCCAGGGCGGGTCGCGCGCCAGCCTCGTCGGCCTCCTCGAGCGCGCCGGGCTGCGTGACGTCGAGGCCGCCGAGCTCCCCGTGACGGTGACCCACCCGTCGTTCGAGGAGTGGTGGGAGCCCTACCTCCACGGCGTCGGGCCGGCGGGTGATGCCGTGGCCGCCCTCGGCCCCGACGGTCGCGAGCGGCTCGAGGAGGTGCTGCGTCGCACCCTCGGACCGGGCCCGTTCGACCTCACTGCGGTGGCGTACGCCGCCCGCGGACGCGCCTGAGCGTCCGTTTCCCGGACATCCGGCTGCAGGGAGCGGGAGCACGGCGTACCGTGGTGGCGTCATGATGCGCAGCCTCCTCCTTCGCTGCCGCAGCGAGGCCTAGACACCGGCCCCCTCGTTGCGGAGTGTGGCGCGCGCCGGTCGCCCAGCACCGACCGAGACCGAGGACCCCATGACCAACCTGAGCAACACCGCCAACCAGCAGGGCGCGAGCCCGATGCCGTTCGCCCGCTACACCCCGTTCGTGCCCGTCGACGTGCCCGACCGCACGTGGCCCACCAGGAAGGTCGAGAAGGCGCCGCGGTGGCTCTCGACCGACCTGCGTGACGGCAACCAGGCCCTGATCGACCCGATGACGCCGGCGCGCAAGCTCACCATGTTCGAGCTGCTGGTGAAGATGGGCTACAAGGAGATCGAGGTCGGGTTCCCGAGCGCCAGCCAGACCGACTTCGACTTCGTCCGCAAGCTCGTCGAGGAGGACCGGATCCCCGACGACGTCCAGATCTCGGTGCTGACGCAGGCGCGCGAGGACCTGATCGAGCGCACCGTCGACTCGCTGGTCGGGGCGCCTCGCGCGACGATCCACCTCTACAACGCCACCGCGCCGCTCTTCCAGCGCGTGGTCTTCAACGTCACCCCTGACGAGTGCCGCAACATCGCGGTCCGCGGCACCGAGATGGTGATGAAGTACGCCGAGGAGCGGCTGGGCGCGATCGTGGGCAGCCAGGACTTCGGCTACCAGTACAGCCCCGAGATCTTCACCCAGTCCGACACCGACTTCGCGCTGAGCGTGTGCGAGGCCGTCTCCGACGTGTGGCAGCCCGAGGCCGGCCGCGAGATCATCCTCAACCTGCCCGCGACGGTCGAGATGTCGACGCCCAACACCTACGCCGACCAGATCGAGTACTTCGGCCGCGGGCTGACCCGGCGCGAGCACTCCGCGATCAGCCTGCACCCGCACAACGACCGCGGCACCGCCGTCGCCGCGACCGAGCTCGCCCTGATGGCCGGCGCCGACCGCGTCGAGGGCTGCCTGTTCGGCCACGGCGAACGCACCGGCAACGTCGACCTGGTGACCCTGGGCATGAACCTCTTCAGCCAGGGCATCGACCCGCAGGTCGACTTCAGCGACATCGACGAGGTCCGCCGCACCGTCGAGTACTGCACGAACCTGCCCGTCCACCCGCGCCACCCCTACGCCGGCGACCTCGTCTACACCGCCTTCTCCGGCTCCCACCAGGACGCCATCAAGAAGGGCCTGGAGGACCTGGACAAGAAGGCCGCCGCGCTGGGGGTCGACGTCGGCGAGCTGCCGTGGGAGGCGCCGTACCTCCCCATCGACCCCAAGGACGTCGGCCGCACCTACGAGGCCGTGATCCGGGTCAACAGCCAGTCCGGCAAGGGTGGCGTGGCCTACGTCCTCAAGTCCGAGCACAAGCTCGACCTGCCGCGGCGCGCGCAGATCGAGTTCAGCCGGGTCGTGCAGCAGCACACCGACACCGAGGGCGGCGAGATCACGCCCGAGGAGATCTGGGCGGTGTTCCGGGCCGAGTACCTCGACCGGGAGACCCCGCTCACGCTCAACTCCGTCCACACCTCGAGCGCCGCGGGGGAGAAGGACCAGCTCACCGTCGGGGTCTACGTCGACGGCGAGCGCCACGAGCTGACCGGTGAGGGCAACGGCCCCATCGCCGCGTTCGTCGACGCGATCTCCGCGGTCGGGTACGACGTCCGCGTCCTCGACTACGCCGAGCACGCGCTGTCGGCCGGCGGTGACGCCATCGCCGCGGCCTACGTCGAGTGCGCGGTCGGGGAGAAGGTGCTGTGGGGCGTGGGGCTCGACGCCAACATCGTCACCGCCTCCCTGAAGGCCGTGACCAGCGCCGTGAACCGCGCGTGAGCGGTAGGTTCCGTCCATGCTGGTGAGCGAGCGGATCGGGCAGTTCTTCGTCGAGTCCGACGGCGGGC
>JAYSEC010000108.1:0-11162 GCA_041914085.1 Nocardioides sp.
GCGACGTGACGCGCCTCGACCACCGAGGGGTGGAGCGACGTCAGGCGAGGGAGACCAGGTCGGCGTACTCCTCGGACCAGAGGTCCTCGTCCCCGTCGGGCAGCAGCAGGACCCGGTCGGGGTCCAGCGCCCGGACGGCGCCCTCGTCGTGGGTCACCAGGATGATCGCCCCGGTGTAGCTGCGGATCGCGTGCAGCACCTCCTCGCGCGAGGCGGGGTCGAGGTTGTTGGTGGGCTCGTCGAGGAGCAGCACGTTGGCGCTCGAGACCACGAGGATCGCGAGCGCGAGCCGGGTCTTCTCACCGCCGGACAGCACGCCGGCGGGCTTGTGCGCGTCGTCGCCGGAGAAGAGGAACGACCCGAGCACCGAGCGGGCCTGGGTGTCGGTGAGCTCCGGCGCGGCACTGTGCATGTTCTCCAGCACGGTGCGGTTGACGTCGAGGGTCTCGTGCTCCTGCGCGTAGTAGCCCATCTTCAGCCCGTAGCCGGGCACCACCTCGCCGGTGTCGGGCTGGTCGACACCCGCCAGGATCCGCAGCATCGTGGTCTTGCCGGCTCCGTTGAGGCCGAGGATGACCACCCGGCTCCCCCGGTCGATGGCCAGGTCGACGGCGGTGAACACCTCGAGCGAGCCGTAGGACTTCGACAGGTCCGTGCCCATGAGCGGCGTCTTGCCGCACGGCGCGGGGTCCGGGAAGGCGATGCGCGCCACCTTGTCGGCCTGCCGCTCGGTCTCGATGCCGGCCATCATCTTCTCGGCGCGCTTGAGCATCGACTGCGCGGCCTGCGCCTTGGTCGCCTTGGCCCGCATCTTGTTGGCCTGGTCGGTGAGCACCTTCGCCTTGTTCTCGGCGTTCTGGCGCTCGCGGCGACGGCGCTTCTCGTCGTCCTCGCGCTGGGTGAGGTAGTTGTGCCAGCCCATGTTGTAGACGTCGATGACGGCCCGGTTGGCGTCGAGGTGGAAGACCTTGTTGACGGTGGCCTCGAGCAGCGCGTTGTCGTGGCTGATCACCACGAAGCCGCCGCGGTGGGCCTTGAGGAAGTCGCGCAGCCACACGATGGAGTCGGCGTCGAGGTGGTTGGTCGGCTCGTCGAGCAGCATGATCTCGGCGCCGGAGAACAGGATCCGCGCGAGCTCGACACGACGGCGCTGGCCGCCCGACAGCGTGCCGATCGGCTGGGCGAGGATGCGCTCCTCGATGCCGAGGGCGGCGGCCATCTGGGCGGCCTCGGACTCGGCGGCGTACCCGCCACCGGCGTGCAGCTCGGCGTCGGCGCGCGCCCACCGCTTCATGCCCCGCTCGTGGATTTTCGGATCCTCGCTGGCCATCTCCACCTCGGCCTCGCGCAGGCGGCGTACGACCTCGTCGAGGCCGCGCGCCGACAGGATCCGGTCGCGCGCGATGACCTCGGGGTCGCCGACCCGCGGGTCCTGCGGGAGGTAGCCGATGTCGCCGCTGCGGAGGACCTGCCCGGACGCGGGCTGGCCCTCTCCGGCGAGGATGCGGGTGAGGGTCGTCTTGCCGGCGCCGTTGCGCCCCACGAGGCCGACCTTGTCGCCTGCGGCGATGCGGAAGGTGACGTCCTCCATGAGGAGCCGCGCGCCGGCTCGGACCTCGAGCTTCTGGGCGGTGATCATCTCGGGCGACATCCTACGAAGGGGTGAGGGGTGGAGCCCCATCGACGCACGCACGCGCTAACCTGCGCGAAGGCTCCACCGGGACCCGATCCCCGTCCCCACCTGCGGAAAGGCAACGCGCATGCGCTTCAACCCGAAGGCCAGGCTCGACACCTCCCGCGTCGGCGACGGAGGGAGCGGCGGAGGTGGCGGCGGCCCGATGCGGCTCCCGATCCCCGGCGGCACCCGCGCGGGCGGCGGCATCGGCGGCATCATCATCATCCTCCTGTTCGTCGTCCTCACCTACTGCACCGGCGGCGGCCTCGGGGGCGGCGGCGCCGGCACCGGCACCCAGTCGCAGGGCGGGACCGACACGAGCCGGATGGACGACTCCGAGCGCTACGACAACTGCAAGACCGGCGCGGACGCCAACAAGGACGAGGACTGCGCCCGCGTCGCGGTGGAGAACTCCCTCTACAACTTCTGGTCCACGCAGTTCAGCAGCGGCTTCGAGCCGGCGACGATGATGACCTTCAGCGGCGCGGTCAACACCGGCTGCGGCCAGGCCAGCTCGCAGGTCGGGCCCTTCTACTGCCCGGGCGACCAGAAGATCTACCTCGACACCACGTTCTTCCAGGACGTCCTCGAGGGCCAGCTCGGCGGCCAGGGCGGCGACTTCGTCGAGCCCTACGTCATCGGCCACGAGTACGGCCACCACATCCAGAACCTGATGGGCACGATGGGCAAGGTCCGCACCCAGCAGGGCCCCGAGTCCGACGCCGTACGCCTCGAGCTGCAGGCCGACTGCTACGCCGGCCTCTGGACCAAGGCCGCCACCGGCACCACCGACGCGGAGGGGGTGGCGATCTTCGAGGAGCTCGACCAGGGCGACATCCAGGAGGCGCTCGACTCGGCCAAGGCCGTCGGTGACGACCGCATCCAGCAGAAGTCCGGCCAGGGGGTCGACCCCGAGGGCTGGACGCACGGCTCGTCGGAGCAGCGGATGCGCTGGTTCATGACCGGCTACGAGGACGGCACCGTCGAGAGCTGCGACACCTTCGCGGCCAGCGAGCTCTGAACGCCCGCCGGACCGGGACCTCTCAGGCGAGCAGCGCCTCGATCTGGCCGACCTGCCGCTGCATCGCATAGATGTACGGCGCGACGCTGGGGTGGCGGAACTTGCCCGCCAGCGCACCGTCGCCGTCGGCGACGCGGGCGAGCGCCCAGTCGAGCCGGGTGAGCGCGGTGTAGACCGCCATCACCCGGGCTCCGGTCCGCACCTCCTCGGCCGAGGCCAGCCCCGGCGGGAGCGCGGCGGCGTACGCCTCCACGAGCGGGTCCACGTCCTCGCGGGTCGCCAGCGAGAGGTAGCCGAGGTCGGCGCCCACGGGGCCGTGGCCCAGGTGGGCCCAGTCGATGGCGACCGCCCCGTCCCCCGCCCGGCCGGGGATGTTCGCCGCCGACGGGTCGCCGTGCTGGGCGACCTGCGGAAGGGCGTCGCAGCGGTCGAGCCAGACGGTGCGGTGCGTCCAGAGGTGGTCGGCGACGTCCGCCATCGGCGTCCGGGCGAGGGTCTTCCACCCGCCACGGCGCTCGACGAGCCCCAGCCGGGTGCGGAGCTGGTCGCGGGCCAGCCACGGGTGGCGGCCGAGGTCGACCGGGGCGAACCGGCCCAGGCACGCCGCGAGCCAGAGCCCGGGGGCGTCCTGCTGCTCGACGCGCTGGTGCACGAGGGTGACGCCCTCGGCGTCCTCGTCCACGCGGACGACGGGTGCCTCGCGCAGGCCCGGTGAGCTCGCCACGACCCCGCTGAGGGCGACGTCGGCGGCGCGGCGCCAGTAGTTCACGTCGGCGGGCGACAGCACCCCGGTCGCGTCGTGGGGGTCGGGGGCCCGGAGCCGCTTGACCACGACCTCGCGCCCGCCGATGGTCGCCGACCACACGCCGACCGTGGCGGGCCCGGCGCCCGGCAGGGACTGCCACCCCGGCTCGGGCTGCCACGCGGACCCGCTCATGCGCGCGAACCTAGCGCACTCAGGCGTTGACCACGTCGACCCGGACCGCGCCGGCGTCGGCGACGGCGCGGTCCAGCACCGCACGCCGCGGGTCGGGCACCGGCAGCCACGGCCCGACCACCTCGGCCCGGGCCAACCGAGGATCGGCGAGCACCGCGTCGACGGCCGCGCGGTCCCCACCCGCGACGAGGACGGCGACGCCACCGAGGATCCGCGCGGCGTGGTCGGCCGCCGCCTCGTAGGCCTGCCTGGCCTGGTTGTCACGCCGGCGGGCGAACCGCTGCTGGCTCTGCCCGCCCGCCTTGGTGCGTCCCTGGACGTGGCGTTGGCCGACCTTCGAGTCGACGACCACGTCCGCGGCGAGCCGGGCGACGGCGAACCCGCCCTTGCGGACCAGCAGCACGCCCCACTCCCCCGGCGGCACCGCAGCCGCGGCGAAGGCACCCGCCTCCGGCGGTCCGGCGTACGACGTCGCGAAGGGAAGGCGCGCGGAGAAGTGCGAGCCGTCGGGGGCCTGCCCGCGCAGTCCACCCGCGACGACGGTCAGGTCGACGCCGCCGTGGCCCGCGGCGAAGTTGTCGACCCACCGCACCCAGCGCGCGGCAGGGACCAGGACGTCGGGCACGCCGGCGAACCTAGCCCACCACTGGCACGGCGATGCCGCCCGGCAGGGTCAGCCCCGCAGGGTCGCGCCTGGCGAACGCTCCGGGGGTCGTCCCGTGGGCGCGGCGGAAGGCCCGGTTGAAGGCGGCCTCCGACTGGTAGCCGACGCGCTCCGCGACCCGGGCGAGCGAGAGGTGCCGCTCGCGGACGAGTCGCGCGGCGAGGTCCATGCGCCAGGCGGTCACGTAGGCCATCGGCGGCTCGTCGAGCGTGTCGCGGAAGCGGTCGGCGAAGGCCGACCGCGACATCCCGGCCTCGGCAGCGAGGGAGGCGAGGGTCCAGGGCGCTCCCGGCTCGGCGTGGAAGGCGGCGAGCGCGCGACCGATCTGCGGGTCGCGCAGCCCCGCGACCCATCCGCGGTCCTGCGCGCCCGACTCCAGCCAGGCCCGCACGACCTGGACGACGAGGATGTCGGCGAGGCGGGCGGTCACCACGTCACTGCCCGGGCGCGGGTGGCGCGACTCCGCGCCGATGACGTCGAACGCCGCGCGCATCCAGGCCGCGTCCCCGCTGTCACCTGCGGTGAGCACGGGCGGGAGGCTGCGGAGCAGGCGCGCGACGCCGAGTCCGCTGAAGCTGACCGCTCCGCACACCAGCTCCGCCTCCGCTCCCGGGCCGGCGATGCTGATCCGCTCGTAGCGCTCCCCGAGCTCCACCCGGGGCAGGTCGAACAGCGGTGTCGCGGGACTGCCCGGCGCGTCGAGCACCGCGTGCCCCTGCCCGCGCGGGACCAGCGCCATGTCGCCCGCCACCATCGGCAGCGACTCGCCGTCGACCTCGAGGACCATCTCGCCGGCGGTGACGAGGTGGAACACCACCGTGCCCGGCAGCGGCGGGATCTCCATCCCCCACGGCGCGCGCAGCTCGGACACCGCGTAGAAGACGCCGCTCATCCCGAAGTCGGTGAGGGTCTCGGTCAGCACGTCGCGGTCCACCCTGCCAGTCTCGCGCGTCTCGGACGATCGAGCAAGACCTCCGGTCGTGGTGGCATTGATCGTCCAGAGCCGACGCCCGAGGCTGGGAGCAGCCCCGGAAGAGGTCCGGGACAGGATCGAAGGAGCAGGTCATGAGGGTTCTCGTCGTAGGAGCCAGCAGGGGCACGGGCGCGGAGCTCGTCGCCGAGCTCGTCGAGCGCGGCCACGTCGTGACGGCGTACTCGCGCCAGCCGGGCACGCACCCCGACGGGGTGCGCACGGTGACCGGGGACGTGCTGGACGCCGACGCGTTGGACAAGGCGATGGTCGGGCAGGACGCGGTCGCGGTGACCCTCGGCATCCCGGACAACCCGTTCCGGGTGCGGCTGACCCGGCGGGCCAGCTCCCGCCTCGACGTCCGGTCGGCCGGCACCCGCGCGGTGCTGGACGCGATGCGCGAGCACGGCGTGCGCCGCCTGGTGGTGCAGTCGACGTACGGCATCGGGGACACCTACCGGCACCTGCCGCTCGCCCTGAAGGCGTTCTTCTCGCTGGCCATCCGTCCGCAGGTCGACGACCACGAGCGCCAGGAGCAGATGGTGCGCGAGTCCGGGCTGGACTGGACGATCGTGCGACCGACCGTGCTGCACGACCAGCCGACGGACCAGCCCGCCCACGTCAGCACGGACGACCGCCTCCCGACCATGAAGGTGTCGCGGCGCCAGGTCGCCCGTGTCGAGGCCGACGCGCTCGAGGACGGTGCGCGCGCGTCGCAGGTGCTGAGCGTGACGTCGGCTGCCTGAGCGCGGCCGCGCCCGGTCGCCCGGGCGCGGTCGCGTCAGAGGAAGTCGAGCGGGTCGAACTCGTCGATCGGGATGATGCGGATGCGCGGCAGCGAGGAGTTGAAGGCGCCGATGTCGTACTCGAGGTCGATGATCCGCACCCCGGGCAGGCTGCGGAACTGGGAGTTCACGAACTCGCCGAAGCCCACGACCCCCACCTGGCGGGTCCCGTCGCACAGTCGGGTCACCTGCTCGACGAAGTCACCGTCGTGGCTGACCAGCACGACGTCCGCCGGCCGCTCGACCAGCGCCTCGGCGGTGCGCTGGATGGCGATGTCGACGATCTTCCCCTCGCCGCTCAGCGGGATCGGCTTGAAGCCGATCGCGAGGAGCGCCTGCACGAAGCTGGTGGGCAGCTCGGTGCTGGCGGCCAGGAAGAACAGGCCGGTGACGTCCTGGTCGAACGCGCGCTCGGCCCACTCCAGCAGCCGGTCCCAGCGGGGACGCTCCTCGGGCCGCGGACGCCGACCGAGGATCGAGGTCCCGAGCGTGGCGTCGATGTTCTCCCCGTCGACGAGGAGGTAGGTCATCCGTTCGGCCATGCGAGGACTCTCCCACACCGCCCGCCGGCCTCAGGCCTGGTAGACGACCTTGAACGCCTCCACGACCTGGTCCCCCTCGGCACGGACGTCCGTGACCTCCACCAGCGCGCGGGGACGGCCCGCCCCGTCGCAGAGGATCGAGAGCACGCCCGGCTCCGGGAGCTGGCCGGCGTAGTCGGACAACGCGGCCGTCGTCTCGCCGCCCTCGTCGGCGAGCACCTGCGTCACGAAGCCGTCGGACTCCTCCGCCGAGTCGCCGTAGGCCCAGGCCGGCGGCGGGACCGACTCCAGCGTCGTGGGGCCGAAGTAGGTGGGCGCGGCGTTGAGCTTGGCGTGGAAGCGGGCGAGGTCCCAGAAGACCCGGAGCTCCTCGTGGTCGAACTCGATCTCGGACAGGTCGACCTCGGGCTCGCTCATGCCGCGAGCCTAGTCGGCGACGGGTTGCCTCACGCCGCCTCGGCGACGTACGCCGCGAACGCCCGCGCGGACTCCATCGAGCCCGGCCGGGGCGCGGCCCCCGGGTCGAGCCCGAGGTCACGGTCGGCCAGCACCTGCTGCAGCAGCGGGCGCCAGCCCGGGTCGGCGTGCATCATCGCCCACCTGAGTGCGTCGCGCTTGCTGGCCACCTCTCCGGTGCGCACCGTGTAGAGGCTCCGGCACGCCTGGACGACGAGGTAGCGCTGGCACCACGCCACCGTGGGCGGGCACCACGTGAGCACGTCCATGGTGAGCGTGGCCAGCGCGTCGCGGGCGGAGGAGCGGAGGACGTCGTCGGGCACCGGGTCCATCAGCTCGACCGGGCACGGGCCGACGAGCGTGATGCCGTGCTCGCGGAGGATCCAGCGGGTCCACGGCTGGTTGCAGTGCTCGGACCACGCCATCTGGTCGTGCCCGTGGTCGACGTAGAGCCACGGACGCCCGAGCCCGTCCGTCGTACGCAGGTCGGCGAGCACGGCGTAGGAGCCCTCGAGGTGGCGGTTCCAGAAGCCGTCGCGGTGAGGCAGGTCGCGGTGCAGCGCGCGGAGGGCCGCCTCCTGACCGGTGTCGGGACGGTCGTGCACGACGACGACGAAGTCGCAGTCGCTGTGGAGGTCGCCCGCCCCGAGTGCGAACGACCCCTGGACGTAGGCGCCGACGAACGACTCGCCGAGCGCGTCCTGGGCGCCGGTGACGAGGTCGTGCAGCACGCCGTTGAGCGCGGCGTAGCGCGTGGGGTGGGGGTTCAGCACGCATGGAGTGTGCGCCTCCGGGCCGGGCGCCGCCACGGATTATCCGGGCGCGACGACGCTGGCCGGTCCCGGCCGGGCGGGGTTACGGTCGAGGCACCCCACCGACCCCCTTCCCGCCGCGGGAGCCACCATGCGCCGTCTGCTCGTCACCAGCACCGCCGTCGTCCTCGGGATGACCCTGCTGCCGCCAGGTGCGGCCGTCTCGGACGCCGGCACGCCCGGCACCCGGCCGTTCCCCGCCCGCATCGAGCTGCCCGACGGGTTCCAGCCGGAGGGGATCGCGATCGGCGAGGGCCCGACCGCCTGGCTCGGGTCGCTGGCCGACGGCGACGTCTACGAGGTGTCCCTGCGCACCGGCCGTGGGAAGGTCGTCAGCGAGGGTCCCGGCACGCCGTCGGTCGGCATGAAGGTCGACCGGCGGGGCCGCCTCTACGTCGCCGGCGGCCCGGCCGGCACCGCACGCGTGGTCGACACCCGCAGCGGCGACGTGCTGGCCGACGTCACGCTGACGACGGGTGCCGCGTTCGTCAACGACGTCGTCCTGACCCGCCGCGCCGCCTGGTTCACCGACTCGTCCCAGCCCCAGCTCTACCGGCTGACCGCGCTGCGTCGCGGCGCCACCCCGACCGCGACCACGCTCCCCCTCACCGGCGAGTGGGTGCAGGGCACCGGGTTCGGCGCCAACGGGATCGCCACCACTCCGACCGGGCGGGGGCTGCTGGTCGTGAACTCCACCAGCGGGCTGCTCTACCGGGTCGACCCGGCGACCGGCGTGGCGACGGAGGTCGACCTCGGCGGCACGTCGCTCACCATGGGCGACGGGATGCTCCGCGACGGCCGGATCCTGTACGTCGTCCGCAACCGGGCCAACGAGGTCCTGGTGCTCCGGCTCACCCGCGACGGACTGGGCGGACGCCTGGTGCGCACCATCACCACCGCCGACCTCGACCCGTCGACCGGCTTCGACGTGCCGACCACGCTGGCCCGCTTCGGCTCGTCGCTCTACCTGCCCAACGCACGGTTCGGCACGACGCCCACCCCGACGACCGACTACTGGGTGACCAAGGTGGTCGCGCGCCCGCGCACGCGCTGATCACACCGCGCGAGCCCGACCTCAGACGTTGAAGCCGAGGGCGCGCAGCTGCTCGCGGCCGTCGTCGGTGATCTTGTCCGGACCCCACGGCGGCATCCAGACCCAGTTGATCGCGACGTCGGCGACCAGGCCCTCGAGGGCGGACTCGGTCTGGTCGGTGATCACGTCGGTGAGCGGGCACGCAGCCGAGGTGAGCGTCATGTCGAGCACCGCGTTGCTGTGCTCGTCGAGGTGCACGCCGTAGACCAGGCCGAGGTCGACCACGTTGATCCCCAGCTCGGGGTCGACGACGTCCTTCATCGCCTCGGTCACGTCGTCGACGGTGACGGTCGAGGTGCCGCCGCCGGTGGCCTCGGGGACCTCGGGCAGGTCGCTGTGGTCGGCCTGGTGGGTGGACTCGGTCATCGGGTCTCTCCTTCAGTCTGTGCCTGGGCGGTCGCGTCCTTCCACGCCATCCAGGAGAGCAGGGCGCACTTCACGCGCGCGGGGAACTTGGCGACACCGGCGAAGGCGATGCCGTCCTCGAGGACGTCCTCGTCGGGCTCGACCTGCCCCTTGCCCTGCATGAGCTCGAGGAAGGTCTGGTGGATCTCCATGGCCTCGTCGACCGGCTTGCCGATGACGAGGTCGGTCAGCACGGAGGCGGACGCCTGGGAGATGGAGCACCCCACGGCGTCGTACGACACGTCCTCGACGACGCCGTCCGCGAGGTGGACCCGCAGGGTGACCTCGTCGCCGCAGGTCGGGTTGACGTGGTGCACCTCGGACTCGAAGGGGTCGCGCAGGCCCTTGTGGTGCGGGTTCTTGTAGTGGTCCAGGATGATCTCCTGGTAGAGCGCGTCGAGGTCGGTGCTCATCAGTCCACCTTGAAGTAGCTGCGGGTGTGGTGGAGCGCCTCGACGAGCGCGTCGATCTCGGCCGGCGTCGTGTAGAGGTACGACGACATCCGCGTCGAGCTCTGCACCCCGAAGCGCGCGTGCGCCGGCTTGGCGCAGTGGTGCCCGGCCCGCACGGCGACGCCGCGTGAGTCGAGGACCTGTGCGATGTCGTGCGGGTGCACGCCGGCGAGCTCGAAGGAGATCGCCCCGCCACGCTGGGTCGCGTCGAGCGGGCCCAGCACGGTCAGGCCCGGGACGGACTGCAGCCCGTCGAGGGCGTAGGCGGTGATCGCCTGCTCGTGCGCGTGGATCGCGTCCAGGCCGATGTGGCCGAGGTAGTCGACCGCAGCGCCGAGGCCCACGGCCTCGACGATCGGCGGCGTGCCGGCCTCGAACCGGTGCGGCGCCTTGGCGTACGTCGAGCGCGCCATCGTCACGGTCTCGATCATCTCGCCACCGCCGTGGAAGGGCGGCAGCTCGTTGAGCAGCGCCTCCCTCCCCCACAGCACGCCGATGCCGGTCGGGCCGGTCACCTTGTGGCCGGTGAACACGAGGAAGTCGCAGCCGACGGCCTGGACGTCGACGGGCAGCTGCGGGGCAGCCTGGGAAGCGTCGATGACCGACAGCGCCCCGACGGCTGCGGCGCGCGCGACGAGGTCGGCCACCGGGTTGATCGTGCCGAGCATGTTGGACACCCACGTGAAGGCGACCACCTTGGTGTGCTCGTCGACCAGCTGGTCGGCGTTCGACAGGTCGAGGTGGCCGTCGTCGGTCAGCCCGAACCAGCGCAGCTCCGCACCCGCCCGCTCGCACGCCAGCTGCCACGACACGATGTTGGAGTGGTGCTCCATCTCGGTGATGACGACGTTGTCGCCGGGGCCGAGGTCGATCGTGCGGGCCAGCAGGTTGAGCGCCTCGGTGGCGTTCTTGGTGAAGATCACCTCGTTGCGCGACGGCGCGTTGAGGAACGCCGCCACCTTGTCGCGCGCGGCCTCGTAGGCCTCGGTCGACTCGGCGCCGAGCTGGTGCATCGCCCGGGCGATGTTGGCGTTGTGGCGCTCGAGGTGGTCGACCATCGTGTCGATGACGACCTGCGGCTTCTGCGAGGTGTTCGCGCTGTCGAGGTAGACCAGCGGCTGCCCGCCCGCGAGCGTGCGCTCGAGGATCGGGAAGTCCTTGCGGATCACGTCGAGATCCGGGAGCAGTCCCTCCATCAGTCTTCCTTCCGTGTCAGCCGGCGGTTGAGGTGCGAGCGCAGCGAGCCTCGAACCCTCAGGCGTTGGCCTTGAGGTACTTGTCGTAGCCCTCAGCCTCGAGCTGGTCGGCGAGCTCCTTGCCGCCGGACTCGGCGACCTTGCCGTCGACGAA
>JAYSEC010000109.1:0-11137 GCA_041914085.1 Nocardioides sp.
CTGCGTCTTCTCGGGCACCCGGACCGCACCGGTCACCCGGCGGTCCTGGCTCCGGTACGACGCCAGCACGATGCTCTTGGCCCCGCACTTGAAGTCGCCGGTCGGGATGAGCTCCCAGTAGGCGCGGTAGCGACGACCGTCGTGGTTGGTCTCGCGGATCCGGACCCGCGCCTCCCAGCGGCCGTACCGCGCCTTGACGCTGTTGGCCGAGGCGGTGATGCGGTCCTGCTTGCCGGTGCCCATCACGGTGAGCATGCCGCTCTGCGTCTTGACCCGGCCCTCCCGGCTCTGGACCCAGTCGTTGCGCAGCCCGCCGACCTCGAACTCGTCGGTCCACTTCGGCACGCCCCACCGGTAGACCGTGCCGGCGTTGGTCGGGTAGACCACCGTCTGGTTCGGGGCGGGGATGTGGTCCAGCCGGACGCCCGGCCCCGACACGGCGGCGTTGGACGAGCCGCCCGAGGAGGCGGCCAGCAGGGCTGAGGCGACCATGGCCAGGGCCAGCAGCAGGAGCACGGGTCGGCGAACGAGCGCAAGCATGGGCTCCACCAAAGCACGACCCGACGGTCCGAGGCCAGTTCGCGACGGATCGGGTACCAGCCCACGTGGCCCGGAACAGCACTAGGTTGGCGAGCATGAGCACGCACCGTCCGAAGGTCCTGGCCATCGTGCTGGCGGGCGGGGAGGGCAAGCGGCTGATGCCGCTGACCGCGGACCGGGCGAAACCGGCCGTCCCGTTCGCGGGCATCTACCGGCTGATCGACTTCGCTCTCTCCAACGTGGTCAACAGCGGCTACCTCCAGGTCGTGGTCCTGACGCAGTACAAGTCGCACAGCCTCGACCGGCACGTCAGCCAGACCTGGCGGATGTCGTCGATGCTCGGCAACTACGTCTCGTCCGTCCCGGCCCAGCAGCGGGTCGGCAAGCACTGGTACCAGGGCAGCGCGGACGCGATCTTCCAGTCCCTCAACCTGCTCCGCGACGAGCAGCCCGACATCGTCGTGGTGGTGGGCGCGGACCACGTCTACCGGATGGACTTCGCCCAGATGGTCCGCGACCACGTCGAGTCCGGCGCCGGGTGCACGGTCGCCGCGATCCGCCAGCCGATCGGGCTCGCCGACCAGTTCGGCGTGATCGACGTCGACCCGGGCGCCCCACAGCGGATCCGGGCCTTCCTGGAGAAGCCGACGGATCCCGTCGGCCTGCCCGACTCGCCTGACGAGGTCCTCGCCAGCATGGGCAACTACGTCTTCGACGCCGACGCGCTGCGCGACGCCGTCACCCGCGACGCCGAGCGCGAGCAGTCCAAGCACGACATGGGCGGCGACATCGTGCCGTGGTTCGTCGACAAGTCGGAGTCGGCGGTCTACGACTACAAGGACAACGAGGTCCCCGGCGCGACCGACCGCGACCGCGGCTACTGGCGCGACGTCGGGACCATGCGCTCGTTCTACGACGCCCACATGGACCTCGTCTCCCCGCTGCCGGTGTTCAACCTCTACAACACCGCCTGGCCGATCTACACCAGCTACGGCCCGCACCCGCCGGCCAAGCTCGTCGAGGGCGCCAGCGGTGCGGGGGTGGCCACCTTCAACTCGATCCTGTCCCCGGGCGTCGTGGTCAGCGGTGGCACCGTGAACAAGTCGGTGCTGTCGCCCGCGGTCTGGGTCAAGGACGGCGCCGAGGTCTCGGACTCGGTGCTGATGGACGGCGTGCGGGTCGGCGAGGGCGCGGTGGTGCGCAACGCGATCATCGACAAGGGCGTCGTCATCCCGCCAGGCGTGCAGATCGGGGTCGACCAGGAGGCCGACCTCGCGCGCGGCTTCGTCGTGGACGACGGCCTCACCGTGCTGGCCAAGCAGCAGAAGGTCCCGGAGGCCCAGCTGTAGCGGCCGTCCAGCGCCTCGGGCGGCCCGACCAGGCTCAGCCGAGCTCCTCGCGCCGGCGCTCGAGGAAGTCGCGCTCCACGTCGTTGCGGCACGCGGCGATCGCCTGGTCGTACGCCGCCCGCGCGGCGTCGAGGTCGCCGGCGCGCGAGAGCAGCTCGGCCCGCACCGCGGCCGGGCGGTGGCTGGCCGGGATGTCGATGCCCTCCAGGGCCGCGAGGCCGGCGGCCGTGCCGTGGTGCTCGGCGACCGCGACGGCGCGCGCCAGCCGCGCGGACGGCGAGGGCGCGACCTGCAGCAGGACGTCGTACAGCCCGACGATGCGGTCCCAGCGGGTGTCGGCGGCGGTCGGCGCGGTGGCGTGCTCGGCCGCGATCCGCGCCTGGACGACGTAGGACGCCGCGAGGGGCGAGAGGGGGCCGGCGAGGCTCGGCCGGGCGAGCAGCCGCACCGCCTCGGCCACCTCGTCGTGGTGCCACCGGGTGCGGTCCTGGTCGGCGAGCAGGACGAGCCGGCCGTCCCGGGCCCGCGCGTCGCGGCGGGAGTGCTGCAGCAGCATCAGGGCGAGCAGCCCGACCAGGCTGGGCTCGTCGGGGCGCAGGCCGAGCACGACGCGGACCAGCCGGATCGCCTCGCCCGACGTGCCGGCCCGGAGCAGGTCGGGGCCGGTGCCGGGGGAGTAGCCCGCGGTGAAGGCGAGGTAGGCGGTCTGGGCGACGACGTCGAGGCGCTCGGGCAGGACCTTCGCGTCGGGCACGGCGAACGGGATGCCGGCGCCGACGATGCGCTTCTTGGCGCGGGTGAGGCGGGCGGCCATCGTCGGCTCCGGCACGAGGAACAGCCGCGCGATGTCGGCGGTCGGCACGCCGAGCACCAGCCGGAGGGAGAGCGCGCTCGCCGACTCGGGCGCGAGCGCGGGGTGCGCGCACATCAGCACCAGTCGCAGGACGTCGTCCTCGACCAGGCTGCCGGCGTCGGCCATGGTGCGCGCTCCTTCCTGGTGCTGCTCGGCGTCGGTGCGCAGCAGCGGCTCCTTGCGGCGCGCCACCGCCTCGGTGCGGAGCCGGTCGACCACGCGCCGCCGCGCAGCGGTGAGCAGCCACGCCGCGGGCTTGTCGGGTGCACCGTCGACCGGCCAGGTGCGGCTCGCCGCCTCGACCGCGTCACCGAGGGCGTCCTCGACGAGGTCGAGCCGGCGGAACTGCGACAGGAGCAGGGCCACCAGGCGGCCCCACTCCTCCCGCACCACGTCCTCGAGCTGCTGCACGTGGGTCCTCAGGGCGACACGTCGATCGTCGGGTGGATCTGGATGTCGTACGGCGGCAGCAGCCGCAGCAGCTCGACGACGACGTCCAGGTCGGGGGCCTCGAGCAGGTAGAACCCGCCCATGCCCTCGATCACCTCGGCGTAGGGCCCGTCGCTCAGGGTCACCGTGCCGCCCGTCGTCCGCATGACGGTGGCGTCGCCCGGACCGGCGAGCGCCTCGCCGGCGAGGATCTCGACGCCCTCGCGCTCGCGGCAGGCCGTGTCGAACTCACCGAACTTCGCCATCGCGGCCGCCTGCTCGGACTCCGTCTGCTCGGGCCAGGGCTTCTCGGCGCCGTCGCCGACCAGCAGGACGAGGTACTTCACGACGGACGCTCCTCGGGCTCGACGCACCGGCGCACCTCGACGGCGTCGCCGGTCGCGGACAGGACCAGGCAGCAGTCCAGCAGGTCGTCGAGGTCCTCGGACTCCACGACGTAGAACCCGCCGACCTGCTCGCTCGTCTCGGCCCACGGCCCTTCGGTGACCGTGGTGGCGTTCGGGGCGATCGTGCGCGCCTCCGACGCCCGGTGCAGCTCGGCGCCCCCCGTGACGCGGTGGCCGCCCTCGGCGAGCCGCGCGGAGAACTGCTCGTGGGCGGCGTACCCGGCGCGGCGCTCGTCCTCCGACAGGTCCCACCACCGCTCGGCGTCACCCATCAGCAGCACGACGTACTCGGTCATCTCGGTTCCTCTCACTCGGCCAGGCGACGGAGCTCGATGTGCTCACCGCGGCTCGCGAACCGCTCGCAGGCGGACCGCAGCGCCCCACCGTCCTCGGTCTCGACGAGGTAGAACCCGACGACCTGCTCGGCGGACTCGGTGAACGGCCCGTCCGTCACGAGCGCCCCGCCGTTGCCGTCGGGGCGCATGGACGTCGCCTGCGCGGACGGCTCGAGCGGGCTGACCGTGACGAGGGTGTGGCCCTCGGCGGCGAGGTCCTGCTGGAACTGCACGTGGGACCGGTGCCCCTTCTCGTGCTCCTCCGGTGGCAGGTCGGCCCACTCCGCCTCGGGGGCGGGAAGCAGGATCAGGTAACGGCTCATCGCGAGGTGGGCTCCTTCATGTCGCGGGCCGCAGGGCTGCGGCCTCACCACTCTGACGGACGCACCCGCACCGGATCGACAGGCAGGGTGTGCCTTTCTCGACGGAGGGGGCTCCGGGCACCAAGATGGGGCCATGGCCAACCACGAGAGAGCAGGACAGCCCGCCCGCACCGAGGACCTCGTCGACGTGTCCCACCTCGTCACGGCCTACTTCGACCTCGAGCCCGACCCCGACGACGTGTCGCAGCAGGTCGCGTTCGGCACCAGCGGCCACCGCGGCACCTCGCTGACGACGTCCTTCAACGAGGTGCACATCGCCGCCACCACGCAGGCGATCTGCGACTACCGCAAGGAGCAGGGCTACGACGGTCCGCTGTTCATCGGCCGTGACACGCACGCGCTGTCCGAGCCCGCGTGGGCGACCGCGCTGGAGGTGCTCGTCGCCAACGACGTCACCGTGCTGGTGGACGACCGTGACGGCTTCACGCCCACCCCGGCGGTCAGCCACGCGATCCTCCGCGCCAACCAGGGACGTACGACGGGCACCGGGCTCGCCGACGGCATCGTGGTCACCCCGTCGCACAACCCGCCCCAGGACGGCGGCTTCAAGTACAACCCGCCCCACGGCGGACCGGCCGACTCCGATGCGACCTCCGTCATCGCCGCGCGTGCCAACGAGCTGATCCGCGGCAACATCGCGGGCGTCCGGCGGGTGTCGTTCGCCAAGGCGCGCGCCGCTGTCGGCAGCTACGACTTCCTGGGCACCTACGTCGACGACCTGCCGCAGGTGCTCGACCTCGACGCCATCCGCGACGCCGGCGTCCGCATCGGTGCCGACCCCCTCGGCGGCGCGAGCGTCGCCTACTGGGGCGAGATCGCCGAGCGCCACCGCCTCGACCTGTCGGTCGTCAACCCGCTCGTCGACCCGACCTGGCGCTTCATGACGCTCGACTGGGACGGCAAGATCCGGATGGACTGCTCCTCGCCCCACGCGATGGCCTCGCTCGTGGGCCGCAAGGACGAGTACGCCATCGCCACCGGCAACGACGCCGACGCCGACCGGCACGGGATCGTCACGCCCGACGCCGGCCTGATGAACCCCAACCACTTCCTCGCCGTCGCCATCGCCCACCTGTTCGGCGGTGCCCGCCCGGGCTGGTCCGACGGGACCCGGATCGGCAAGACCCTGGTCTCGAGCTCGATGATCGACCGCGTCGCCGCGTCGATCGGCAAGCCGCTGGTCGAGGTCCCCGTGGGGTTCAAGTGGTTCGTCCCGGGGCTGATGGACGGCTCGTTCGGGTTCGGCGGCGAGGAGTCCGCGGGCGCCTCGTTCCTGCGGCGCGACGGCTCGACCTGGACCACCGACAAGGACGGGCTCCTGCTCGCCCTGCTGGCCAGCGAGATCCTCGGCGCGACGGGGAAGACCCCGAGCGAGCACTACGCCGACCTGGTGGCGCAGCACGGCGACCCGGCCTACGCGCGCATCGACGCCCCGGCGGATCGCGAGCAGAAGGCCAAGCTCGCCGCCCTGTCGCCCGACGACGTGCAGGCGACGTCGCTGGCGGGGGAGCCGATCACCGGCAAGCTCACGGAGGCGCCCGGCAACGGCGCGAAGATCGGCGGACTCAAGGTCACCACCGAGTCGGCGTGGTTCGCGGCGCGCCCCAGCGGCACCGAGGACGTCTACAAGATCTACGCCGAGTCCTTCCGCGGTCCCGACCACCTCGCCGAGGTGCAGGCCGAGGCGCGCGAGGTCGTCAGCAGCGCGCTGGGCTGAGGATCCGGAGGTCAGCCCCCGACGGGGCCGGCCTCGATGGGCTGCCGGGCGGCGCCCCAGTGGGCGCGGGCCTCGCCGTCCTGCTCCTGGGGCCCGGCTTCCTCGCCGTCGATCGCGGCACGGGAGAAGCTGACGGCCACGATCGAGTCCAGCCGCACCAGCACCTGGTGGCCGTTGCCGTCGTCGAGGATCACGCCGAGCCCGTCGGCCCCCACGATGACGCCGTCGAGCCACGTGCCCGACACGAGCACGCGCACCGGAGCGGCCGCGTCCTGGGCATGGCGCAGCAGCGTGCCGACCGTGAACAGCGTGCTTCCCTGAGCCATGGGCCCTCCTCGTAGAGCTGGTCCAGACCATACGTCTCGCGGAGGGCGCTCCGTGGCCCGTTCGCCGATTCCCTGACTGATCGGCGCCCGGACATGGCCCATCCGGGCCATGGGCCGCGGGTGCCGCCTCAGGCGGTCGGCGTCGCGCGGTCGACCACCGACCGCAGCCCACCGCTGGTCAGCATCCCGAAGGTGCCGCCGTACGACGTCCCGAACCGGCTGCCGCAGAAGGCGTCGGCGACCTCGGCGGGCGCGAAGCGCACCAGGAGGGAGCCCTGCAGGCAGGCCGCCATCTGCCCGGCGAGCCGCCGGGCCCCCGCCTCGAGGCCGGAGGAGTCGCCCAGCAGCGTGAGGGTGTCGTCGACGGCCCGGTCGAGGCGGGCGTCACCGCCGCGGGCAGCGCCCACCTCGGTGATCCACGCCTGGAGCACCTCCGGCTCGCGGCCCAGCGCCCGCAGCACGTCGAGGGCGTTGACGTTGCCCGACCCCTCCCAGATGGAGTTGAGCGGCGACTCGCGGAACATGAGCGGGAGCCCGGAGTCCTCGACGTAGCCGTTGCCGCCCAGGCACTCCAGCGCCTCGGCCACCATCGCCGGGGTGCGCTTGCACACCCAGAACTTGGCCAGCGGGAGCGCGATGCGCCGCAGCGCGGCCTCGTGCGGGTCGCCGGCCCGGTCGACGGCGGCGGCCAGCCGCATCGCCAGCGCGGTCGCCGCCTCGGACTCCACGGCGAGGTCGGCGACGACGTTCTGCATGAGCGGCTTGTCGACGAGCAGGCCGCCGAAGGCCGAGCGGTGCGCGACGTGCCAGGACGCCTCCGCGAGGGCGTGCCGCATGAGCGCGGCCGAGCCGAGCACGCAGTCGAGCCGGGTCGCGGCGACCATCTCGATGATGGTGCGCACGCCGCGCCCCTCGTCGCCGAGCCGCTGCGCGAGGGTGCCGTCGAGCTCGAGCTCGCTGGAGGCGTTGGACCGGTTGCCGAGCTTGTCCTTGAGCCGCACCACGTCGATGCGGTTGCGGGTGCCGTCGGGGAGCACGCGCGGCACCACGAAGCAGGTCACGCCGCCCTCGGTCTGCCCGAGCACGAGGAAGACGTCGTTCATGGGCGCGGAGGTGAACCACTTGTGGCCGTGCAGGGTGTACCAGCCGTGCTCCGCCGTGGCGACGGCGCGCGTCCGGTTGGCGCGGACGTCCGAGCCGCCCTGCTTCTCGGTCATGCCCATGCCGGCGAGGGCGCCCGTCTTCTCCGACCGCGGCCTGACGCCCGGGTCGTAGGAGCGCGCCGCCAGCAGAGGGGTCCACTCCTTGGCGATGGCGTCGTCTGCCCGCAGCGCGGGGACGGCGGCGTACGTCATCGAGATCGGGCAGCCGTGCCCCGGCTCGGTCTGCGACCAGGCGAAGAAGCCGGCCGCGCGGCGCAGGTGGGCGTCGGCACGGTCGGACTCCCACGGCGCCGCCTGGAGGCCGTGGCCGACCGCGCGCTCCATCAGCCAGTGCCACGACGGGTGGAACTCCACCTCGTCGATCCGGTTGCCCCAGCGGTCGTACGTCGTCAGCTCGGGGTGGTGGCGGTTGGCGAGCCGGCCGTGCTCGCGGGCCTCCGCGGTGCCGGCCTCGGCGCCCAGCGGGGCGAGGTCGTCGACGAGGTCGGGCGAGCCGTGCCGGGCCAGCGCCTCGGTGAGTGCGAGGTCGGAGGTGACCACGTTGTGCCCCACGAGGGGCGGGGCCTGGTTGGTGGTGCTGCGGAGGTCGTGCTGGTCGTCCATGGCGCCACCGTAGGGGGTCGGCCCCCGCCGGGTCCGTCAGTCGAGCGTCGTGGCGAACGGCACGACCCGCTCGAGGCTGGCCTTGCGGTGGAAGCGCACCGGCCGGGTGCACCCCGCCTGCAGGCCGAGCTTGTTGAAGCCGCTGAGGTCGCCGGCCTGGTAGACGAGGGGCAGCGAGTAGAGCTCGACGCCGGGGGTCATGTACTGGTCGGGGGCCGAGACGTGGCCCAGCCCCATGACGTGTCCCATCTCGTGGAGGGTGAGCTGCTGGAACTCGGTGGCGTTCATCGTCGCGGTGTCGGTGAGGTCGTAGATCACGCCGCCGTCGAGCGCCTCCCAGATCGCCTTGCCGCGCGCGTCGCGGGCGCGGCGGGTGCGGTCGTAGCCACCGCGGGCCGCTGTGGTGGGGCCGAGGTCGAGCTTGGTCTCGGCGTCGGTGGTCCAGCCGAAGATGATGTCGGGGTCGTTGCGCTTCCACCTCCGGTCGAGCGGGTTCGAGGTGGTCTCGCCCTTGAACCTGAAGCGCACGCCGGTCGCCTGCGAGACGAGCGCCATGGTGTTGTGGATGCCGGTCGAGACGGTGCCCGCGTCGGGCGTGGCACGGGAGGTGTTGATGCCGTAGGTCAGGGTGCGGCAGGGGTTCCAGCGGTCGCGCGAGCTGCCGAGCGTCTCCCACGAGTCCGGGGAGCCCAGTGGCGTGTAGGCGGGCACGACGCTGAGCCGGTGGGCCCGGGAGGTGCTGCCGCGGTGCTTGCGGGTCGGCTTCACCCGGGTGCGGAGCTTGGTGGAGTAGAACCAGGTCGTCGGCACGGTGAACGCGTAGGCGCCGTCCTTGGCGGAGCGGCCCTTGTCGACCGTGCGCCACCCGGAGGCGATCTTCTGCTCGAGGACCACCCGCCGCTTCTGCTTGCCCTTGTCCTTCACCCACCCCGACAGGGTCACGACCCCGCCCGGGTTGGCGGCCGTGGTGCTCAGCGTCGCCGAGACCCTCGTCTTGCGTCCGCCGGCCTCGGCCGGGGCGGCGAGCAGCGAGACGGTCACGGCGCTCGTGGCGAGCATCGCGACGGCGGCCAGGACGGGTGTGCGGGAGGGTCGGCGCATGGAGTGACGCTACCCACGCAGGTGCGCGGGAAACCCCCGGCGGGGATTCGCGTCGACCGGCCCGTCAGTCGCTAGCGTGGCGATCATGGTCGAGGCGCGTGAGGCACACCCTGCCCGGCGCCGGGTCGAGGACCTCGCGCGCCGCTGGCGCGGCCACCTGTGGCGCGTCATCGTGACCACTGTCGGGTCGTGCCTGCGGCACCGGGTGACCGGACTGGCCGCGGAGGCGGCGTTCTTCGCCGTGCTCTCGGTGCCACCCCTGGTCTTCGCGCTCGCGGGCGCGATCGGCTTCGTCAGCGAGCGGTTCACCGCCACCCAGATCGAGGACATCAGCAACGCGGTGCTCGAGATCTCGCGGCAGGCGCTGACCGACCGCGCGGTCGACCGGATCATCGAGCCGACCATCAACGAGGTGCTCAACGGCGGGCGCTACGACGTGATCTCGATCGGTTTCATCCTCGCGCTCTGGTCGGGATCGCGCGCGCTCAACGTCTTCGTCGACACGATCACGATCATGCACGGCCTCGGCGGGCACCGGGGGATCGTGCAGACGCGGGCGCTGTCCTTCGTGCTCTACGTCCTGGCGATGGTCACCGGAGCCGTGAGCCTGCCGCTCGTGGTGGCGGGACCCACGCTGGTCGACCGGGTGCTCCCCGAACGGCTCGACCTGCTCAACAACCTCTACTGGCCCGTGGTGCTGGCGATCTGCATCTGCTTCCTCGCCACGCTCTACCACGTGTCGGTCCCGGTCCGGACGAACTGGAGCTTCAACCTGCCCGGGGCGGCGTTCGCGCTGTTCTGCTGGATCGCGGGGTCCTACGTCCTGCGATGGGTGCTGACCGTGACGGCCGCCGAGTCCCGGTCGATCTACGGGCCCCTCGCCGCCCCCATCGCCGTGCTCCTGTGGCTCTACCTGCTCGCCCTCGCCGTGCTCATCGGTGCTGCGGTCAACGCCGCCTTCGACACCGTGTTCCCGCAGAAGAACACGACGCGCGCGCGGTTGGAGCTGGTGCAGCGCCTGCGCGACCGGATCACCGTGCGAGACTCCTGACCGTGTCGACGTCGAGCCACCAGCCCACCGTGGGCCGGGTGTCGCTGCCCGAGCAGATCAGGTCGCCCTGGTGGGAGCTGGGCCGTCGTGTCCTGCTGGCCCTGGCGATCCTCGTGGGCACCGTCCTGCTCGTCTACTTCGACCGCGAGGGCTACCGCGACGGCAACGACCCGAACAACGAGATCAGCCTGCTCGACGCGTTCTACTACACGACCGTCACGCTCAGCACGACCGGCTACGGCGACATCGCGCCGGTGTCGCCGCAGGCGCGCCTGGTCAACGCCCTGGTCATCACACCGGCCCGCATCGCGTTCCTGGTCCTGCTGATCGGCACCACCCTGGAGGTCCTCGCCTCCCAGGGACGCGAGATGTTCCGGGTCTCCCGGTGGAGGAAGAAGATGAACCAGCACGTCGTCGTCGTCGGCTACGGCACCAAGGGCCGCAGCGCGATCGAGACCCTCCTCAACAACGGCTACGTCCGTGACGCGATCGTCGTCGTCGACCCCAGCCCGGTGGCGGTCGCCGACGGCAACCGCGACCAGCTCGTGGTCATCGCCGGCGACGCCACGCGCCGCGGGGTGCTGCGTCAGGCCGGTGTCGAGAAGGCGACCCACGTCATCATCACCACCGACCGCGACGACTCCAACGTGCTCGTGACCCTCACGGTGCGCCAGCTCAACCCCGACGCGTGGATCGTGGCCGCGGTGCGCGAGCACGAGAACGTCCCGCTCATGCGGCAGTCCGGCGCCAACTCGGTCATCACCTCCTCCGACGCCGTCGGACGCCTGCTCGGGCTCTCCTCGATGTCACCGGAGCTCGGCTCGGTGATGGAGGACCTGATGACCTACGGCGAGGGCCTCGAGGTCGCCGAGCGCGACCT
>JAYSEC010000110.1:0-6605 GCA_041914085.1 Nocardioides sp.
GAGGATCCGCTCGCGGGGCTCGCGGGTCGTGCTGGTGCTCACTGGCACGACGGTAAGACCTCAGGTGCACGTGAGGTCAACGGGGTCGAGCGGCGGAATATCCCCCAGTCCGCGGGCGCTGTGCCCGCAGTGACTGCACCCTCCGTCGACCTGTCCGTGCTCGACCTCGTCCCTGTCCGCAGCGACCAGACCACCGGCGACGCGATCGCGGCCTCCCGGGGCCTCGCGCGGGTCGCCGACGAGCTCGGCTACCGCCGCTACTGGGTCGCGGAGCACCACAACATGCCGGCGGTCGCCGCGACCAACCCGCCGGTGCTGATCGCGATGCTCGCCGCCGCGACGTCGCGCATCCGGGTGGGCTCCGGCGGCGTGATGCTGCCCAACCACGCCCCGCTGGTCGTGGCCGAGCAGTTCGCGCTCCTCGAGGCGGCCTTCCCGGGCCGCATCGACCTCGGCATCGGCCGCGCGCCCGGCACCGACCCGCTGACCCGGTACGTCCTGCGCGGCGGCAGTGCCGAGTCGGCCGACGACGCCGTCACCAAGTTCCCCGACTACGTCGAGGACATCCGGACCCTCATGACCAGCGACGGCGTCGAGCTGCAGGTCGGCCCTCGCCGCCAGCCGTTGCGCGCCACCCCCTCGGCTCGCTCGGTCGCCGACATCTGGCTGCTCGGGTCGTCGGACTACTCCGCGCGCCTGGCCGCCGAGAAGGGACTGCCGTACGTCTTCGCCCACCACTTCTCGGGCGAGGGGACCGGCGTCGCGCTCGACCTCTACCGGTCGTCGTACCAGCCCTCGCCGGAGTATCCCGAGCCGCGCACGTTCCTCACCGTCAACGCCGTCGTCGCCGAGACCGAGGAGGAGGCGCGCCGCCAGGCGCTGCCCAACGTCCAGCAGATGATCGCGCTGCGCACCGGCGCCCCGCTGCACCCGCAGCGCCTCGTCGAGGAGGCCGAGGCGGTCGAGATGTCCGCGGACCAGCAGGCCTTCGGCCGCGCGATGTCCGGGCGCTGGGTGGTGGGTGACGCCGAGCAGGCGCGCCGGCAGGTCCTGGACCTGGCCGCGACCTACGGCGTCGACGAGGTGATGGTGCACCCGGTCGCCGGCGCGCACGCCGGCACCGACGCGCAGTCGTCGCCGAACCGTGAGACCACCCTGCGGCTGCTCGCCGGCTGAACCCGGCCCTCGTCGTTCAGCTAGTGCCGCTCCTCCAGGCCGACGGCCTCGCGGAGCCGGTCGACCGCCTCGTCGAGGCCGGGGTCGTCGGCGGCGCGTGACTCCATCAGCGCCGCGAGGGCCTCGGCGAGCACGTTGAGCTTCTCCTGCATGGCCTCCTGGTTGCGGCGAGCCGCGTTCTCGAGCAGCACCAGCAGCAGCAGCGACAGCACCGCGCCGAAGGTGTGGATCGCCAGCTCCCACTTGGTGACGCTGCTCCAGAGCGGATAGCTGACGGCCCACACCACGACGACCGCGACGCAGACGGCGAAGAACGGCGCTCGGCTGATCAGGGTGGTCGAGACGTCGACGAACTTCTCGAAGGGATCGCGTCCCTGCTTGTTCTCACGGCTCTCGGCCGCGTCCGTGCGCTGCTGCTCCATTGCTGGAATCTAGCGGCACGTCAGTCGTTGCGGCCCAGACCGGCGTCGCGCGCCCTGATGATGACCTCGGCGCGGTCGGTGGCCTGCAGCTTGGCCAGGATGCTGGTGATGTTGTTGCGGATCGTCTTCGGCGAGAGGAACAGCTGCTGGGCGATCTGTCCGTTGCTGCGGCCGGCGGCGATCAGGTCGAGGACCTCGGTCTCGCGTTCGGTGAGCTCCGGGAACGGCCGCTCCGGACGGTCGGTGGGCGCGAGCACCTCGGCGATCCGAGCCGCCAGCGAGGCGCCGAAGACCACTCCGCCGGAGTGCACCGTCGCGATCGCCCGGACGATCTCGTCCTGCTCGGCCCCCTTGCGGAGGTAGCCGCGCGCCCCGGCCCGCAGCGCGGAGAGCACCGTGCCGTCGTCCTCACCCATCGTCAGCACGAGCACCCCGGTGCCCGGGTGGGCGGCGACGACGGCGCGGGTCGCGTCGATCCCGTTCATCACGGGCATCTGGACGTCCATGACCACCACGTCGGGATTGTGCTCGGCGACCAGCGCCACGGCCTCGGCGCCGTCGGCGGCTCGCGCGACGACCTCGATCCCGTCGAGGGGGTCGAGCAGCGACGCGAGCCCGTCGCGGTACACCGGGTGGTCGTCGGCGATCAGGAGCCGGATCGGCTGGCTCGGCTCGCTCACGGGGTGCTCCTCTCGGGCGCGGTGCCGCGACCGTACGGCAGGACGGCGTGCACCGTCGTGCCACCGGCGTCCGGGCAGACGACCTCGCAGCGGCCGCCGAGCTCCTCGGCGCGCTCGCGCAACGACAGCAGCCCGACGCCGGCGGTGACGTCGGGGCCGATGCCGCACCCGTCGTCGGCGACGACGACGTCCAGGGCGGTGTCGCCCGCCTCGAGGCGTACGTCGACCCGCGCGGCGCCGGCGTGCTTGACCACGTTGGTCAGTGCCTCCGCCACGATCCGGTAGGCCGCCACCTCCACGGCCGCCGGCAACCCCGTGAGGCCGACCGCCGAGACGGTCACCGCGACCGCGGACCGCACCCGGTCGGCCTGCTGCCGCACGGCAGCCTCGAGGCCGAGGTCGTCGAGGGCCGGCGGGCGCAGGTCGTGCACGAGGCGGCGTACGTCGTCGAGCGCGTCGCTGACCTCCGTGCGGGCCAGCCCGAGGAGCTCACGGGCGCGCTCGGGGTCCGTGGTGACGGCGTTGCCGGCCGCCTGCAGCCGCAGTGCCACGCCGCCGAGCGCCGGGCCGAGCCCGTCGTGGAGGTCGCGGCGGATGCGGCGGCGGTCGTCCTCCCGCCCGAGCACAAGCCGCTCGCGGCTCTCCTGCAGCTCGGTCGCCAGGAGACGGGCGCGGATCGCCACCGCGGCCTGGCGCACGAGGTCGACCAGCAGGCCCTGGTCGCGGTGGGAGAGCATCGAGCGAAAGCCCTGCACGGGCAGCGCCAGCCGTCCCACGCGCTCGCCCTGGTAGGCGATGTCGATCTCCTGCACCTCCGTGGGCGGCGGGCCGTGCGAGGCCGACAGCAGCCCGCCGCCGGGGGCCACCACCTCGACCCGCACGTGGCCGACCTTGAAGGTCTCGGCGACCGCGCCGGCCAGGGCGGGGAGCTGCTCGTCGATGGTGCCGGTGGTCTCGAGCCGAGCCGCCAGCCCGGTGACGGCGCCGTAGCGGTCGGTGCGGCGCCCGAGCAGGAGGCGGCGCACGAGTGCGCCCAGCCAGGCGCGGAGCGGGCCGTAGACGAGCACCGCGAGCACGAGCACCACCAGCGTCGCGTCGCGCTCGTCGAGGCGGTCGCCCAGCAGCGCCGTGCCCGCGGCGAGGACCAGCACGTCGACCGCGACCACCGCAGCCGCCACCACGGCGGTGGTGAGCGTCCACGCGACCAGGGCGTCGACGTCGCCGAGCTCCGGGCGGAGCAGCCCGATGGTGACCGAGACGGCGAGCGCGGCGACGGCGAGGTCGAGCAGGACCGTGGTGACGAGCCCGCCGACCGACAAGGTGGCGCCGGCCGCGACCATCAGGACGCACATGATGCCGGCCCAGAGGAGCCAGCGGAGCTGGGTCCGCTCGGCCGGGTCGGCGCCGCGGTGGCGCACCCACACCAGGGCCACCGCACCGACGATCGACCCGAGGGTCAGCACCTGGGCGGCGCGCAGCAACGCCTCGGCCGTGGCGTCCGACCACGGCACGGCCACCAGCTCGGTGGAGCCGACGGGCTCGCCGGCGGCGAACACGACGGAGTCCGGCGCCAGCAGCAGCATGACCGGGAGCGCGACCGAGGCGACCAGCACGGCGACCGCTGCCCGGCGTGCGCGCCCGGGCAGGAGAGTTCCGGTGGGGTAGAGCAGCAGCAGCGCGACCAGCCCGGAGAGCAGGAACGCGCCCACGCGGGCGACGAACCAGAACGCGAGGTCGGTGCCCGGCAGGTCGTGGGCCAGGGCGTAGGCGACCCAGCCGTACAGCGCCCCGTCGAGGGTCCATGCCACCGCCACCACGCCGAGCAACCGGCCGACGGCGTCGCCCGGCCGGCCCGCCAGCACGATCACCGACGCGGCGGCGAGGAGCAGGCCCGGCACGGCAGTGGAGGTGGCGGGCTCGGTGGTCGCGGCTGCCCGCTCGGCGTCGGTGGTGGCGAGGTCGAGCCACAGCGACGCGGCGACCGCGGCGAGCGACGCCACCGCCACGACGACGGGCTCGAGGAGTCTGCGCACGCGAGCAGTATCACCGCGCGGATGTCCCGTCGTCCCGGGACTGCGGTCCCTGCTCCGGGGGACCACTCCTCGGGACGGGGAGGGGACCGCGCTCCCTGACGCGCGGGTCGCCGGGACCGCGAGCGTTCCGGGTGCGCCGCCGACCGCGGCCCGACACCCACGAAACGACAGGAGTCACGACCGTGACGATCCAGCACTCACCCGCTCCCGCCCGCTCCGACGTCGCGGCTCGCGACGCGGGCACCACCGTCGCCGAGCGGCCGTACGCCGTCCACGGCGCGGTCCTCACCGCCGGCGCCCTCGCCTGGGCCACGGCAATGGCCTTCGGCGGCATCGACCCCGCGACTCGGGGCGAGGAGGTGGCCTTCTCGCTGTCCTCGGGCCTCTTCCAGGTCGGCCTGCTCTTCCTGCTCCGCACCCTGTGGCGGACCCGGGCCCTCGGGTCCGGGCGCCTGGCCCGCGTCGTGCTGCGCGTCGAGGCGGTGGCGGTGGTCCTGGCGATCGGGTCGACGGCCGGCGACGGCCTCGGCCTGACCGACATGGACCAGGCGGGCTGGATGGCCCTCGACGCCTTCTGGCCGCTGTCGATGCTCGGCATGTTCCTCATCGGCATCCGCATCGCGGTGGCCGGTCGGTGGAAGGGCCTGTCCCGCTTCTGGCCCATGGTGGCCGAGAGCTGGGCCGTCGTCGTGATCCCGACCCTGGGCATCTTCGGCGACACCGCCGCCCACGTCGTGGCGGTCGCCCACCTCGTCGTGGGCTACGCCGTCCTCGGGCTGCTGGTCAGCCGCAAGACCGACTGAGGACGCGCCTCTGGCGTCTCGAGCGGACCAATGGCCGCTCAACACCCGGAATTCCGGGCGTTGGGCGGCCATCTCGTGCGTCCAGTCCGCGTCAGTCCAGCGCCAGCCCGGCTGCCGGCGTGACACGCGCCGCCCGGCGCGCCGGCACGACGCACGCGCCGAGACCGGCCAGTGCGGCCACCACCGCCACCGCGGTCACCTGCAGCACCGGGACGGTCAGCGACACGTCGTCGACGACCGTGCCGATCAGCACCTCGACGCCGACCCAGGCGAAGACCAGCCCGAGCGCCGTCCCGAGGACCGTGGCCACCCCGGACAGCAGCAACCCCTCGGCCGCCATGGCGCGGCGCAGCTGCCGGCGGGTCAGGCCCATCGCCCGCAGGAGCGCGTTCTCCCGGCCCCGCTCGAGCACCGACAGGCCGAGCGTGTTGGCGATCCCGACCAGCGCGATCACGATCGCGATGCCGAGCAGCCCGACGACCGCACCGGTCATCACGTCGACCTGGAGGCCCACCCAGGCGCGGTTGCCGTAGCCCCCGTCGAGCCCGGCGCCGGACGCCCCGGCGAGTGCGGCGAGGTCGCCGCGGAGGTCCTCGGCGTCGGCGCCGTCGTCCGCGCGCACCCACACGGCAGTGGGCTGGGGCGAGGAGTCGAGCGTGGCCAGCGTGGTGGCCGAGACGATCCCGGCGCGACCCCAGCCCGAGGCGGGCTCGACCCGCACCGTGTGGTCACGTCCACCGACGGTCAGGGTCAGCTCGTGGTCGTCCCACACGCGGTCGCCGAGCCTTCGGGGGAGCTCCTCGACGACGTCGTACGGCAGCAGCAGCACGTCGTCGGCCGGGGCCAGGTCGTCGGGTCCGCGGACCACGCCGGACCGGTCGTCGACCCCCACCAGCGGCACCGCGACCGGTCCGATGCTCGCCATCGTCCCGTCCAGGGCGACGACGTCCGCGACGCCGTCGACGGCACCCGCCCGCTCGGCCAGGTCGGCCGCGAGCGGGCCGTCGACCGCGGTGATGGTCGCGTCGAGCGGGTACTCCTGGTCCATCTCGCGGTCGAGCTCGGTGCGCGTGGACGCGAGCCCGGTGAGCACGGCCGTGGTGAGGGTGACCCCGATGAGCAGCGACGCGGCGGTGGTCGCCGTACGGCGTGGGTTGCGCACCGCGTTGCCGGTGGCGAGCTGCCGCACCGGGCCGCGTCCGACGAGCCGGCCGACCGCGCGGATGAGCGCGGGCACCAGCACCGGCCCGAGCAGCAGCACGCCGATGAACGCGGCACCCCCGCCCAGCAGCATGACCGGAACCGTGTGCGAGACCACGGACACGACGAGCAGGAACGTCCCTCCGGCCAGGAAGAGCGCGGCGAGCGCGAGTCGCCAGCGACCGGCGGCGGAGCGTACGTCGACCCCCGTGTCGGGTCGCAGCGCCGCCAGCGGGGCGACCTTCGTCGCGCTGCGGGTCGGGAGCCACGCGGCGAGGAGCGTCACGACCA
>JAYSEC010000110.1:6705-11060 GCA_041914085.1 Nocardioides sp.
GCGAAGGTGTTGGCGATGACCATCACGCCGACGAACAGGGCGATGAAGACGAAGACCAGCGCCATGACGGCGAGCACGTCGACGCCGCGCGAGATCTCGGCCTGACGGGCCGCGACCCACTCGTCGGCGGCCTCCACGGTCGCGGCCGGCACGACCTCGGTGGCGACCCCGGGCGGCCCGCCCCAGGCGACGGCGTCGACCCACAGCGTGCCGCGGAACCGGTCGAGGACCTCCCAGGGGACGTAGAGCGCCGCGCCCATCGCCGCCGGGCTGTCGACGAGCCCGACGACCTCCACGTCCGCAGCCGCCTCGCCGGTGCCGATGGTGAGCACGTCGCCGATGCCGACGTCGGTGCTCTTGGCGGCGTTGACGTCGGCCACGGCCTCGTCGGCCGCCGTGGGGAACCGGCCGTCCTCGAGGTCCTGCCACTGCAGCGCGGGGTCGAGCGAGACCTCGGCGACGTCCGCGGACGCCGAGAGCTGGACGCCGTCGCGGCTCACGCCCTCCATCGCGTAGCCCAGCGTCAGCGCGGGGATCCCGCGCTCGGCGCCGGCGTCGACGAGCCGGGCCGCGGCCTTCGCGTCGTCGACGGTGACCACGTGGTCGACCGCGGCGACCGGCGCCCCGACGTCGGCGGTCAGGCCCTCGCGGGTGGCGCCGGTCAGCATGCCGGTGACCACGACGAAGGCGACGCCGATGACCACGGCGAGCGCGGCGGCGACGTACCTGCGCGTGTGGTGGCGCAGCGACGCGAGCAGCACCCCGCGCATCAGGCGCTCCGCCCGCGCAGCGCGGCGACCAGCTCGTCCTGGCCGGGATCGGTGAGGTGCGCGCTGACGGCACCGTCGTGGATGACCACGACGTCGTCGGCGTACGACGCCGCGTCGAGCTCGTGGGTGACCATGACGACGGTCATGCCGAGCTCGCGGACCGAGCGGCGGAGGTGGCCGAGGACCTCGGCGCTGGCCTCGCTGTCGAGGTTGCCGGTCGGCTCGTCGGCGAAGACGATGTCGGGCTGGGTGACCAGGGCGCGGGCGATGGCGACGCGCTGCTGCTGGCCGCCGGAGAGCTCGCTGGGCAGGTGGCCGAGGCGGTCGGCGAGGCCGAGGACGCCGACGACCTGGTCGTAGCGCTCGCGATCGACCTGCCGCCCGGCGAGCTCCAGCGGGAGCAGGATGTTCTGGCCGGCGGTGAGCATCGGGATCAGGTTGAAGGCCTGGAAGACGAACCCGATGTGCTCGCGGCGGAAGAGGGTCAGCGCGGTGTCGTCGAGCCCGGCGAGGTCGCGCCCGGCGACCGTGACCGTGCCCGCGGTGGCCGCGTCGAGCCCGGCCAGGCAGTGCATGAGGGTCGACTTGCCGGACCCGCTCGGTCCCATGATCGCGGTGAACCGGCCGGCCGGCAGGTCGAGGTCGATGCCGCGCAGTGCATGGACGGCGCTGTCGCCGTCGCCGTAGGTGCGGGTGAGGCCGCGCGCGCTGGCGGCCGTCGTCTGGTGGGTGAGTGTGGTCGTCATGGGGACAACGCTCGTCGTCCGCGGCCGCCCGATCGTCGGCCCCCGGGACGGACCCTCGATCGGTCCGCGGGCGGACCCGACCGGTCGTCGTACGACCTGGGGAGGACGTCAGGGGGTGACGAGGCCCGACTCGTAGCCGAGGACGACGAGCTGGACCCGGTCGCGCGAGCCGGTCTTGGCGAGGATCCGGCCGACGTGGGTCTTGACGGTGGTCTCGGCAACCACGAGGTCGGCGGCGATCTCGGTGTTGCTCAGCCCGCGGGCGATGAGGGTGAGCACCTCGACCTCGCGCTCGGTGAGGAGGGCGAGCCGGTCGTCCGTGGCGGCGGGGGCGGCCGGGTCGGGGAGCGCCGCGAAGTGGTCGAGCAGCCGGCGCGTGGTGCTGGGTGCGACGACGGCGTCGCCGGCCTGCACGGCGCGGATCGCGCCCAGCAGGTCGGGCGGTGCGGCGTCCTTGAGCAGGAAGGCGGAGGCACCGGCGCGGATGGCGGCGAAGGCGTACTCGTCGAGGTCGAAGGTCGTCAGCACGATGACGCGGGGCGGGGTCGGGCCGGCGAGCAGCCGGCGGGTGGCCTCGACGCCGTCGAGCCGCGGCATCCGGACGTCCATCAGCACCACGTCGGCGGCGGTGACGGCGAGCTGGGCCAGCGCCTCGCCGCCGTCGCCGGCCTCGCCGACGACGACCATGTCGTCCTGGCTCTCGACCAGCATCCGGAAGCCGGCGCGCACCATCTGCTGGTCGTCCACGAGGAAGACCCGGATCGGCTCGCTCACAGCGGCAGCCTCGCAGACACCGCGAACCCGCCGCCCGGCGCCGGCCCCGCCCGGAGCGTGCCGCCGTGCACGGCCGCCCGCTCGCGCATCCCCACCAGGCCCAGCCCGTGGCCGTCCGACGCCGCGGCCGCACCGCGCCCGTCGTCGCGCACCTCGACCTCCACCTCGCGCCCGACGGCGACCCGCACCGAGGCCGTCGCCGCCGGACCGGCGTGCTTGCGCACGTTGGTCAGCGCCTCCTGCACGATGCGGTACGCCGCCAGCCCGACGCCGTCGGGCACGTCGACCGGCGCCGGCGGAAGGTCGGCCTCGACCCGCGTCCCGGCGGCCCTCGCCTCGTCCACCAGGTGGCGGACGTCGTCCAGCCCGGGCTGCGGCGCCACCCCGGTGTCCCCGTCGCGCAGCAGCCCGAGCAGCCGGCGCATCTCCGTGAGCGCCTCGCGGCCGGTCGTCGAGATGGTCTCGAGGGTGCCGACAGCGACGCCGGGGTCCTTGGCCGCGGCGTAGCGCGCGCCGTCGGCCTGGATCACGATCACCGACAGCCCGTGGGCGACGACGTCGTGCATCTCCCGGGCGATCCGGGACCGCTCGTCGCGGGCGGCCAGCTCGACCTCCCGCTCGGCCATCCGCTCGGCCTGCTCGGCACGGGCGAGCAGCGAGGCGACGTACTTCTCCCGCGACTGCGCCGCGAAGCCCAGCGCCCAAGCGGCGGTCACGATCGCGCTGATGGTCACGGCGTAGGGGGCGAGGTTGGAGGCGGTGAGGTCGCCGGCACCGAAGCCGATCAGCCAGCGCGTCGACGCCACCGCCGCGCCGGCGTACCCGACGACGAGTGCGGTGACGCCCTGCCAGCGCGGGGCCCAGCGCGCCACCGAGTAGACCGCGACCGGGAACGCGAGCTGGCCGACCGTCGGCTCGGCCACCACCGCGGCCTGCGCGGCGCTGAGCGCGGCGACGGTGAGGAACACCGGCCACGCGTGGCGCCGCCGCCACAGCAGCGGCACCAGCTCGGCCACCGAGAACGCGATGGACGCCACCTGGCCGGCGACCACGTGGCCCATGACGAGGAGCAGCAGGCCGGCGACCAGCAGCAGGTCGAACCAGCGCCGTCCGCGCGGACCGAGGCGCCAGGGGTGCAGCTCCGTCGTCGACGCCATGGTGCAGACGGTAGACGGCTGCGCGCGGTCGCACGTCCGCCCACGGGAGGACGGCCGTCCGCCCCGAGTAGGGTGCGAGCCATGACGAAGTGGGAATACCAGGTGGCGCCGATTCCGCTCCACAACGAAGCCCTGATGCTCAACAACTTCGGCCAGGACGGCTGGGAGCTGGTGGCCATCCACACCAACGCCCAGGGCGGCCTGGTCGCCTTCCTCAAGCGTCCCGGGCAGGGCGCCTGACATGGGCGCCACCTCTGCTGAGGCGCGTCTGGCCGAGCTGGGCATCACCCTCCCCGAGGTCGTCCCGCCCGTCGCGGCCTACCAGCCCACCGCTCGCACCGGGAACCTCGTCTTCACCGCCGGCCAGCTGCCGGCGCGCGACGGTGAGATGGTCGCGGTCGGCAAGGTCGGCGGCGCGGTCACCGAGGAGCAGGGCTACGAGTGCGCGCGCCAGTGCGCCCTCAACGCGCTCGCCGCGGTGAAGGCCGAGATCGGCTCCCTCGACGACGTCAAGCGCGTCGTGAAGGTCGTCGTCTTCGTCGCCTCGACGTCCGACTTCACGGGCCAGCCGAAGGTCGCCAACGGTGCCTCCGAGCTGCT
The DNA here is from genome assembly GCA_041914085.1 of Nocardioides sp. Classification (GTDB taxonomy): domain Bacteria; phylum Actinomycetota; class Actinomycetes; order Propionibacteriales; family Nocardioidaceae; genus Nocardioides. The sequence continues at coordinate 10,753 of JAYSEC010000110.1, forward strand.
CGGCGAGGTCTTCGGCGACGCGGGCCTGCACGCCCGCTCCGCCGTCGGTGTCGCGGTGCTGCCGCTCGACGTCCCCGTCGAGGTCGAGATCATCGTCGAGGTCTGACGGTGGAGCGCCTGCCCCTCCCGGAGGCGCTCGTCGCCCAGGCCCGGTCGTACGCCGAGGGCGGCGCGACGCCCGCCGAGCCGCGTGACGCGGCCACCGTGGTGCTGCTGCGACCCGGGGCGTCGGGCTCCGAGGTCTACCTCCTGCGGCGCCAGACGTCGATGGCCTTCGCCGGCGGGATGTGCGTCTTCCCCGGCGGCGG
>JAYSEC010000111.1:0-10831 GCA_041914085.1 Nocardioides sp.
ACGGTGCCGCCCATGCCGATGCCGATGCACATGGTGGTGAGGCCGTAGCGGACCTCGGGACGCTCCTCGAACTGGCGCGCCAGCTGGTTCATCAGGCGTACGCCGGAGGAGGCGAGCGGGTGGCCCATCGCGATCGCGCCGCCATACGGGTTCACCCGCGGGTCGTCGTCGGCGATGCCGTAGTGCTCGAGGAACGCGAGCACCTGCACCGCGAACGCCTCGTTGACCTCGAAGGCGTCGATGTCGTCGATCGTCAGGCCGGCGAGGCGCAGCGCCTTCTCGGTGGCCGGGATCGGGCCGGCGCCCATCACCTCGGGCTCGACGCCGACGAAGGCGTAGGTCACCAGGCGCATCTTGACCGGCAGGCCGAGCTCGCGCGCGGTCTCCTCGTCCGCGAGGAGCGCCGCGGTGGCGCCGTCGTTGATGCCCGCGGCGTTGCCGGCGGTCACGTTGCCGTGCGAGCGGAACGGGGTCTTGAGGCCGGCGAGCGACTCCAGCGTGGTCTCGGGGCGCATCGGCTCGTCGAGGGTGGCCAGGCCCCAGCCGGCGTCGGCGGAGCGGGTCGCGACGGGCACCAGGTCGGGCTGGATCTTGCCGGCGTCGTAGGCGGCCTTGGTCTTCTGCTGGCTGCGGACGGCGTACTCGTCCACGCGCTGCTTGGTGATCGTGGGGTAGCGGTCGTGGAGGTTCTCAGCCGTCTTGCCCATCACGAGCGCGTCGGGGTCGACGATCCGCTCGGAGAGGATGCGGGGGTTGGGGTCCACGCCCTCGCCCATCGGGTGGCGGCCCATGTGCTCGACACCGCCGGCGATGGCGACGTCGTAGGCGCCGAAGGCGATGCCGGACGCGGTGTTGGTGACCGCGGTCATGGCGCCCGCGCACATGCGGTCGATGGAGTAGCCCGGGACGCTCTGCGGCAGCCCGGAGAGGAGGGCGGCGGTGCGGCCGATGGTCAGGCCCTGGTCGCCGATCTGGGTGGTGGCGGCGACCGCGACCTCGTCCACCCGCTCGGGCGGCAGGGACGGGTTGCGGCGCATCAGCTCACGGATGCACTTGATGACGAGGTCGTCGGCGCGCGTCTCGGCGTACTGGCCCTTGGCCTTGCCGAACGGGGTGCGCACGCCGTCGACGAAGACGACCTCACGCTGTGGACGGGGCACTGATATCTCCCAGGGATGAGAACAGCAGGACGGCGACACGTTACCCCTGAGTAACAAGACCTGCCCAGAAGTGCGGGTGTGTGTCGGGTCACGAGTGCCGACTCACTAGGGTTGCCCCATGGCCGAACGACTCGTGCACATCGTGGACGACGCGGAGGTGCTCGCCGACGCGGGCGACCTGACGCTCGTCTGCGTGCTGACCGGCTTCCTCGACGCCGGCAAGGCGGCCGAGCTCGCCGCCACCCACCTCGCCGAGCTGTCCGGCGGCAAGGTCGTGGCCACCTTCGACGTCGACGCGCTGCACGACTACCGCGCCCGCCGCCCGCCCGTGACGTTCCACCGCGACCACTACACCGACTACGAGGCGCCGCGCCTGGCGGTCCGCGCCCTGCGCGACACCGGTGGTACGCCCTTCCTGCTGCTGGCGGGACCCGAGCCCGACATCCGGTGGGAGGCCTTCGCCCGCGCCGTCCGCGAGGTCGTCGAGCACTTCGGCGTGGCCCGCGTGGTCAGCCTGGGCGCAGTCCCGATGGCCGTCCCGCACACGCGCCCGATCGCGATCACCCCGCACGCCAACCGGCCCGACCTCGTGCCCGGCGAGAGCCCGTGGCAGGGCGAGCTGCGGGTGCCGGCCAGCGCGCAGGCGCTGCTCGAGATCCGGCTGGGGGAGTGGGGGCACGACGCGCTCGGCTTCGTCGCCCACATCCCCCACTACCTCGCGCAGATGGAGTACCCCCAGGCCGCGCTCGTGCTGCTCGAGCACCTCGAGATCGGCGGCCACCTGACCATCGACCTCACCGACGTCCGCGAGGCCGCCGAGATCACCGAGACCGAGGTCGACCGCTACCTCGCCTCCCACGACGAGGTCGGCGACGTCGTGCGTGGCCTCGAGCAGCAGTACGACGCCTTCCGCGAGGCCGAGGCCGCCGGCACGTCCCTGCTCGCCGGCGACGAGCCGCTGCCGACCGGCGAGGAGATCGGCAGCGCGTTCGAGGCGTTCCTGGCCGGGCTCGACGACCCGTCCAAGGACCCCGGCAAGGACAACGGGGACGAGACCGGCTGGGAGGACCGCTGATGGCGGGCAGTGCTGCAGAGCTCGCGACCCTGCTCGAGCTCGAGGAGCTCGAGGTCGACCTCTTCCGCGGGACGCAGGCGCGCACCGAGCGCCAGCGCGTCTTCGGCGGCCAGGTCGCGGCCCAGGCCGTCGTCGCGGCCACGCGCAGCGTCGAGGGCGACTTCGTCCTCCACTCGCTCCACTCCTACTTCTTGAGGCCGGGCGACCCGGCCGTCCCGATCGTGTACGACGTCGAGCGCATCCGCGACGGCCGCTCGTTCTCCACCCGGAGGGTGTCCGCGCGCCAGCACGGCCGGCCCATCTACTACATGACCGCCAACTTCCAGATCCCCGAGCCGGGGCTCGAGCACCAGGACCGGATGCCCGACGTGGTCCCGCCCGAGCAGGGCATGCCCCTCGTCGAGCTCGCGCGCGAGCGCGGCCCGGAGGCCGCCGAGCTCTGGGAGCGGGAGTGGTCGGCGCTCGACATCCGGCACGTCGGCATCACCGGCACGGGCATCCCGGACGACCCCGACCACCCGGCCCGCGCGCGGCTGTGGATCAAGGTCGACGGCGAGGTCTCCTCCGACCCCACGCTCCAGACCGCGGCGTTCACCTACGCCAGCGACCTGACGCTCCTGGGCGCGGCCCTGGTGCCGCACGGCATCCACATCGCCTCGCCGCGGCTGATGCCCGCCTCGCTCGACCACACGATCTGGTTCCACAAGCCGTTCCGGGCCGACGAGTGGTGGCTCTACGACCAGTTCTCCCCGTTCGCCGGAGGCGCGCGGGGCCTGGCGCTGGCACGCGTCTTCACGCAGTCGGGCGAGCTCGTGGCGACGGTCGCCCAGGAGGGCCTGATCCGACTCCGCGACGACCGCCCTTAGCACTACATCGCTGTAGTTTTCTGCATTCGGCTGACGCGGCGTGTCGCGCGGCCGTAACCTGTGAGCGCTCGTGTGGCGCCTGTGACTGCCGTGACGGTTCGTGCGGTGGGCCCGGTGACGCCTCCCACCCCTGACTGCCCCGTGACGAGGACGCTCACCCATGCGCCTGACCCCGCGTACGACGACCGTCGTGGCCGCCGCGGCGACCCTGGCGCTGCTCGCGCCGGCGGCACCGGCGACGGCGCGCCGCGGTGCGCCGGTCACGGCGTACCAGATGCCGTTCCCGTGCGGGGAGACGTGGAGCGGGGCGACCCGGGCGGGGCACAGCCCGAGCCCGCACGCGATCGACTGGAACCGCAACCCCGACCTCGGGGCGCCCGTCGTGGCCGCTGCCGCGGGCGTGGTGACGACGGCGTACGCGACCCCGAAGGGCGGCTACGGCCGCTGGGTCGTCCTCGACCACGGCAACGGCGAGTCGTCGCTGTACGCCCACCTGGCGAGCGTCGTGGTGGGCGTCGGCCAGCGGGTCGACCAGGGCGCGATGGTCGGGACGCTCGGCGACAGCGGCAACGCGTCCGGATCGCACCTGCACTTCGAGGAGAAGGTCGGCCGCAGCGTCGTGTCGGCCTGGTTCGCCGGCACCGCGTTCCGCAGCGGGGCCCTCACCTCCGCCAACTGCGTCGACGTGCCGCTGGCGGGGGACCTCGCCGGCAGCCGCGTCTCGGAGGTCGCGGTGTTCCGCCGGGCGAAGCGGTCGTCGTTCCTCTTCAGCTCGGGGGTCACCGTGACGTTCGGGAAGGCCTTCGACGAGCCGCTGCTCGGGGACTGGGACGGCGACGGGCAGCTCGACGTGGGCGTCCGGACGCCACGCACCAGCAAGTTCCGCCTCAAGACGCCCCGGGGCATCATCCGGACGAAGTGGGGCCTGACGTCCGACATCCCGGTGAGCGGCGACTGGGACGGCAACGGCACCACCGAGATCGGCGTACGCCGCTCCTCGGAGGGCACGTTCTACCAGCGGATGCCCGACGGGTCGGCGAGTCCGGTGTGGCTCGGTGACGCCGACGACCTGCCCGTCACGGGCGACTGGGACGGCAACGGCACCACCGACCTCGGCGTCTTCGACCAGGCCACTGCGACCTTCACCCTCCGCGCAGTGGGCGCGACCGGGCTGTCCGCCCTCGAGGTCGTGCAGTTCGGCGCGGCCGGCGACCTGCCCGTCACCGGTGACTGGAACGGCGACGGCGTCACCGACCTGGGCGTCTGGTCGCCCGCGACCGCGACGTTCAGCCAAGGCGTCGGCCGCGCCGCGACGTCGGTGCGGCGGGTCGTGCGCACCCTCCGCTTCGGCAACCCGCGCCGCTGAGGCGCCACCGGCGGCTGCGTCAGGCGGGCGACGTCCGGCCGAGCAGGTGCGGCGAGCCGTCCTTCGGGCTCGTCATCGCGAAGCTCCAGCGGTCGTCGTCCTGGCGGGCGGCGAAGGCCACCGTGGCCGGCAGCAGCACCGGCTTCTTGAACGCGACCTCGACCGTCACCGCGTCGGGCAGCCGGTTCTCGATGGCTGCGACGGAGCGCGCCAGGGTCCACATCCCGTGCGCGATCTGGCGGGGGAAGCCGAGCGCGCGGGCGGTGAGCGGGTAGAGGTGGATCGGGTTCGCGTCCCCGGACACCGCGGCGTACCTCCGGCCGAGGTCGGCGGGCAGCCGCCACTCGATGCCACCGCTCGGCGTGCCGGTGATCGTCATCCCGGGGGCGGGCTCGCCCTCGACGGAACGGCCGCGGCGCAGGTAGGTCGACGTCGACTCCCAGGCGACCTCGCCGCCCGCCGTGACGGTCGTGACGAAGTCGAGCAGGACGCCCCGCGCGTGGGGACGCGGCGCCCCGACCGCCGTGGTGACGTCGAGCGTCTCGCCGACACCGACCGGGCGGTGCGCGGTGATCGTGTTCTCGACGTGCACCATCCCGATCGCGGGGTAGGGGAACGCCGGATCGCCCATGATCGCCATGTGCAGCGGGAAGGCGAGCAGGTGCGGGTACGTCACCGGCGTGACGTCCTTGCGCGGGAAGCCGCACACGGCGGCGTACGCGTCGACCCGCTCGCGTGCCACGACGACGTCCGCGCGGGAGTAGGCGAGCCCGTCGAAGTCCGCGGCCGGGCGCTTGCGGATGCCGGGCAACCGGTTGACCACCGGCAGGGCCGGCAGCGCCGCCCGGACGAGGGTGGCGAGTCCGCCCGGTTCCGCGGTGAGCGTCCTCGGGGCCGGCGTGGGGCTGCCCATCAGGCGCCCAGCATCATCTGGCCGCACACGCGCACCACGTTGCCGTTGACGGCGCCGGAGCCGGCGCTGGCGAACCAGGCGATCGTCTCGGCCACGTCGACGGGCAGGCCGCCCTGCGCCATCGCGTTGAGGCGCTGGCCGACCTCCCGGGTCGCGAAGGGCACGGCGGCGGTCATCTGCGTGATGATGAAGCCGGGGGCGACGGCGTTGACGGTGATCCCGTCCGGGAGCTCGTCGCGCAGGCTCTCCACGAGCCCGATCACGCCGGCCTTCGAGGTGGCGTAGTTGGTCTGCCCGACGTTGCCGGCGATGCCGGCGATCGAGGCGACGCCGATGATGCGGCCGCCCGGGTGGACGACACCGGCGTCGAGGAGCTCGCGGGTGATCAGCTCGGGAGCGGTGAGGTTGACGGCGACCACGCTGCTCCAGCGGTCCTCGGCCATGTTGGCGAGCTTCTTGTCGCGGGTGATGCCGGCGTTGTGGACCACGACGTCGACCCCACCGTGGTGCTCGCGCAGGTGGTGGGCGATGCGCTGCGGCGCGTCCTTGGCGGTGATGTCGAGCACGAGGTGGTCGCCGTCGAGCTCGGCCATGAGCGTCTGCAGCTCGCTGGCCGCCTGGGGCACGTCCACCCCGACGACGGTGGCGCCGTCACGGTGCAGCACGCGGGCGATCTCCTCGCCGATGCCGCGGCTCGCGCCGGTGACGAGGGCGACCCTGCCGGCGAGCGGGCGGGTCCAGTCGGCCACCCGGTCGGTCGACGTCGAGCCGTGGGCGCCGATCCGCACCACCTGGCCCGAGACGTAGGCCGACTTGGGGGAGAGGAGGAAGGCGAGCGTGGAGTCCACGGCGCCGTCGGCGGCGGGCGCGACGTAGACGAGCTGGACGGTCCCGCCCCGGCCGATCTCCTTGCCGAGCGAGCGGGTGAACCCCTCGAGCGCGCGCTGGGCGACGCGCTCCGAGCCGGCCGCCAGCTCCGGCGGCGTACCGAGGACGACGACGCGCGGGCAGGTCTCGAGCCGCCGCATCAGCGGGGTGAAGAACTCCTGCAGGGCGACGAGCGCGGTGGTGTCGGTGATGCCGGTGGCGTCGAACACGAGGGCCTTGGCGCGCGCGCCGTCCTCCAGTGCGTGCGTGGAGGCGATGCCGAGCCCGTCGAGGGTCGTCGGGAGCACCTCGGCGAGGCGCCCGGACCCGCCGAGCACGACCACGCCGTCCACGAGCGGCGCCCCCTCCGACCAGCGCTCGAGCGGGGTCGGGTTCGGCAGGCCGAGGTTCTTGACGAACAGCTGGCCGATCGGGGTGGACGCGAAGCCCTGGTAGCGGTCGCTCATGGGACGGGCCTTTCGGGAGTGCGGCGGACGAGGACATGTAACTCCGAGTGCAACTCGGAGTCCACTTTTCGTGACGTGCCCCTCACCCCGTTGGCGTCGGGGTGCTCACCGGCAAGGATATGGACATGCAGAACACCACTCGCCCGGTCGCCGTGGTCGGCGGCAACCGCATCCCCTTCGCCCGGTCCAACACGGTCTACGCCGGTGTCTCCAACCAGGAGATGCTCACCGCGGTCATCGACGGCCTGGTCACGCGCTTCGACCTGCAGGGCGAGCGCCTCGGCGAGGTCGTCGCGGGTGCCGTGCTCAAGCACTCGCGCGACTTCAACCTCACGCGCGAGTCGGTGCTGGGCTCGCGGCTCGCCCCCGAGACCCCGGCCACCGACATCCAGCAGGCGTGCGGCACCGGCCTCCAGGCGGCGATCCAGGTGGCGAACAAGATCGCCCTGGGCGTGATCGACGCGGGGGTCGCAGGCGGCACCGACACCACGTCCGACGCGCCGGTGGCGATCAGCGACAAGCTCCGCAAGAAGCTGATGAAGGTCAACTCCGCCAAGGACACGGCCAGCCGGCTCAAGGCGCTCGGCGCGATCCGTCCGGGCGACATCGGCCTCGACATCCCGCAGAACGGCGAGCCGCGCACGCGGCTGTCGATGGGGGAGCACGCCGCCCTCACCGCGCTGGAGTGGCGGATCAGCCGCGAGGCGCAGGACGAGCTCGCCGCGCGCTCGCACCACAACCTGGCCCGCTCCTACGACGAGGGCTTCCACGACGACCTGATCACCGCGTTCCGCGGCGTCGAGCGCGACAACAACCTGCGTCCCGACTCCACCGTCGAGAAGCTCGCCACCCTCAAGCCGGTCTTCGGCAAGGGCTCGGCCGCCACGATGACCGCCGGCAACAGCACGCCGCTCTCGGACGGCGCCTCGGCCGTGCTGCTCGCGAGCGACGAGTGGGCCGAGGAGCGAGGGCTGCCCGTCCTGGCGCACCTCGTCGACGCCGAGACGGCCGCGGTCGACTACGTCAACGGGCACGAGGGCCTGCTGATGGCACCGGCGTACGCCGTGCCGCGGATGCTGGAGCGCAACGGGCTCACCCTGCAGGACTTCGACTACTACGAGATCCACGAGGCCTTCGCCTCCCAGGTCCTCGCCACCCTCGCCGCGTGGGAGGACCCGGTCTTCTGCAAGGAGCGCCTGGGCCTCGACGGGCCGCTCGGGGCCATCGACCGGGACCGGCTGAACGTCAACGGATCGTCGCTCGCGGCCGCCCACCCGTTCGCCGCGACCGGCGGGCGGATCCTCCCCGTCGCCGCCAAGCTGCTCGCCCAGAAGGCTGAGTCGACCGGCACGGGGGGCCGCGCGCTGATCTCGATCTGCGCCGCCGGCGGCCAGGGCGTCGTCGCGATCCTCGAGCGCTGACCGGGCACGTCCTCGCGCTACGACGCGTCGACCGGGCACTTCCTCGCGCTACGACGCGTCGACCGGGCACTTCCTCGCGCTACAGCGCGAGGAAGTGCCCGGTCAGGCTGCGCCAGCGCGAGGAAGTGCCCGGTCAGCCTGCGCCAGCGCGAGGAAGTGCCCGGTCGGTCCGGTAGGGTCGGGCCCGATCGACATCCTTTAACGAGCCGTCCCGTGAGGCGGAGAAGGAGGTCCGGCGCGCAGATGCCTGCCCCCGAAGAAGCCCTGCCCGGGTCCACGCCCGAACCCGCGAGCGACCGGGCGGACCGCACCGTCCTCGACGCCCGTGACATCTCCCGGGCCCTCACCCGCATCTCCCACGAGCTGCTCGAGCGCAACAAGGGCGCGACCGACCTGGTGCTGCTCGGCCTCCACACGCGCGGCGTACCGCTGGCGAGACGGATCGCCGAGAAGATCGCCGCGGTCGAGGGTGCCCCCGTCGCGGTGGGCGAGCTCGACGTGACGATGTACCGCGACGACCTGCGCTCGCAGCCGACGCGTCGCGCGCACAAGACCGCGCTGCCGCCGGCCGGCATCGACAAGAAGGTCGTGGTGCTGGTGGACGACGTGCTCTTCTCCGGGCGGACGATCCGGGCCGCCCTTGACGCGCTGGCCGACCTGGGTCGACCCTCGGCCGTCCGTCTCGCCGTGCTGGTCGACCGGGGCCACCGCGAGCTGCCCATCCGCGCCGACCACGTCGGCAAGAACCTGCCGAGCGCCCTGGCCGAGCGCGTGAGCGTCCGGCTCAGCGAGGTCGACGGCGTCGACGAGGTGACCATCTCGTGAAGCACCTGCTCTCCATCGACGACCTCTCCACCGACGAGGTCCAGCAGCTCTTCGAGACCGCGGCCGACATGCACGACGTGCAGCGCCGCGACGTCAAGAAGCTGCCCGCGCTGCGCGGCCGCACGGTCGTGAACATGTTCTTCGAGGACTCCACCCGCACCCGGTCGTCCTTCGAGATCGCCGGCAAGTGGCTCTCGGCCGACGTCATCAACATCAGCGCCAAGGGCTCCAGCACGTCGAAGGGTGAGAGCCTGCGCGACACCGTGCTGACGGTCTGCGCGATGGGCGTCGACGGCCTGGTGATCCGCCACCCCGCCAGCGGCGCGGCACTGCAGGTCAGCGAGTGGGTCGACGCCGCGGTCGTCAACGCCGGCGACGGCACCCACGAGCACCCCACGCAGGCGCTGCTCGACGCCTACACCCTGCAGCGCCACCTGGGCTCCCTCGAGGGTCGCCACGTCGCGATCATCGGCGACCTGACCCACAGCCGGGTCTTCCGGTCCAACGTCCAGTGCCTGACCAAGCTCGGCGCCCGGGTGACCGTCGTCGCCCCGCCGACGCTGATGCCCAGCGGCATCGGCACGTGGTCGGCCGCGGCCGGCTTCGAGACGTCGTACGACGTCGACGCGGTGCTGCCGGAGGCCGACGCGGTGATGATGCTGCGGGTCCAGCGCGAGCGGATGTCGGGCGCGTTCTTCCCGAGCGCGCGGGAGTACACCGTCGGCTACGGGCTCACCCGCGACCGGCTCGCGCTGCTCAAGCCCGACGTGCCCATCTGCCACCCCGGTCCGATGAACCGCGGCCTCGAGATCGCCGCCGACGCCGCCGACGCGGCGCAGTCGGTCGTGCTGGAGCAGGTCTCCAGCGGGCTGGCGATCCGGATGGCCGTGCTCTACCACCTGCTGGCAGGAGAGGAAGCCTGATGGCTCTCGTGATCAAGGGAGCCTCGCTGCTCGGCGAGCGCACCGCGGACCTGTACGTCGACGACGCCGGGAGGCTCGTCGACACCGCGCCGTCCGGCGCGGAGACCATCGACGCCGGTGGCCTGGTGGCGCTGCCGGGCCTCGTCGACCTCCACACGCACCTGCGCGAGCCCGGGCGCGAGGACGCGGAGACGATCCTCACCGGGTCGCGCGCCGCAGCGCTCGGGGGCTACACCGCCGTGCTCGCGATGGCCAACACCACGCCGGTCACCGACACCGCCGAGGCCGCCACCCGCGTGTGGGAGCTCGGTCGCGAGGCCGGGCTCGTCCACGTCCAGCCGGTCGGCGCCGTGACGCGCGGCCTCGGCGGCGAGGAGCTGGCCGAGCTGGGGCTCATGCACCGCTCGCGGGCCGGGGTCACCGTGTTCTCCGACGACGGGAGGTGCGTCCACGACGCCCGCGTCATGCGCCGGGCGCTCGAGTACGTCAAGGCCTTCGGGGGCGTGGTCTCGCAGCACGCCCAGGACCCGACGCTCGCCGGCTCGTCGGCGTGCTGCCACGAGGGCGAGCTGTCCGGCCGGCTCGGCCTCCCGGGCTGGCCGGGCATCGCCGAGGAGGTCATCGTCGCCCGTGACGTGATGCTCGCCCGCCACACCGGCTCGCGCGTGCACGTCGCCCACGTCTCGACCGCGGGGTCGGTCGAGGTCGTGCGGTGGGCCAAGGCCCAGGGCATCGACGTCACCGCCGAGGTGACGCCCCACCACCTGCTGCTGACCACCGACCTGCTCACCGGCTACGACCCCACCTTCAAGGTGAACCCGCCCCTGCGTCCGCAGGAGGACGTCGACGCCGTCCGTGCGGGACTGGCCGACGGCACGATCGACGCGGTGGCCACCGACCACGCGCCGCACGCGCGCCACGACAAGGAGCACGCCTTCGTCGACGCGG
>JAYSEC010000112.1:0-10742 GCA_041914085.1 Nocardioides sp.
ACGGCGTCGTTGACCGCCGTGCAGACGTAGTGGCCGAACGGGCCGCGCCCGAAGGACGGCGCGTAGTCGACGTAGCAGGACTCGGCGCCGGCGTCGCGGATCATCTCGGCGGTCCAGCGGTCGAGGTCGAGCAGGTTGGTGCCGACCTGGCTGCGGCTGCGCAGGGACTGGAGGATGTCGGCCACGAGGGCGCCGGTGCGGCGGGCTCGGTCGACCTGGGCTGGGGTGAGGATCTCGATCATCGCAGGCCCCACCGTACGCAGCGCCTGGCCGTCGTGCCTGCGCAGAGGTCGTCGAGGGTGATCGCGCCGTCCGCGACGAGGACGGAGGTGAGGTCGTCGACGGTGACGCGGACGTCCTCGTAGAGCCAGGTGTCCACGCCGTCGACGTCCTCGCCGCCCTCCGGGACGGTGTCGGCCAGGAAAGCGACGGCGGCGTCTGCCGCGCGCTCGCTCATCGCCCGGGTCGGGACGTAGGTCATCGCCTGCTCCTCGCCCATCAGCACCTCCCGCGCGGCCTCGAGGTCGGAGCCGCGCTGGACCGGGACCTCGCCGCCGGCCAGCCCGACGAAGCGGTCCGAGCCCGGGACCAGCTCCCCCAGGGAGACGACGGGGAGGTCGCGCGACACCATCGAGGCCAGCTCGTCCGGCTCGACCGGCACCACCACGAGGACGTCGACGGCGTCGGCCTCGGCCTCGCGGGCCTGGCTCTTCTGCGCCTCGACGTCCCCCTCGGCGTCGTACACCCGCACGCGGCAGGCCTTGCAGGTCGCCTCGACCCGGTCGGTGAAGGCCTGCACGTCGACGGCCCGCGAGGCGCTGTCGGACCGGTCGGCCACGAGGATCGCGACGGTCGGGTCGTTGCCCGCGCAGGCGGCCAGCAGGGGCGCGAGGAGGACCATCGCGACGGGGAGGATGCGGGCGCGGGACATCGTCTCGAGGCTATCGTGGCGGGCATGTCCGGCCTCGACGTCGCCGCCCCGTCCGTGCCGCGCTCCGAAGTCGTCCTCACCCCCGAGGCCCTCGCCTTCGTCGCCGACCTCGACGCTCGGTTCCACGCCCGCCGCGACGAGCTGCTCGCCGCCCGGCGCCACCGCCGCGAGCAGGTCGCCCGTACCGGCACGCTGGACTTCCTGCCCGAGACGGCCGCGGTGCGCGCCGCCGACTGGACGATCGCCCCGGTGCCGGCCGACCTCCGGGACCGCCGGGTCGAGATCACCGGCCCCACCGAGCCGAAGATGGCCATCAACGCCCTGAACTCGGGTGCGCGGGTCTGGCTCGCCGACCTCGAGGACGCCAACACCCCCCACTGGCGCAACGTCGTCGGCGGCCAGCTCACGCTGCACGACGCGGTGCGCGGCCGGTTGTCGTTCACCTCGCCCGAGGGCAAGCACTACGCCGTCGCCGACCCGGCCTCCGCGCCGGTCGTGCTGCCCCGCCCGCGTGGCTGGCACTTCGACGAGGCGCACCTGCTGCGCGACGGGCGCCCGGTGGTCGCCGCGCTGGTCGACTTCGGGCTGCACGTCTTCCACAACGCCCACGCCCTGCTCGACGCGGGCAGCGGCCCGTACTACTACCTCCCGAAGATGGAGTCGCACCTCGAGGCGCGGCTGTGGGACGAGGTGTTCACCCACGCGGAGGCGACGCTCGGCGTGCCGCACGGCTCGATCCGCGCGACCGTGCTGATCGAGACGATCACCGCGGCGTTCGAGATGGACGAGATCCTCTTCGAGCTGCGCGACCACGTCGCCGGCCTCAACGCGGGCCGCTGGGACTACCTCTTCAGCATCATCAAGGCCTTCCGCGACGCCGGTCCCGGCTTCACCCTCCCCGACCGCAACGCGGTCACCATGGCGGCGCCGATGATGAGGGCCTACAGCGACCTGCTCGTGCGGACCTGCCACCGGCGGGGCGCCTTCGCGATCGGCGGGATGGCGGCGTTCATCCCGAGCCGGCGTGACCCCGAGGTCAACGAGCGTGCGTTCGCCAAGGTGCGGGAGGACAAGACCCGTGAGGCCCGCGCGGGCTTCGACGGGTCGTGGGTCGCGCACCCGGACCTCGTCCCGCTGTGCGCCGAGGTCTTCGACGAGGTCCTGGCCGGCCGCGACAACCAGCTCGACGTGGCGCGCGACGACGTCTCGGTGCGGGCCGCCGACCTGCTGGCGGTGTCGGCGACACCCGGCGAGCGCACCGAGGCGGGCCTGCGCGGCAACGTCCGGGTCGGCATCCAGTACCTCCACGCCTGGCTCTCGGGCAACGGCGCCGCCGGCATCGACCACCTCATGGAGGACGCGGCCACCGCCGAGATCTCCCGGTCGCAGGTCTGGCAGTGGGTGGCCAACGGGGCGCGCCTCGACACCGGCGACGTGGTCACCCGCGAGCTCGTCGAGCGCATCGTCGCGGAGGAGCACGCCGCGCTCGGCGGGACCGTCGACGACGAGGCCCGGCGCCTGTTCGTCGACTGCGCCCTCGGCGAGGACTTCCCCGACTTCCTCACCCTGCGGGCGTACGACGTCCTGCTGGCGCGCGGGGAGTGACGGGCCGGACGAACCCGCCCGACGCGATCTGCTCGCCGCCGACCCACACGTCCGCGACGTCGGCGTCCGAGGCGAGCGCGAAGACCTTGCCGAGCGCCGCCTCCGGGGTGTCGGCGTGGCGCAGCCCGATGTCGAGGGCGGTCCCGGGTGGCGGCCGCAGCAGGATCGCGTCGAACTGCTTGCCCTCGGAGAGGTCGCCGACGGTGTCGCCGAGCCCGAGCGCCGCGGCGCCGGCGGCCGTGGCGAGGTGGAGCAGGTGCCCGGCACCGAGCGGCACTCCCGCCGAGCCCATCAGGTGCTGGAGGAAGTAGGCCTGCAGGCCCTCCTTGAAGATCGAGAAGCCGGTGCCGGCGCCGACGTCGCTGCCGAGCGCGACGCGGACGCCGGCCGCGAGGTGGCGGGTGAGGGGGAACATGCCCGACCCGAGCGCGGCGTTGCTGGTCGGGCAGTAGGCCACCGACGTGCCACGCGCCGCCATGACCGCGAGCTCGGGGTCCGTCGGGTGGACGTTGTGGGCGAGCACCGAGAACGCGCCCAGGAGCTTGTGGTGGTCGTAGGTGTCGACGTAGTGCGCACGGTCGGGGAACTGGCCCGCGACGGTCGCGACCTCGGCGTTGTTCTCGTTGACGTGGGAGGTGAAGCACGCCCCGTCGACCGACTCGAGGACCGCCTGGCAGGCCGCGAGCACCGGGTCGGACGCCGAGAGCGAGAAGCGGGGGGTGACGGCGTACCGGAGCCGGTCGCGTCCGTGCCAGCGAGAGGCGAGCTCCACGGCCTCGTCGTAGGCACGCTCGGGGGTGGTGAGCAACGGCTCGGGCAGCATCCGGTCGCTCACCACGAGGCCGCTGGTCATCCGCAGCCCGAAGCGCTCGGCCTCGCTGAACAGGGCGTCGACCGCAGGCGCGAAGTGGGACCCGAAGACCAGGGACGTCGTCGTCCCGGCCGAGATCAGCCCGGCGACGAACTCGCCCGCGATGGTGGCGGCGTACGACGCCGAGGCGAGGTGCTGCTCCTCCGGCAGCGCGCAGCGGTCGAGCCACTCCAGCAGCGGCATGCCGAGCGCCCCGATCACCCGGACCTGCGGGAAGTGGACGTGGGCGTCGACCAGGCCGGGCAGGAGGAGACCGGCCCGCAGGTCGATGACGGGTGCGTCGGGGTGCTGCGCGGCGACCGCCGCGAACCGTCCGCGGGCCACGATGACGCCGTCGTCGGAGACCAGCAGCCCGAGGTCGTCGTCGTGGCGGAAGCCGGGACCCGTGGTCGCGGCGTCGAAGGGGTCGTCAGGGGTGTCGAAGGCGTGGGCCCGGTAGAGGACCCCGGTGCCGGTCACCGCCGCGCCCGGTCGGCGGCGAACAGCCCCACCAGCTCGGCCGCGACGGACACCGCGATGGCAGCGGGCTCCTTGCCCGGCAGCCCGGGCAGCCCGATCGGGCAGCGGATGCGGGCGATCGTCGCCTCGTCGTGGCCCTCGACCGCGAGACCGGCGCGGAAGCGCGCCCACTTGGCGGCCGAGCCGATCAGCCCGACCGAGCGGAGGTGGGCGCACCGCAGCGCCGCGTCGCAGAGGGCGAAGTCCTCGGCGTGGTCGTGCGTCATCACCAGGACGTGGGTGCCGGCCGGGACCGACCCGAGGGCGAGCTCGGGGACGGGCGCGTGGTGCACCCGGACCTGCGCCTCCCCCGCCTCGACCGGCGCGAGCCGCTCCGGGGTGAGCTGGTGGGCCCGGGAGTCGACCAGGTGCAGGTCGAGGTCGTGTCCGGCCAGGATGCGGGCCACCTCGAGGCCGACGTGGCCGACGCCGAACACGGCGACGGCCGGGACGACGGGCAGCGGCTCGAGCAGCAGGGAGACCTCGCCGCCGCAGCACTGCCGTCCGTGCTCGGTGCGGGCGCGGTCGGTGAGGCCCAGGGCGAGCTGCTCGGGCTCGTCGGCACCGGCGGCGAGCATGGCACGGGCCCGCGCGACTGCGGTCTCCTCGAGGTTCCCCCCGCCGACGCTCCCCCACGCGCGAGCCTCCGCGACGACCATCTTGGCGCCGGGGTCGCGCGGGGCGTGGCCGCGCACGTCCGTGACCGTGACGAGCACGCCCGGCTCGCGCCGGTCGCGGAGGCGTTGCACCGCTGCGAGCCAGTGCACGTCAGGACCTCCCCGCGGTGTTGTCGACCTGCTCGGACTCCGGCCGGATCCCGGGAGCCGACGGGTCGGGCGGGTCCGGGACACGGCCGGGCAGTCCCTCGACCACATGGTCGAGGGGCTGGTCGGCCGCTGCACGCCGCGCCCGCTCGACCGCCCAGTACACGGCCTCGGGCGTGGCCGGGGACGCGAGCTGGATGCTCGTGCCGCCGGGGCCGAAGGCCGCCGCCGCCTCGCGCAGCGCCTCCCGGACCGCGAACGCCAGCATCAGCGGCGGCTCGCCGACGGCCTTGGCGCCGTAGACCGCCCCGTCCTCGTGGGCACGCTCGAGCAGCGCGACGTTGAGCACGGCGGGCAGCTCGCCCAGGCTCGGCAGCTTGTAGGTGCTGGCGGCCTGCGTGGTCAGCCGGCCGCGGCCGGGGCCGTCGGTCTCGTCCCAGCGGAGGTCCTCCAGGGTGAGCCACCCCAGTCCCTGCACGAACCCGCCCTCGACCTGGCCGAGGTCGACGAGCGGGGAGAGGCTGTCGCCGACGTCGTGCACGATGTCGACGCGGCACACGGTGGACGCACCCGTGAAGCCGTCGACCTCGACCTCCGCGGCCGCGGCGCCGTAGGCGAAGTACTTGAACGGGTGGCCCTGCATCGCGGTGGAGTCCCAGTGGATGCCCTCGGTGCGGTAGAAGCCGGCGGCCCAGAGCTGGACCCGGCCGAAGTAGGCCTCGCGCACCAGCTCGTCCCACGGCAGGCCGCGCCCGGCGTCGACCTCGCGCAGCCGCTGCAGGATCTGCTCGCACGCGTCCTTGACGGCACCCCCGTTGAGGTCGGTGCTGGAGCTGGCCGCCGTCGCGGAGGTGTTGGGGACCTTGTCGGTGCGCGTGGGCGCGAGCCGCACGCGCGCCAGCGGGACGCCGAGGCTCGTCGCCGCGACCTGGAGCATCTTCGTGTGCAGCCCCTGCCCCATCTCGGTGCCGCCGTGGTTGATCAGCACCGACCCGTCCTTGTAGACGTGCACCAGGGCTCCGGCCTGGTTGAAGGCGGTGAAGTTGAAGGAGATCCCGAACTTCAGCGGGGTCACGGCGAGGGCGCGCTTGACGTGCGGGTGGGCGGCGTTGAAGGCCGCGACCTCGGCCCGCCGAGCCGCGACGTCGCCGCTGGCGAGCACCTGCTCCCAGGCGGCGCGCATCCGCTCCGGGTGCCGGACCACCTGGCCGTAGGGGGTCGCCTGCCCCTCGGCGTAGAAGTTGCGCGCGCGCAGCTCGGTCGGGTCGATGCCGAGCAGCGGTGCGCAGCGGCCGAGGACGTCCTCGATGACGAGCATGCCCTGGGGCCCGCCGAAGCCGCGGAACGCGGTCTGCGACGTCTTGTGGGTGCGGGCCACGCGCCCGTGCAGGCGCACGTGGGGGATCCAGTACGCGTTGTCGACGTGGCACAACGCCCGCGCGAGCACGGGCTCGCTGAGGTCGAGGCTCCAGCCGCCGTCGGAGGTCAGGGTGGCCTCGAGCGCCACCAGCCGGCCGTCGTCGTCGAACCCGACCCGCCAGGAGGCGTGGAAGCCGTGCCGCTTGCCGGTCATGGTCATGTCCTGGGTGCGGCTCAGGCGCAGCCGGACGGGGCGGCCGGTGAGGACGGCGCCGAGGGCGGCGACAGCGGCGAAGCCGTGCGGCTGCATCTCCTTGCCGCCGAAGCCGCCTCCCATCCGCAGGCACTGGACGGTCACCGCGTGGGAGGAGACGCCCAGCACGTGGGCGACGATCTCCTGGGTCTCCGTGGGGTGCTGGGTGCTGCTCTGCACGAACACCTGGCCGCCCTCGTCCACCAGTGCCAGGGAGGCGTGGGTCTCGAGGTAGAAGTGCTCCTGCCCGGCCATCTCGGTGACGCCGCTGAAGACGTGGGCCGCGGTGGCCAGGCCCTGCTCGACGTCCCCCCGGGCGATGACGGGTCGACCGCCCTGGAAGCTCTCGGCCTCCATCGCCTCGGCCAGCGACACGACGGCGGGCAGCGGCTCGTAGTCCACCCGCACCGCGGCGGCGCCGAGCCGGGCCGCCTCCAGCGTCTCCCCCAGCACCCAGCACACGGCGTGCCCGACGAACATCACGATCTCGGGGAAGAGCGGCTCGTCGTGCTTGACCCCGGCGTCGTTGAGACCGGGCACGTCGGCGGCGGTGAGCACGCGCACGACGCCGTCGACGGCGAGCGCGGGCTCGACGTCGAGGCCGGTGACCCGGGCGTGGGCGTGGGGTGAGCAGACCGGGTGCGCGTGCAGCACCCGCGGGGTGCGCAGCACCAGGTCGTCGGTGTAGAGCGCGTGGCCGGTGACGTGGAGGTCGGCGCTCTCGTGGGGCAGCGCCTGGCCGACGCTCATCGCGCCACCTCCCGCTCCGGCGACTCGGCCCACCAGGCGCGCAGCGCATTGCCGAGCATCGCGGACCGGTACGCCGCGCTCGCCCGCTGGTCGTCGATCGGGGTCCCCTCGGCCGCCAGCACCGTCGCCGCCTCCTCGACGGTCTCCGCCGACCAGGGCCGGCCCTCGAGCGCCGCCTCGGTGGCCCGAGCGCGCAGCGGGGTCGCGGCGACGCCGCCGAGGCCGATGCGGGCCTTGACGACCGTGCCGTCGGCGACGTCGAGCGCGGCTCCGACGGCCACGCTGGAGATGTCGTCGAGGCGACGCTTCGCGACCTTGCGGAACGTCGCGAGCGGAGCCGGCGGCATCGGCACCCGGACACATCTCAGCAGCTCCCCGGGCCGCAGGACGGTCTCGCGGTAGCCGGTGAAGAAGTCGGCGAGCGGCACCTCCCGGTCACCCTCGGCCGAGGCGAGCACCACCGTCGCCTCCAGCGCGAGCAGCGCGGGCGCGAGGTCGCCGATCGGTGACGCGGTGGCGAGGTTGCCGCCGATGGTGGCGCTGTTGCGCACCAATCGGGACGCGAACTGCGGCCACACCTGCGCCAGCAGCGGCACGGTGCCACCGAGCGCCTGCTCGACCTCGCTCAGCGTCAGGGCCGCGCCGATCTCGACGTCGGCCTGCGTGGCGAGCACCCGCAGCTCGGGCACCCGGTCCACCGCGACGACGTACGACGCCCGGCGGCCGCGCAGGTTCGCCTCCACCCCCCAGTCGGTCGAGCCGGCGACCACCGTCGCGTCGGGGTGATCGGCCAGCAGCGCGAGGGCCTCCGCGAGGTCGCGCGGGCGGGCGAAGCCGGGCAGCCGGGTGGCAGCAGGTGCCGGTGCAGGTCGCGAGCACCGCTCGGCGAGGGCGTCGTCCGGAGCCGGGCCGCCGAGGGCCAGGGCGGCGTCGCGGATGGGGCGGTAGCCGGTGCAGCGGCACAGGTTGCCGCCGATGGCGTGGAGGTCGAAGCCGTCGGGGCGGGGCTCCCGGCCGGGTCGGTAGTACTCGGCGGCCATCGAGCAGACGAAGCCCGGGGTGCAGTAGCCGCACTGGGAGCCACCCCGCGCGGCCAGCTCTGCCTGGACCGGGTGGAGGTCGGCGGGGCTGCCGAGCCCCTCCGCGGTGACCACCTCCTGGCCGTCGAGGGCGGCCGCCGGCACGAGGCACGCGTTGACCGGCGTCCACCGGCTGCCGGTGCCGTCGGGCCGGACGACCAGCACCGCGCAGGCGCCGCACTCCCCCTCGGCGCAGCCCTCCTTGGCGCCGGTCAGGCCGAGCCCGCGGAGGAAGTCCAGCGCGTTGGCGTGCACGGGGGTGTCGGCGAGGGCGCGCGGCTGCCCGTTGACGGTGACCTGCGGTTCGGGCACGGCACTCCCCCTCGTGCATGGTTCAGGGAGTCACGGGCCGCCGGTTGTCCATGCCGAACGACGACCTGCCGGGTCCATCGTACGTGATGCGGGTCACATCGCGCCGAGCTGGTGGTGGAGCCGGGGGTGGCGGTTGACGTCCTTGTAGAGCAGGTAGCGGAACCGGCCCGGGCCTCCGGCGTAGCACGCCTGCGGGCAGAACGCCCGCAGCCACATGAAGTCGCCCGCCTGCACCTCGACCCAGTCCTTGTTGAGGAGGTAGACCGCCTTGCCCTCGAGGACGTAGAGCCCGTGCTCCATCACGTGGGTCTCCGGGAACGGGATCGCGCCCCCGGGCTCGAAGGTGACGATGTTGACGTGCATGTCGTGGCGCACGTCGAGCGGGTCGACGAAGCGCTGGGTGCCCCAGGCTCCGTCGGTGTCGGGCATCGGCTCGATCGCGACGTCCTGCTCCTGCACGACGAACGGCTCGGGCACCTCCACCCCCTCGACCCGCTCGTAGGCCTTGCGGATCCAGTGGAAGGTCGCGGGCTCCTCGCCCCGGTTGTGCAGCGTCCACGGGGTGCCGGGCGGGACGAACACGTAGCCGCCCGGTCCGACGCGGTGCTCGACCCCGCCGAGCACCAGCGACGTGGTGCCGGCGACGACGAGCAGGACCGCCTCGGCGTCGGGGGCGTCGTCGGGACGCTCGGACCCGCCGCCGGGCGCGACCTCGACGACGTACCAGGAGAAGGTCTCGGCGAAGCCGGACAGCGGGCGGGCGATCACCCACAGGCGGGTGTCGTGCCAGTGCGGCAGGCGGCTGGTGACGATGTCGCGCATGGTGCCGCGCGGGAGCACGGCGTAGGCCTCGGTGAACACCGCCCGGCCCGACTCACCCGTGGTCAGCTCGGTCTGCCCCGGCAATCCTCCGGTCGGCACGTAGTAGCTGCTCATCGCTCGCCTCTCCTCAGCAGTCGTCCTCGCGGAGTCTCGTCGATCCTGCTCCCGCGGAGCCAGGCCTCCCGCACGACACCGGTCAGGCGCTGTCCGGCGTAGGGCGAGACCGGGTTCCTGTGGTGCAGCCGTGCGACGTCGACGGTCCACGGCTCGTCGGGGGCGAACACGCAGAAGTCCGCGTCGAGGCCGACCGCGATCGCGCCCTTGCCGGCCAGCCCCACCCGGCGGGCCGGCGCGGTCGACATCCAGCGCACCACGTCGGTCAGCGGCACCCCGCGCTCGCGCGCCGCCGTCCACACGACGGACAGACCGAGCTGGAGCGAGGCGATGCCGCCCCACGCGTCGGCGAAGTCACCGGTGTCACGCCGCTTGAGGTCGGGGGTGCAGGGCGAGTGGTCGCTGACCACCATGTCGATGTCACCGCCGGCCAGCGCGGCCCACAGCGCGTCGCGGTTGTCCGCGCCGCGGATCGGCGGGCAGCACTTGAGCTCGGTGGCGCCGTCGGCGATCGAGCCGGCCTCGAAGAACAGGTAGTGGGGGCAGGTCTCGACACTCACGTCGACGCCGGCCGCTCGGGCGTCGCGGAGCGCCGGGACGGCGCCCGCCGCACTCAGGTGGACGACGTGGGCGCGGGCGCCGGTCGCGCGCGCCGTCTCGACGACGAGGGCGATGGCGCGCTCCTCCGCGGCGTCCGGACGGCTGGCGAGGAAGCCGGAGTACGCCGACCCGTGGGCGCAGTCGCCGATCGCCTCGCCGTCCTCGGCGTGCACGATCATCAGGGCGCCCAGTCGCGCCGTCTCGGCCATCGCGGTGGCGAAGTCGGCGGCAGGCAGGTGCGGGAACTCCTCGACACCGGAGTCGAGCAGGAAGCACTTGAAGCCGAGCACGCCTGCCTCGTGGAGGCCCGCGAGGTCGGCGGTGTTGCCCGGCACGGCGCCGCCCCAGAAGCCGACGTCGACGACCACCTGGTCGCGGGCGGCGTCGCGCTTCTCCTGCAGCGCGGACACGGTCGTGGTCGGCGGGATGCTGTTGAGCGGCATGTCGACGATCGTGGTCACGCCGCCGGCCGCCGCGGCGCGGGTGGCGCTGGCGAAGCCCTCCCACTCGGTGCGGCCCGGCTCGTTGACGTGCACGTGGGTGTCGACCAGCCCCGGCAGGAGCACCTCGTCGGGGGCGAGCTCGACGACCTCGGCATCGCCGGCCGGGTCGTCGTACGCACCGACGGCGACGACGACCCCGTCACGCACGCGCACCGACACCGGCACCTCCTCCTCACCGACGACCGCGCGCCGCGCGCGGAGGACGACCTCGGCCGCCACCCTCAGCTGCCCCGGTAGGTGGAGTAGCCGAACGGGCTGAGCAGCAGCGGGACGTGGTAGTG
>JAYSEC010000113.1:0-10646 GCA_041914085.1 Nocardioides sp.
CGGACGAGAAGCCACCCCCCCCCCCCCCCCCCCCCCCCCCCCCCCCCCCGCGGCCACCCCCCCCCCCCCCCCCCCCCCGCCCCCCCCCCCCCCCGGGGCCCCCACGACGGGGGCTCGACCGCGTCGGGCGCGACGTCGCAGCAGCGGAGCACGGGGAAGGCCTCGAAGCCGTCCTCGAGCTCGGACACCTCGCCCGGCTCCGACGGCGCGGACGGCAACGGCGGCGGGTCGGACCCCTCCGGCACGGTCCTGGAGGTCCCGGTGGCGCCCGAGCCCATCGTCGACAGCCTCGGCGACCTCCTCGGCGACGCGGACCGGCCTCTCGTGGCGACCCCGCTGCCGAGGGCGGCGAGCGCCCGGGGCCGGCTGGTCGGCGGGTTCCCGGCCGCGCTGCGCCCCGCGCCGCGCTCCCGTGTCGAGACCAGCAGCGTCTCCCCCGCCGACGACCGCCTCCAGGTGGCCCTGGTCGGCACCACCACGCTCGCTCCGGCGCGGGTGCTGCTCGACTACCGCGCCCGGCTCGGACGCCGCGGCCTGGTCGAGCAGGCGACGACGCCGCCGACGGCCGCCGGCTCCCAGGCGGCGGCGCTGCAGCGCGGGCGCAGCACGGTCACCATCACCGTCACCCGCCAGGGGTCCCGCACGACGTACTCCGTGATCGCCTCGCTGCACACCGGGCGCGAGTGAGACCGGATGTACATCTCCGTCCGCGACCGTCCCGGCACCGACAGCAGCGCCGCGACCACCGAGCGGTCGGCGAGGCCGCCCGTCGGCCGCGCCGTCGTCGTGCTGGGCGTGGTCTCGATGCTCACCGACATCTCCTCGGAGTCGGTCGCCGCGATCCTGCCGCTCTACCTGACCGCCGTCGTCGGCCTCACGCCCGTGGCGTACGGGCTCATCGACGGCCTCTACCAGGGCGTGAGCGCGCTGGTCCGGCTCGGCGGCGGCTGGCTCGCCGACGCGGCCGACCGCCCGAAGTGGGTGGCGTTCCTCGGCTACGGCGTCTCGGCCGTCGCCCGCGTCTTCCTCCTCTTCGCGACCGGCGCCGCCGGCATCGCGGCGGTGGTCACCGCCGACCGGATCGGCAAGGGCATCCGCACCGCACCGCGCGACTCGATGATCAGCACGTCCACCCCGACCGAGCACCTCGGCCGGGCGTTCGGCGTGCACCGCATGCTCGACACCATCGGGGCGGCGCTCGGCCCGCTCATCGCCTTCGGGCTGCTGTGGGCGGTGCCCGACGACTACACCGTCGTCATGGTGGTCTCGCTGGCCTTCGCGATCGCGGGCGTGGCCCTGCTCGGGCTGCTCGGCCCCGACGTGCGGGTGAAGCGGGAGCACGCCGGCCCCACCCCGCCCCCGTTCCGCTGGCGCGACCTCGCGGACCGCCGGCTCCGCCCGCTGCTGGCGATCGCCGCGGCGCTGGGTCTGCTCACGATCGGGGACGGCTTCGTCTACCTCGCGCTCCTCGACCACGCCGACGTCACGGTCACCTGGTTCCCGCTGTTCTACGTCGGCACCAACGTCGCCTACCTCGTGCTCGCCGTCCCGGTGGGCCGGCTGGCCGACCGGGTCGGACGCGCCCGCGTGCTGGTGCTCGGCCACCTCGCGCTGGTCGGCGCCTACCTCTGCTCCGTGCTGCCCACCTCGACCGTCGCAGCCACCGTCGGCACCCTGGTCCTGCTCGGCACCTTCTACGCCGCGACCGACGGCGTCATCGCCGCCGTCGCCGGTAGGCTCGTGCCCGTGCAGGCACGCTCGAGCGGCATCGCAGCCGCCCAGACCGTGGTGGCCCTGGCCCGGATGCTCGCCTCGGCCGGTTTCGGCCTGCTGTGGCTGCTGCTGGGCCCCGCGACGGCGATGGTCTCGGTGGCCGCGCTGCTGGTGCTGGCGGTCCTCGTCGCGGCGACCCGGGTGGGGCGGCTCGACGGCGCCGTGGCCACCGCAGCCTGACCGGCCATGCGGCTCAGCGCACGCGCCCGGGTGCTGGCGTTCGTCGGCATCGTGGTCGTCCTCGTCGCCGGGGCGACGGTGTACGTCCTGGCCCAGGGCCGCGAGGTGCGCGCCCAGCGCCGCGCCGACCCAGACGCCGTCCGGACGCCGGTCGCCGAGGTGGTGGACGGCCCGCGCATCGTGTTCCGGCACACCGGCCTGGACAACGAGCTCGGCGTGGTCGCGATGGTGCCGCTCGACGACCCCGCCGGGGCCCGTGCCTTCACCGGGGTGTCCTGCGACCGTGTCGCCGCCCGGGCGGACGGGGCCTCGTGCCTCACCATCGACCGCGGCGTCGTGACGACGTACGAGGCGCACTCCTACGACGCCGACTGGCAGGAGGTCGACAGCTCCCCCCTGCCCGGGATCCCGAGCCGGACCCGCCTGTCCCCCGACGGCACCCTCGTGGGGACCACGTCGTTCGTGTCGGGCCACTCCTACATGACGTCCGGCTTCTCCACCGCGACCGAGATCCACGCCTTCGACGGCAGCACGTCCTGGGGCAACCTGGAGGAGTTCGACCTGGTCATCGAGGGCAAGCAGGTGCGCCCGAGCGACCGCAACGTGTGGGGCGTGACGTTCGTCGACGACCAGACGTTCTACGCCACCGTCGCGACCGGCGGGCGGACCTGGCTGGTCGAGGGCGACCTGGCGGCACGCCGCCTCACCTCGGTCTCGGCCGACGCGGAGTGCCCGGCGCTGTCGCCCGACGGATCCCGCGTCGCCTTCAAGGTCGACGTCGACCCGGGCCGCAAGGTGGTGTGGCAGCTCGCCGTCCAGGACCTCGCGACGGGTGGGCGGACGCTGCTCGCCGGCGGGCCGCGCGGGGTCGACGACCAGGTCGAGTGGCTCGACGACGACACCCTGATCTACGGGATGCCCCGGTCGGACGAACCCGGCGTGACGGACGTGTGGTCGGTCGACACCACCGCCGACGCCGAGCCGGCCCTGCTCATCGAGCAGGCCTGGTCGGCGACCGTCGTGCGCTGACCTGCGCCGACCGTCCTCCGTGGCCCACCTCACGGCCGCGCTGCCACCGTTTGGGGAAGTTCCTGCACCGGGTTGTGGGGCCACCGGCGCCTTGTGGAGGATGCCCCGGACTGCGTCCCCACCGCAGTATCGTTCCCCTACCCCGTTCCCGACCCCCCGGGTGACAGCGAGGTCTCTCCATGCACACCCCCGTGCCCCCCACTCCCCACGCCCCCGTGTCGCGCCGCCTCGCGCGGCTCGCGCCCGTGGCCCTCCTGGCCGCTGGTCTGACCGCGGTCGCGCTCACCGGTCCCGCCCCCGCCGTGCCCACGGCCGACTCCCAGCGCGCCGCCGCGACGGTCGGCGCCTTCGGCAAGGGCCAGCCGTCCGGCGTCGTCGTACGCCGCGGACCCTCCCGCGAGGTCGGCATGCGCTTCTCGCCGAAGGTCGACGGCAAGGTCGTCGGCATCCGCTACTACAAGCCGCTGGCGTGGAAGGCGGCCACGCCGAAGACCGCCACGCTGTGGTCGGGCGAGGGCAAGGTGCTCGCCCGCGCCTCGATCAAGCCCGTCGCCGGCGCCGGCTGGCAGTCGGTGAGGTTCTCCTCGAGGGCGAAGCTCACCACCGGCAAGCTCTACGTCGTCTCCGTGCACACCCGCAGCAAGGGCATCCACGCGGCCACCCCCGACGGCTTCGCCAAGGGCCACTCCACCGCCCAGCTGCGCGTGCCCCGCGGCCGCAACGGCTGGACGAGCGTCTCCGACAAGCCGACCTTCCCCCGCAGCCAGGCCCGCGGCGACGCCAACTACTGGGTCGACGTCCGGTTCAAGCCGGGCACGTCCACGCAGGACCCGACCCCCACCCCGACGCCGACGCCGACCCCGGGCGGCTGGCCGGGTCCGGACAACACAGGAGTCCCCGCCGGCACCGTCCTCGCGCCCTACACCGGCCCCTGCACGATCACCTCGCCCCGCACCATCTCGGGCGCCGACGTGCTCAGCAAGTGCCAGGACGCGCTGGTCATCCAGACCACGGGCGTGGTCATCGAGAAGTCCCTCGTCCCGGGCGTGTGGTCGATCTACGGCGACGGCGACAGCTCGGTCACCATCACCGACTCCGACGTGCGCGCCGGAGCCGTGTCCACCGCAGGCATCTGGGGCTACAACATCAAGGCCAGCCGGGTCGACGTCACCGGCGGCCAGCACAGCTTCCAGTGCAACAACAACTGCGAGGTCACCGACTCGTGGCTGCACGACCAGCACAACCCCGACGGCGGCAGCTTCCACAACAACGCGTTCATCTCCAACGGCGGGCACACCATGGTGGTGCGCCACAACACGCTGCACTGCACGTCGATCCTCAACAGCACGGACGGCGGGTGCAGCGGTGACCTGTCCCTCTTCGGCGACTTCGACCCGATCGACGACGTGACCATCGACAACAACCTGTTCCGGGCCAACAACTCCTCGATCTCCTACTGCCTCTACGCCGGAGCGTCGAGCTCGAAGCCCTACCAGGCGACCAACGTCCGGGTCACGAACAACGTCTTCGAGCGCGGCGCCAACCGTAGGTGCGGCGTCTACGGTCCGGTGACGTCGTTCGACAGCAACGCCCGCGGCAACGTGTGGACCAACAACACGTGGGACACCGGCGGCGCGGTGAACCCCGAGCGGGGCTAGCGGCGCGTCGGACGGCGCGTCGGACCTAGAGGGCTCCGCCACCGACCGCCACGAGCGACTTGGTCAGCCCGGCCACGCGCTCGTGGTGGACGGTGGAGCCCGGGAAGTACGACTTCAGCTCGGCGACGCCGACCAGCTCGGTCCACTGCACCTCCGACATCGCGTCCTCGGGCGTGTCCGGGCGGCTGTGGGCCAGCGGCCAGCGGGCGGCGAGTCGCGCCCGCGCGGCCATGGGCATGAACTGCAGGCCCGGGAAGAGCCAGTGCGGCTCGAGCGGGAAGTAGCGGTAGGGCGTCTGGACCCAGTGCCGGGGCGCCAGCGCGCGCACCTCCCGCGCCAGGGCGGCCCGCTGGGCGTGCCCGCCGACGTGCTCGAGCAGCGAGTTGGAGAAGACGACGTCGTACGACGTGGGCGCGCCGGCGGCCGCGAGGGCCTCACGGGCGCGGCAGGCGTCTCCGGTGACCGGCACCATGGCCGGGTCGTCGGAGTCGCCGGGCTCGAAGAGGTTGAGCACGGTGACCTCCTTCGGGCGCACCGGCGCCCGTCGCCACCACTCGACCGTGCCCCCGAGGTCGAGCACCGACATGGTCGCCAGGTCGGGGAAGGCCTGCTGCACCAGCTCCCAGCGGGCTGCCCGTGTGCGTGCGCCGGCCGATCCCGGCGCGTCCACCAGGACGTGCCTCAGCCGCGCTGCGACACCACGGTTCTGCGTCATCGTGTTCCCCTCGTCGTCGGGTTGACCTCGTCCGCGCCGCTCACCACGGCACGCACATGAGCTCGCTGTACAGGTAGTCGACCGACCGCGGCGACAGGCCGTCGCCGCGGAACATCCGGGGCCGCGGGGCGCTCTGGCGACGCGACAGCCGCGGTGGCCGGCCTGCGACGCGGCCCTCCGCGAGCGTCACCAGCGCCCGGTGCCGCAGCAGCAGGTGGCGGTAGGGCGCGTGCCCGGCGCGCGCCAGCACCGCCGGGTCCGAGACGTGCAGCAGCGAGGCGAACAGCGGCAGTCCCTTGCGCCGCTCGCGACGCGCGATCACGTAGCAGGAGTCCTCGCCCACCCGGACCACGAAGTGCAGCGCAGCGGCGGCCGACCGGTGGTCGCGGTAGACCTGCAGGTCGCGCCCGGACAGCGCCGCCTCGATGTGCGCGGGCGCGGTGATCACCCGCACGCCGGGCCGCGACGGCAGCGGCAGGTTGGGCACGAGGGCCGTCGTCGTGTCGAGCCGGCTGAACCCGAGCCGCTCGTTGAGCGCCACGACGTTGCCGCTGGGCGAGAGGTCCACGAAGTCGAAGCCCCGCTGGCGCAGCATCGCGCGCGCCAGTCGTACGCCGTGGGCGCGGTGCTCGTCGAGCACGCACCACGCAGCCAGGTTGCAGATCCGGCGCAGCCGTCCGTCGACCTCGCGCTCGGAGTAGAAGGCCAGGTAGGTGCCGACGACGGCGTCGCCCTGGCGGAGCAGGAAGCCGTGGTTGGGCGCGTCGACGCTCCACGGCGGCACGGCGCTGCGCGCCCACTGCGCGGCGCTCAACCGGCTGTTGAGGTGCTGGTGCAGGAACTGCGCGACGTCGTCGACGTCGGCGTCGGTGATCGGCGCGAGCTGCACCTGCTCGCGCACGTCCATCCCGACGTCCACCCCCACGTCCAGCCCCACGGACTCCCCCATGGTCCTCACCGTAGGAAGCAGCACGGCGCGGCGCCGGCCGCCGGCCGGGCACATACCTCCAATTGGGGAGCCTGGGACGCCGAGGGGTCCTGCCCCTCCGTCCGGTCGCCTACCTTTCCGGCATGCGTGTGGTGAATGTCTGCTTCCACGGCATCGGCACACCGCAACGCGTGCTCGAGCCGGGCGAGGACCTCTACTGGATCAGTCGTGACACCTTCCTGGGCGTGCTCGACCGGGTGGTGGACCGCGACCACGTGCGGCTGAGCTTCGACGACGGCAACGCCTCCGACGTCGAGATCGCCCTGCCGGCACTGCTCGAGCGCGGCCTGACCGCGACGTTCTTCGTGGTCGCCGGCCGTCTCGACCAGCCCGGGAGCCTCAGCAGGGACGACGTACGCCGCCTGCACGACGCCGGCATGACGATCGGCAACCACGGCATGACCCACCGGCCCTGGCGCGGGCTCGACGCGGCTCGCCGGCAGGAGGAGCTCGTCACCTCGCGCGAGGTGCTCGAGCAGGTCACCGGCAGCCGGGTGCACGACGCTGCGCTGCCGCTCGGGCGCTACGACCGCGCCGTGCTCGAGGCGCTGCGGCCGTTGCGCTACCGCACCGTGCAGACCAGCGACCGGCGCTGGGCGCGCAGCGACCGCTGGCTCCAGCCGCGCTACAGCATCCGCCACGGCGACAGTCCCCGCACGGTCGAGCGGGAGGTGCTGCGGCCGCCGGCCCTGCACCTGCAGGCCAGGTCGGCGCTCGTCGGGACCATCAAGCGCCTGCGCTGACGCCGTCCGTCCCTGATGGTCCAGACCACCGGTCCCGGGGCGGCGGACGGGCCTACCGTGGCGAGGGAGGTGGTGACGATGTCCGTCTGGTGGATCATCCTGCTGCTGATCGTCCTCGTCCTCGCGTGGGCGGGCTGGCGGACCCGAGGCCGCGACCGGTCATCGGGCCCCGAGCTCCGTGGCGACCGGCACCGGCGTACGGGCGGCTACGACGGGGTCGGCTGAGCGCGTCGGTCAGCCGTCGAGCACGTAGCAGAGCTCCTCGACGCCGTCGTCGGACGGCCCGGGCTCCTCCTGCGCGCGCTCGCGACGGAAGCCGCACTTCTCCAGGACGCGGATGGAGCCGGTGTTGTGCGCCACGACGTGGGCATGGAGCGGCCGGACCTGCACCTCGTCGAGCAGCAGGGTGAGCGCTCGGGTCGCCACGCCGCGGCCCCACCACTCGCGCCCGATCCAGTAGCCGAGGAACTGCTGCCCGTCGTCGTCCCAGCTGCCGATGTTGCCTGCCACCGCGCCGTCGGCCACGACCGTGCGGGTGACCACGGCCGCGTTGTCGCGGAGCCTGGCCCAGTGGGCGGCGAACTGCTCGCGCTCACGAGCCGGGAAGGCCGCCATCTCCACCGCGACGGGGTCTGCCTGGTGCCCGAAGAAGGCCTCGAGGTCACCGTCCTCGACCCGTCTGAGGCTCACGTCGGGCACGTCGGTCATCGTCCTTCTCCCTTGCTCGGTGGGTCCGACTGTGGCACTGGGCACCGACACCGGGAGAACGGCCTTTCACCCTTCCGGGTCGGGTGGTGCCACACGGAGGGAGGTCGGCGTTGTTGAATGGCGGCCGTCCACACCTACTAGCAGGAGCTTCACGTGAACAAGACTGAACTGCGCGACGCCATCGCCTCGCACGCCGAGCTGAGCAACGCCCAGGCCGACAAGGCCCTCGAGGCCGTCATCACCTCGATCACCCAGGCCGTCGCCGGCGGCGACAAGGTCACCGTCCCGGGCTTCGGCACCTTCGAGTCCCGCGAGCGCTCGGCCCGCACCGGCCGCAACCCGCAGACCGGCGAGACCATGGAGATCGCCGCCAGCAAGGCGCCGGCCTTCAAGCCGGCCGCTGCGTTCAAGAACGCGGTCAACGGCTGACGTAGCCACGGGTCCGAACCGGACCCACCACGCCGCAGCGACCGTGTGAGCGGTAGCGACGTACCCAGTGGCTCCCGGTGCTCACCCCTGCACTGCAGGTGACCGGGGGCCATGCCCCGCGTCCGTAAGCCCCATCAACCGATGGCGCCGAGGCAGGATGCCTGGATGAGGTAGTCACCCGCAGCAGGGTCGAAGACACCGAACAAGGCGCATCCCCACTCCTCTTTGGCCTGTCGGCGCCCCAACGCGACGGCCACGTCACCTACGGTGTGGTGTCCGGAGGAGATGACGTCGGTGATGGCCCACTGATCGCCTCGCCACAATCGGCTCATCACCATGTAGTCGTTCCCGCTCGTCGGGTTGTCGAGGTTGCCCGACCACAGCACCCAGACCTCGGCGCTCACCCCGGTTCCGGTCACCGCGAAGTGCGGTTCGCTGTTTCCCCCATGGCCGGGCGACACCCGCGACGGTGGGGACCAACCCTGCCGTGTCCGGTGAGCCGACCACACCCGTGACCCGAAGGCCCCTGCGGGGTAGGTCCAACCGACGAATGCCTCTCCCCCGGGTCGGGCGAGCACCGCGACGTCGTAGGGCCGGTCCTCGGATTCGCTCACGAGCGCCGCCGTCCATCGAGTGCCGCTCTCGCGGTAGGCGACCTGGACCTGCCGTCGCCCGCCGCTGAAGCGGACCCACGAGACCGCTGTCGCTCCGTCTTCCGCGATCGACAGATCCGGGTCGATCACGCCAGGCGAGGAGAGGGGGCGGCGCGGACCCCTGGACCCGTCGACCCGGCGCTTGCGCAACCACACCCGTTTGCCATCGGCACCTCGGTCGCGGCTTTGCAGCCAGGCCAGGGTCGCAACGCCGCCGGCAGAGACCTCGAGCTCCACCCCGACCGACTCACGGTCCACACGCGAGACGACCTCACCGCGAGGCCAGCTACCGTCCTCTCGCCGAACGGCCGCAAGAACTCGCGCCGGCTCGGTCTCGGAGGACACCCACGCCACGACCGGTTCTCCCCCACTCGCGTCGATGCGCGGCGTGTGCAGGCGACGCCCCTCCACCACGAGCTCCGGACGGGACCACGTACCCGTCTGGTCGCGCTGGGAGACGAGCAGTGCAGTCCGGGTCTGCATGAGCACGCTCACGGTGGCGTCGGGCCCCACATCGATGCCCACTGCGCGGGCGGGGAGGTCGCTGACCTGACGTGCCGCCGTCCAGCCGCCCCCGGGCTCTCGTCGAGCCGCCACGACGGAGGCGCTGGAAGAGACGCCGCCCGTCGTCCATACCGCCGTCACGACACCTTGGCTGTCGACGGCAGCAAGGACGTTCCGGCCACTCATCGACTCAGGCACCGCCGAGCGCAGCGACCATGGCCACGTCACCGCAGCGCTGGGCGCTCCGGTCACGAGCAGGATCATCGCGCCCGCAACTGCGGCGACACGTGCTCGAAAGGACCTGCGACACATGGGCTGAGCCTCCGATGCGACGTACCCGCGGCCGCCGGAAGGCGACAGCTACGCGACGCTCGCTGCCTGGCTTGCTGACGCATCCGTGCCGCGCGGAGCGTGATTGGGGTCTGGACGTGGTTGTGGCCCCGCCATCGTGGGGACTGGCGGGGTGTGGGGCGGGGTCATGGTCGGTCGGGTGGCCGGGGCTCTTCGATCGGGGTGGTGCCGGTGTGGTCGCGGCGGTAGCGGTGCCCGTGGGGGCTGGTCCACTCGAACACCCCGGGCTCGAGCATCCGGTAGCGCCAAGCGGTGTGGGTCTTCAAACGATGGTGCGACCGGCACAAGCAAGCCAGGTTCGACGTGGTGGTCGGGCCGGGCTGTGGTCGACCCTCGGCCGCGGCGTCGTGGTCGAACTCGACGATGTGGTCGACGTCCGAGCGGCGGGCGGGTCGGGTGCACCACGGGAACACGCAGGTGCGATCCCGGAGGATCACCTGTTCGCGGATCCGGTCCGGGATCGCATAGCCCTCGGCGGTGAGCTCGGTGTTGAGGTCGATGACCGGCCTGATGGTCACCTTCGTGTGCGACTCACCGCACCAGGACCTCACCTGGTCGAGCAGCACGAGCCGCTGGCCCTCCTCCATTCGGCCGGTCGGCCCGAAGACCGTGACCTCACCGACGGCTGATGCGTCGAAGTGGGCGTGGATCACGACCTCACGGGCGGGCGGCAGGTCGCCCTGTCTCCGGGGGTCCGGGTCCGGCCCGCTGGCGCGGTCCGGTGCCGGACTCCCGGTCAGGAGGTCGAGGGCGGTCTGGGTGCGGGCCAGGTCACCGAGCGCCTTGGCGCGGCGGACATCGAGGGACTCCGTCGAACCGAGTGCCTTCTGCTGTGCGGCACCCTGGGCGACGGCGTGGCCCAGGTCGAGGGCGTCGGCGATGTCGAGCTCGGCCTCGACGCGCATCGTGCCGGCG
>JAYSEC010000114.1:0-10423 GCA_041914085.1 Nocardioides sp.
CCGCATGGCTGAGTACGTCTTCACGCTGCGCAACGTGCGCAAGGCCCACGGTGACAAGGTCGTCCTCGACAACGTCACCCTCTCGTTCCTCCACGGCGCCAAGATCGGCGTCGTCGGACCCAACGGCACGGGCAAGTCCTCGCTCCTCAAGATCATGGCGCAGCTCGACCACGCCAACAACGGCGACGCGATCCTCGACCCCGAGGCGACCGTCGGCATGCTGCAGCAGGAGCCGCCGCTGACCGAGGGCAAGACGGTCCTCGAGAACGTCGAGGAGGCCGTGGGCGACCTCAAGGCGAAGATGAAGCGCCTCGAGGACGCCTACATGGAGATGGGCGACCCCGACGCCGACCAGGACGCCCTGATGCAGGAGACGGGCGACCTCCAGACCGAGCTCGACAACGCCGGCGCGTGGGACCTCGACAGCCGTCTCGACCAGGCCATGGACGCGCTGCGCTGCCCGCCGCCGGACGTGCTGGTCGACAACCTCTCCGGTGGCGAGCGCCGCCGCGTCGCGCTCTGCAAGCTGCTGCTCCAGCAGCCCGACCTGCTGCTCCTCGACGAGCCCACCAACCACCTCGACGCCGAGTCGGTGCAGTGGCTCGAGGGCCACCTCGCCTCCTACCCCGGCGCCGTCCTCGCCGTCACCCACGACCGGTACTTCCTCGACAACGTCGCGCAGTGGATCCTCGAGCTCGACCGCGGCAAGGCCCACCCCTACGAAGGCAACTACTCCACCTACCTCGAGACCAAGAAGGACCGGCTCAAGGTCGAGGGCCAGAAGGACGCCAAGCGGGCCAAGATGCTCGAGAAGGAGCTGGAGTGGGTCCGCTCCAACCCCAAGGCCCGCCAGGCCAAGAGCAAGTCGCGTCTCGCGCGCTACGAGGAGATGGCGGCCGAGGCCGACCGGATGCGCAAGATCGACACGTCCGAGATCAACATCCCGGCCGGTCCGCGCCTCGGTGACATCGTGCTGGAGGCCGACGGGCTCGGGAAGGGCTTCGAGGGCCGCACCCTCATGCACGACCTGTCCTTCAAGCTGCCCCGCGCGGGCATCGTCGGCGTGATCGGCCCCAACGGTGTCGGCAAGACCACGCTGTTCCGGATGATCACCGGCTCCGAGGAGCCGGACGAGGGCACCCTCACCGTCGGCCAGACCGTGAAGCTCTCCTACGTCGACCAGAGCCGCGGCGGCATCGACCCGAACAAGAACGTCTGGGAGGTCGTCTCCGACGGCCTCGACTTCATCAAGGTCGCCAACTTCGAGATGAACAGCCGCGCCTACGTCGCCTCCTTCGGCTTCAAGGGCCCCGACCAGCAGAAGAAGGCCGGCGTGCTGTCCGGTGGCGAGCGCAACCGCCTCAACCTCGCGCTCACGCTGAAGATGGGCGGCAACCTGCTGCTCCTCGACGAGCCCACCAACGACCTCGACGTGGAGACCCTGTCCTCGCTCGAGGACGCCCTGCTCGACTTCCCCGGCTGTGCCGTGGTGACCTCCCACGACCGCTGGTTCCTCGACCGCGTGGCCACCCACATCCTCGCGTGGGAGGGCGACGACGAGGACCCGGCGAAGTGGTTCTGGTTCGAGGGCAACTTCGCCTCCTACGAGGAGAACAAGGTCGAGCGCCTCGGCATCGAGGCGGCGCGCCCGCACCGGGTCACGCACCGCCGCCTCACCCGCGACTGACCGGACCCCCGTCCCCGACGGTTCATCACGGTACGTCGCCGAATGGGCGCCTGCCACGGTCAGCTGACCGTGGCAGGCGCCCATTGGCCTGCATACCGTGGTGGACCAGCGGCAGGCGGCGACTAGCGGATCTCGGACTCCGGGTGACGGGTGACGAGGTGGTCGGCCACCCGGTCGAAGACCCGGCCGACGGCGGCGAAGTCCTCGTCGGCGACGAGGTCGACGAGGTTGCGTCGCACGCTCTCGACGTGGCACGGGGCGGCCCGCACGAGCAGGTCGTAGCCCTTCTCGGTCATCGTGGCCACGACGCCGCGGCCGTCCTCGGGGGTCGTGCCGCGGGTGACGTAGCCGACCGCCTCCATCCGGGCGACGGTGTGCGTGACCCGGCTGCGCGAGTGCGCCATCGCGTCGGCGAGCTGGGCCATCCGCATGGCGCGGCCCGGCCGCTCGGAGAGCCGCACCAGCACCTCGTACTCGGTCAGCGACATGCTGAACTCACGGCGCAGGTCGTCGTCGAGCCGCTCCTCGAGCAGGGTCATGCCCATCATCAGGGCACGCCACGAGTGCTGCTGGTCGTCGTTCAGCCAGCGCGGTTCCCCCGGGGTGGTCATGGGGGGCAGCCTAGTGTCAGGAGAGGCGCTCGAGGATCAACGCCATGCCCTGGCCGCCGCCGACGCACATGGTGATGAGGCCGGTCGACTTGTCGTGCCAGTCGAGGCTGTTGAGCATCGTGTTCTGCAGGCGGGCGCCCGTCATGCCGAACGGGTGGCCGACCGCGATCGCGCCGCCGTTGACGTTGAGCCGGTCGAGGTCGATGCCGAGGTCCTGGTAGGACGGCACGACCTGCGCCGCGAACGCCTCGTTGATCTCGACGAGGTCGATGTCGCCGATGCTCATGCCGGCGTGCTTGAGGGCGTTCTTCGTCGCCTCGACCGGGCCGAGGCCCATGATCTCGGGGGAGAGGCCGGAGACGCCGGTCGACACGATCCGGGCGAGCGGCGTGAGGCCGAGCTCGGCGGCCTTGGTGTCGGACATGACCACGACGGCGGCGGCACCGTCGTTGAGCGGGCAGCAGTTGCCCGCGGTGACCACGCCGTCGGGGCGGAAGACCGGGTCGAGCGCCGAGATGGCGTCGTACGTCACTCCGGCGCGGGGGCCGTCGTCCTGGGTCACGACGGTGCCGTCGGCCAGCGTGACAGGGGTGATCTCGCGCTCCCAGAAGCCGTCGGCGATCGCCTTCTCGGCGAGGTTCTGCGAGCGGACCGCGAACTCGTCGAGCTCCTTGCGGTCCAGGCCGCGCAGCCGCGCGACGTTCTCGGCCGTCTGGCCCATGGCGATGTAGATGTCGGGGAGCTGGCCGTCCTCCCGCGGGTCGGTCCAGTCCTTGCCGCCCTTGGCGTACTCGGCGGTGCGCGCCTCGGCGTCCTCGAAGAGGGGGTTGCGGGTGCCGGGGATGTGGTCGGAGGTGCCCTTGGCGAAGCGCGAGACGGTCTCGACGCCCGCGGAGACGAAGATGTCGCCCTCGCCGGCCTTGATGGCGTGGAAGGCCATCCGGGTGGTCTGCACCGAGGAGGAGCAGTAGCGGGTGACCGTGGCGCCGGGGACCTCGAGGCCGAGCAGCGTCGTGACCACGCGGGCCATGTTGTTGCCCGACTCGCCACCGGGCAGGCCGCAGCCGAGGAGGAGGTCCTCGATCGTGGTGGGGTCGAGCTCGGGAATCTTGTCGAGCGCGGCCTGGACGGCGAGGGCCGTCAGGTCGTCGGGACGGAAGTCCTTGAGCGAGCCCTTGTTGGCGCGGCCGATGGGGGTGCGCGCTGCGGAAACGATCACTGCCTCGGGCATGGGAGAACTCCGGTTACTCGTCGGTCACTGTCTCCTCGCAGACTAGTGCCCCCTCAGGTCGCGGTCTGCCCCAGCCCGCTCAGCAGCTGCTCGACGCTCTCGCCGACGAACGTACGCCGCCTGCGCGGGGGCAGCAGCAGGGACGCCAGCAGCACGCCGTCGAGGGCGGCGACCAGCGTGTGGGCCGACGCGCCACCGTCCTTGCCGGCGCCCGCGAGCACCGCGTCGACCATGGCGACGAGGTCGTCGCGCCAGAGGGCGAACCGTTGCGCCAGCTCGCGGTCGCGCGTCGCGGCGACGGTGAGCTCCAACCGGGCGGCCAGC
Source organism: Nocardioides sp. (assembly GCA_041914085.1). GTDB lineage: Bacteria > Actinomycetota > Actinomycetes > Propionibacteriales > Nocardioidaceae > Nocardioides. The sequence goes on from JAYSEC010000114.1 coordinate 3,854, forward strand.
AGGTCGGGCTGGTCGAGCCAGCGGGAGAACAGCCGCGACACCTCCGCCACCGCCCGCTCGTGGTCGCCGGGACAGGTCGCGAGCCGCCCGCCGAGCGCCTCCACGTCGGCGGCGAGGCGATCGGCCACGAAGTCGCCCAAGGCGCCGAGGAGCGCACTCCGGGAGCGGTAGTAGGCCGAGCTGCTGCCCTCGGGCAGGCCGGCCTCGCGGTCCACCGCGCGGTGGGTGAGCCCGCGGTTGCCCTGCTGGGCGAGGACGGTCGTGGCCGCGGCCAGGATCTCGCGGCGACGGGGCGTCAGCTCCTCGTCGGCTCTGCTCACGGGTCCTCCGTCCGGTCCGATCGGTGACGCAGGACACTACCCGCCGGGGTTGCTCTACGCATGTAGAAGAGTACGCTTCTACATGCGTAGAACTTCTTCACCTGTAGAAAGGAACCGCCATGCAGCTCATCGACCCCACTGCTGTCGTCACCCTCCTCGTCGTCGTCGGCATCGCCGCCCTCGCCGCGATCGCGATGGCCGCGGCCGTGCTTCCCTCCACCCTCCGCGTGACCCGCCGCGACCGGCAGGCGCGCCACGAGTCGATCCCGACCTACTACGGCCGCCTCCACTTCGCCGCCTGACCGGCACCGACCGGGCACTTCCTCGCGCTGAGGCGCGCCGACCGGGCACTTCCTCGCGCTGAGGCGGGCCGGTCAGCCAGCACCGCCGCCCGAGCCGGTGGCTGAGCACCGCCGGGCCACGTCCCGATCGTCTGCGACGATCGGGACGTGCGCCATCTGTACAAGTGCCCGCTCCGATGGGCCGACCTGGACCTGCTGGGCCACGTCAACAACGTCACCTACGTCGACTACCTCCAGGAGGCGCGGGTGGACATGTTCCGCACCCACGCCCCGGACAGCCGCAGCGAGGACCTGGCCGAGGGCGTCGTGGTCGTCCGGCACGAGGTCACCTACGTCTCCTCGTTGACGTTCTCCTTCGAGCCCGTCTCCATCGAGTGCTGGGTCACCGAGATCCGTGCCGCCAGCTTCACGATGGCCTACGAGGTCTTCGCCGAGGACGAGGCCGGCGAGCGCACCGTCTTCCTCCGCGCCCGCACGGTCCTGACGCCGTACGTCTTCGCCACCGAGCGTCCGCGCCGGCTCAACGAGGCGGAGCAGCAGTCGCTAGGCCGGTTGCTGGAGCCGGACGAGCCGGTCCGGCCGACGCGGCCGCCCGAGGTGGTCGAGGTGCCCGGCGGGCACTACCCGGTCCACGTGCGCTTCTCCGACGTCGACGTCTACGGCCACGTCAACAACGTGAAGTACTTCGAGTACTTCCAGGAGGCGCGCATCCAGCTGATGGTCGCGCAGGGCCGCGAGCTCGGCGACGGCTACCACCTCGTCGTGGCCCAGACCGACGTCGACTACCGGCGCCCGATCCTGTTCCGCGCCGAGCCGTACGACTGCCGTACGTGGGTGTCGCGGATCGGCACCAGCTCGGTGGTGTTCGAGTCGGTGGTGCGCGACGGCGACGAGGTCCTCGCCCGCGCCCGGGTGGTCGGGGTGTGCATCGACAACGAGACCGGGCGCCCGGCCCCCGTGCCCGACGAGCTCCGCACGTCGGTCAGCGGGTGATCCCCGGCGTCAGGCCGGGTCCTCCATGGTGTTGACCATGAACTGTGCCGCGTGGGTGACGTAGTCCCAGAACCGGGCGTCCTGCTCGGGGGTCAGCTCGGCGGCGTCGAGCCCCGCGCGGAAGTGCACCAGCCACCGCTGGGCGGCGGCCGGCGTCACGGCGAAGGGTGCGTGCCGCATCCGCAGGCGCGGGTGGCCCCGGGTGTCGGAGTACGTCGTCGGCCCGCCCCAGTACTGGATGAGGAACAGCGCGAACCGCTCCTCGGCCGGCCCGAGGTCCTCCTCGGGGTACATCGGGCGGAGGACGTCATCGGTGGCCACGCCCTCGTAGAAGCGGTGCACGATGGTGCGGATCGTCTCCGCCCCACCGATCTCGTCGTAGAAGGTCGTGGTCACGCGATCATTCTCCCGTCCCGTGCCAGCCCGGTCAGGTCGGGGTGTCCCCGGCGGCCTCCGTGGACGCGGCCGACGGCGAGCTCTCCTGCCAGGCGATGCGCTGGGCGACCGCGAGGTTGATGCCCTCGTGCTCGAAGCGTGCCTTGACCCGCTCGCGCATCGTCCGCGCGACCGCCCACTGCTCGAGCGGGGCGGTCTTCAGCGTGACCCGTACGACGATGCCGTCGACGCCGAGGGACTCGACGCCCCAGACCTCGGGCTCCTCGATGATGAGCCCCTGGAACTCCTCGTCCTCCCACAGGTCGTGCGCGACCTCCTCCAGGACGCGGCGCACCCTCACCAGGTCCTCGTCGTAGCCGACGGTCACGTCGAGCACGGTGCGCGCCCAGTTCTGGCTCATGTTGCCCACGCGCAGGATCTCGCCGTTGCGGACGTACCACACCGTCCCGTTGACGTCGCGGAGCCGGGTGACCCGGAGGCTGACGGCCTCGACCGTGCCGGAGGCCTCGCCGAGGTCGACCACGTCGCCGACGCCGTACTGGTCCTCGAAGATCATGAAGATGCCGGAGAGGAAGTCCTTGACGAGCGCCTGGGAGCCGAAGCCGAGGGCGACGCCGATGATGCCGGCGCTGGCGATGAGCGGTGCGATGTCGTAGCCGAGCTCGGAGATGAACATCAACGCGACCACGGCGAACACGACGCCGGTGATGATGCTCTTCAGCAGCGAGCCCATCGTGGCCGCGCGCTGCACCCGGCGGGTGAACCCGGGGTCCTCGCGCAGGTTGAGGGCTGCGCCCACCTTTCCGCCGGTGATCGCACGGCTCAGGCGGTTGGGGAGCACGCCGACCTCGGCGCGCTTGACGACGCGGTCGATGACCCGGTGGAGGAGCCATCGGACCAGCAGTCCGATGAGGATCAGTCCCACCAGGGCGGACGGCTTGCCGACGATCCAGTCGACCGCGGTGGCCAGCTTCTCGTTGCCGGTCTGGTCGAGGACCCACGTGCAGAGGTTCTCGTCGCTGGAGCAGGTGGTGAGGGGGTTGGTCTCGCTCCCGGAGACCTCGGTCACGTTCATGATCGGGGTGATGAGGGGGTGAGGCATGCCCGCCAGTATGGCGATAGCCTTGTCGTCGTGACCAAGCCCGTCATCTCGCCCCCGTCGTCCCCGCACTCGTCCCGGCGCCGCGCCCGCGCGCTCGTCCTGGCGAGCGCCCCGGTGCTGGCGCTGACCGCCGCCCCGGCGCACGCCGACATGCCCGAGGGGTGGGCGCCGGTCACCGACGTCGACGAGCTGCACGCCCTGATGCTGCTCGTGGGCGCCCCGCTGCTGCTCTTCGTGCTGATCGCCGTGGCGGTCTACCTCCCCGCGATGATCCGCGGCGAGCGGCTGCTGCCCGACCACTCCGCCGGCGAGGGCACGTGGATCGGCGGCCCCCGCCAGGGCGTCGCCGAGCTCCCGGCCGCCGACGGCGAGGACTCCCGAGCGGGTGGCGCCAGTGGCAGCTGGTGAGCTGCTGAGCGAGTCCGACCGGCTCGCCCTCGATCGTGCGATCCGGCTGGCCGAGCAGGCCTGCCGCTTCGAGTTCTCCGTCTACGTCGGCCCTGCCGAGGATGACGACACCCGTGCCTGGGCCACCCGCCTGCACAACCGGCTCGTCGCGCCGGCGCGCAGCGTGCTGGTCCTCGTCGACCCGCGCCGACGGGTCACCGAAGTGGTCACCGGCGGCGACGTACGCCGTCACCTCACCGACGCCGAGGTCGAGCTGGCCGTCGTGGCCATGGCCTCCGAGTTCGGCGCGGGCAACCTCCTCGGCGGCCTGCTGCGCGGCATCGCCATGCTCGCCGACCACGCCCGCCCGCAGAACACCCTCCACGCGGGGTAGACGGCGCTCGCTCCGCACAGGCGCGACCGGGCACGTCGTTCCCGTCCGGAATGACGACCGGGCACTTCGTTTCCCGTGCAGGGGAACGAGGTGCCCGGTCGAGGTGCGCTACCGGAAGGAAGTGCCCGGTCAGCTGGCGTCGTAGGCCTGGTTGGCCAGCGCGCGGGCGATCTCGGCCCGGGCCTCGCCGATGTAGCGCTTGGCCTGCTTCGGCGCGTCGGACGTGGCGAGCCACTCGTCGAGACGGGCGAGCGTGGCCTCCGAGCCCAGGGGCTTGGGGAAGCCGTACTCGAGGACCGTCGAGGCCTTGTGGAAGCCGAGCACGTCGACGAGGGTCTCGGAGGCGGTGAGGAACTTCTCGAGGTAGGGCTCGAGGACGTCCTCCTGCCCGAACCGGAAGATCGAGAAGGCGATCTCGCGCGAGGTCTCGTTGGGCGTCGACGGGTCGAGGATCGCGTTCCAGGCGGCCTCCTTGGCCTCCGGCGTCGGCTGCGACGCCCGGGCGGCGGCCGCCTGCTCCTTGCCGGAGATGGTCTTGTCGACCTCGAGCTCGGCGTCGATCTCGGCGTCGCCGAAGCGCCCGGCCCGCGCGAGCGCGGTGATGAGCACCCAGCGCATGTCCTGGTCGATCGCGAGGCCGTCGACGGCGAACGAGCCGTCGAGCAGGCCGATCAGGTCGTCGAGCGCGGCGTCGCTGCGCGCGGCACCGGCGTAGGAGCGGGCGAAGGTGAGCTGGTGGTCGCTGCCCGGCTCGGCGGCCAGCAGCAGCTCACGCAGCCCCGACTCCCACGTCGCCTTGAGCTCGTCGCGGTGCGCGGGGTCGGAGTAGAAGCTCACCGCGAGCGCCGTGGACGCGGGGATCCGGGTGACCGCCCAGGCGTCGGTCTCCTGGCCGATGTTGGCCAGCACGAGGTCGAGCCAGTCGCGGGTGCGCATCTCGCCGTCGCGGGTCATGTCCCACGCGGCCCCCCACACGATGGCGCGGGGGAGCGAGTCCTCGAAGGTCGACAGTGCGGAGATCGCGGTGGCGAGCGAGCGCTCGTCGAGGCGGATCTTGGCGTAGGCGTGGTCCTCGTCGTTGAGCAGCAGCAGCGCCGGCTGCTCGACCCCGACCAGCTCGGGTACGTCGGTGCGCTCGCCGTCGACGTCGATCTCGAGGTAGTCGCGCCGGACGAGCCGGCCGTCGACCTCGTCGTACAGGCCGATGCCGAGGCGGTGGCGGCGCAGCGTCGGCCAGTCGGGGTGCGCCGACTGGGCGACCGCGAAGGAGGAGTAGCGGCCGTCGCCGTCGGTCTCGAACGCCGGCGCGAGGGTGTTCACGCCCGCGGTCTGCAGCCATTCCTGAGCCCAGCCGTCGAGCTCGCGGCCGGACGACTTCTCGAGGGTGGCGAGCAGGTCCTTGAACTCCGGGTTGCCGTACTCCCACTCCTTGAAGTACGCGCGCAGCCCCTCCAGGAAGGGCTCGATGCCCACCCACGCGACGAGCTGCTTGAGCACCGAGGCGCCCTTGGCGTAGGTGATCATGTCGAAGTTGACCTCGACCGCGTGGAGGTCGACGTTGTCGGCCGCGATCGGGTGCGTCGAGGGCAGCTGGTCGGCGCGGTAGCCGGTCTGCTTGCGGGCGTTGGCGAACCCGGTCCACGCGTCGGTGAACTCCGTGGCGTTGGCCTCGCACCAGTAGCAGGCCCACTCGGCGAACGACTCGTTGAGCCACAGGTCGTCCCACCACTTCATGGTGACGAGGTCGCCGAACCACATGTGGGCCATCTCGTGGGTGATGACGGAGGCGCGGAACTCGAAGAACGAGCGCGGCTGGCGGCTGCGGGGGAGGTATTCATCGCGCAGCGTCACGCAGCCGGCGTTCTCCATCGCGCCGGCGTTGTACTCGGGGACGTAGAGCTGGTCGTACTTCCCGAACGGGTAGGGGTAGTCGAACTGCTCCTCGAAGAACTCGAAGCTCTGCTTGGTGAGCTTGACCAGCTCTGCGGTGTCCATGTGCTCCTTGAGCGACTGGCGGCAGTAGTGGCCGAGCGGGATGGTGCCGAACTTGCCCTCGTAGGTGTCGAACTCGCCGTGGTACTCACCGGCGACGATCGCGGTGATGTAGGTCGACATGCGCTTGGTCGTGGGGAAGCGCCACACCGACACGCCGTCCTGCCCGGCGGCCTCCGGCTCGGGCGTCGGCGCGTTGGAGACGACGACCCAGTGCGAGGGCGCGGTGACGGTGAAGGTGAAGACGGACTTCAGGTCGGGCTGCTCGAAGGTCGTGAAGACGCGGCGGGCGTCGGGCACCTCGAACTGGCTGTAGAGGTAGACCCGGTCGTCGACGGGGTCGACGAAGCGGTGCAGGCCCTCACCGGTGTTGGAGTAGGCGCAGTCGGCGGTCACGACGAGCGTGTTGGTCGCCTCGAGGTCGTCGAGCGCGATGCGGCTGTCGGCGTACGCCGTCGCGGGGTCGAGGGCGCGCCCGTTGAGCGTGATCTCGCGGACGGTCGGCGCGACCAGGTCGGCGAAGGTGCTCGACCCGGGCTGGCGGCAGGTGAACTCGAGGGTGGTGACGGAGGCAAAGGTGGTGTCGCCCGTCGTGAGGTCCAGGTCGATGGAGTACGACGTGACGTCCAGGAGGGCGGCGCGGGTGGCGGCCTCGTCCCGGGTGAGGTTGGTTCCAGGCATGCG
>JAYSEC010000115.1:0-1350 GCA_041914085.1 Nocardioides sp.
CCGAACCGGTCGACGAGGAAGTTGTAGCCGATGTCGCTCCAGCCGCGGGACTTCACGTGGTAGGCGTAGATGCTGCGGATGATCGCCGGCACCTGGGCCTCGGTGTAGTCGTTGGCGTTGACCGTGTGGTGGACGAACCCGCCGTTGATCGTGCCGTAGCGCAGCGAGCCCTTGTTGCGGATGCTCTCGTCGGCACCCCACTGGGCGCGCGAGTAGATCGTGGGCTGGGCGACGGCGCGCTTCGCCTGCACGCTGGCCTGCAGCGTGAGGCCGTCCTCGGCCCCACCCGACCCTGCACTGGACCCTGCACCGGACTCCAGGGACCCCATGTCCTCGTAGTCCTGCTCGTACGTCGCCGTGCCCGCGTCGGGCTGCTCTGCCGGTGCCTCGGCCTCGCTCGCCTTCGCCGAGCCCGGGTCCACCAGGGCCAGCGACAGGTCGTCCGGCAGGGCCACGCCGTCGGTCGTGGTGCGGACCTGCACGTCGTCGACCTCGCCGACGAAGGTCGGCTCGGTGCCCGGGCGGGCGTTCGCGGCCTCCGCGCTGGCGGGGTCCGGGCCGTGCTCGTCGTGGTACTCCAGGTCCTGCCAGTCGCTCCACGTGTCGCCGGTGCGGGTGCGCACCTGCACCGTGATCTGGTCCTCCTCGAGCTCCTCGCCGTGCTTCCACGTCACGCCGATGGCGGCGAAGCCGGCGACGTCCTGCGGCTTGCTCACCACGCGGGCGTCGGTGGCGCCGGCGACGGTGCGGCCCTGGAGGCCGAACGTCCCGCCCGCCTCGTCCGTCAGCGGCACCTCGGTCACCGTCGGCGTCACCGCGCGGGTCGGCACCGTGGCCGACATCAGCGCCGCGGGCGCCTGCGCCCCGGTCGGACCCGCGGGGCGGGCGGGGTGGTCCCCGACGATGTCGAGGGAGACCACGCCCGAGGCGGGCGTGAGGACGACGAGCACGACACCCAGCGCCAGCACCTGCTGGCAGAGGGTGACGAGACGAGCCTGGAGAGGACGCATGGAAAAACCCTGTTCCTGTGTGGGGGAAGGTCACACAAGGCAGAAGTTCACACCAGTCACACCAGTCACGGAAGAGTTTCTGAGTAACTACAACGGTGTAATTTCCACTCGACACGCCGTTACATCAGTGTCATTCTCGCTGATCTTGCAGGATTTCGGGCTGTCGACGCGCCGTCTGGCGCGGTCGCGGCTCCTAGCGGCCACTCCCGCCGACGACCCCCTCCCCCGCCGACGTACGCCGACCGTGGCGGCACACGACATCCCGAAGGCGCGAACACATGCCGTCTGCCGCCACCTTCAGCTGACCCACGACCACCATGGCGGCACACGACACCCCGAA
>JAYSEC010000115.1:1450-10270 GCA_041914085.1 Nocardioides sp.
CTGCCGCCACCTTCAGCTGACCCACGACCACCATGGCGGCACACGACACCCCGAAAACCCGACCACATGCCGTCTGCCGCCACCTTCAGCTGACCCACGACCACCATGGCGGCACACGACACCCCGAAGGCCCGAACACATGTCGTCTGCCGCCACCTTCGGGCGAGGAGCTCCGAGGGGTTTCGACGCTGCTCGTCTCAGATGTCGTTGGCGAGCGCGTCGTCGCGCTCGTCCTCCGAGCTCTCTTCGGAGTCCGGCTCCTCGTCGTCGCCGTCGTAGTGGAGGAACTTGATGGCCTCCTCGACGTCGCCGTCGAAGCCGAGGCGGCCCTTCTCCAGCACGATGGCGCGGTCGCACATGCGCTTGACCGAGCCGGCGGAGTGGCTGACGTAGAACATGGTGATCCCGGACTCGCGGATCTCCTTCATGCGCTTGAGGCACTTGCGCTTGAAGGGCCGGTCCCCCACCGCGAGGACCTCGTCGGCGATGAAGATGTCGCAGTCGACGTGGACCGCGACGGAGAAGCCGAGGCGGGCGAACATGCCGGAGGAGTAGTTGCCGACGGGGGTGTCGAGGAAGCGGCCGACGTCGGCGAAGGCGGCGATGTCGTCGAACTTCGCGTCGGTCTCCTCCTTCGTCATGCCGAGCATGGCGGCGTTCATGTAGATGTTGTCGCGCCCGGTGAGCTCGTTGTGGAAGCCGGCGCCGGTGGCGATCAGGCCGGAGATGCGTCCCCGGGTCAGCACCTGGCCCGCGTCGGGTCGCATGACGCCGCTGACGAGCTTGAGGAGGGTCGACTTGCCCGAGCCGTTGAGGCCCATCAGGCCGATGGACTCCCCCTGCTGGACCTCGAAGGAGACGCCGTCGAGCGCCTTGAAGGTCTCGCTCGTCTGCTGCCCGCGCAGCTTGCCCTGGATGACCTTCTTGAGCGTCGGGTGCGCCTGGTAGCGGAAGGTCTTGGAGACGTTGTCGACGACGATCGAGGTGGTGGTCGACGTCGTGGCGGGACCGGTCATCAGAGGCGCTCCGGGACGGTCTTCTCGAGGCGGGAGAAGACGAACTGGCCGAGGGCGAGCACGGCGAGGCCGATGGCGAGCATGACGAACCCGCGCGGGAACAGGTCGGCCACGAACTCCGGGAGGGGTGCCCCGGTGCCGGGGTCGACGGCGCACGCCGGCTCGCAGGTGGGGTACCAGAAGCCGCGCTGGATGAGCATGACCGCCTCGGCGACGGGGTTCGCGACGTAGAGGTCGTGGTACTTGAGCGGGATCCGTTCGCCGTCGGCGATCAGGTGGTAGGGGTACATCATCGGGACGGTGAACGGCAGGACGTTGATGAAGGTCTGCACGATCCGCTGGAAGTCGCGGAAGATCACGTTGACGCAGGAGAACATCAGGCCGAACGCCGTGCCCCAGACCATGATGATGAGGAAGCCCAGCAGCGCGGCCCCCATCCCGACCGCGTCGGGCACCCACATCGGGCCGTCGCCCCACCAGCCGGAGACCACGCACGCGACGACCAGGATGATCAGCTGCGGGATCGCGTGCCAGAGCGAGACCAGCATCGACGCCACGGGGAACATCTCGCGCGGCATCGCCATCTTGCCGATGACGCCCTTGTTGGACAGCAGCGACCGCGTGCCGGCGGTGACCGACTCGGTGAAGTAGTTGACCAGCACCATGCCGGCGAACAGGTGGATCGCGAAGTTCTCCAGGCCCAGGCCGCGCCCGAGCAGCAGCCCGAAGACGAAGTAGAACGTCAGGAACCGGGTGAACGGGTTGATGTAGGACCAGGCGAGCCCGAAGGCGGTGCCGGCGTAGCGGGCCCGGATCTCGCGCCGCACCATCAGGCGCAGGAGGTAGCGGCGCCGGAAGACCTCGAAGACACCCGAGGTGCGCGACGGCGGGGCGAGCGGGACGTGCGCCAGGTCGTGCCTCAGCTCGACCGAGCCGGGCTCCGGCGCCGTCTCAGGGCTGGACGTGCTCACGCATCGCCGTCCGGGGACTCGTCGCTCATCCAGGGCGCGAAGGTCTTCTCCCACGCCTCCGGCGAGGTGATCTCGCCGAGCGCGGCGCGGTACTGCTGCGCGAGCTGCGGCCACTCACGGTGGAAGCGGCGGTGGATGTCGATCGTGCGCTTGAGCAGGTCGCGGTAGTGGGCCGGGTCGCGCTTGTAGAGGGCCACGGACGTGCCGTCGTTCATCGAGACGACGGCCGAGTCGTACTTCACGAGGTTCCACCACTTGGCGTCCATCGCGGTGAGCTCGGTCTCGGGGTACTGGTCCGCCATCTCCCGCACCGGGCGCAGCTGGCGCAGCGGCGCGAGCGCCGCGGCGACCAGGGTGGCCTTGCGGCCGGGGATCTCGATGTCGGACTTGCCCTTCTTCGGGGGCTTCTTGCGGTGCACCGGGGGCAGCTCGTCCCGGTCGAGGTGCAGCTGGGCGTCCGGCCACTGCTTGCGGAAGGCGTTGATCTCCGGCAGCTTCGTGGCGAGCTCGCCGTGGAGGGCGTGCGGGCCGCGCAGGACGTCCTCCATCGCGAGGTGGCGCAGCTCCGCGGTGGAGTACTGCAGCGACGCGAGGTGCTTGATCTGGTGGTTGAGGCTCTCGCGCACCATCCGGCCGCCGCGCTCGTACGGCGAGTGCAGCAGCGCCGCGATGATGCGGTTGCGGTGGTGGAAGTACGACTGCCAGTCGAGGCCGTCGTTCTTGTCGGTCCACGGCACGTGCCACACCGCGGCGCCCGGGAAGGACACCGTCGGGTAGCCGGCCTGCTTGGCCCGCAGGCCGAACTCGGAGTCGTCCCACTTGATGAAGACCGGCAGCGACAGCCCGACCTCCTCGAGGACGACCCGCGGGATCAGGCACATGAACCAGCCGTTGAAGTCCACGTCGGCGCGCTTGTGCAGCCAGCGCGAGGAGCGCAGGTTGCGGGCGCCGAAGTCCCACTGGGAGTAGCCGTCGAGCCGGGTCTGCCACCAGAAGCGCCACGGCTGGACGATCTCGCCGAAGGAGTGCAGCTCGGAGCGGCTGTAGAGGTTGAACATGTGGCCGCCGACGATCGTCGGGCGCTTGGCCAGGTCGCCGAAGGTGACCGCGCGGATGATGCCCTCGGGCTCGCAGACGACGTCGTCGTCCATCATCATCGCGTAGGTGGCGGTGCCCTTGCGGACGCTCTCGAGCTGCCCGCGGGCGTAGCCGCCCGAGCCGCCGAGGTTGCCCTGCACGATGACGCGCAGCTTGTCGCCGAGGCCCGCCTTCGCGGCCGGGAAGTGCTCGCTGTCGGTGACCTTGTCCTTGCCCTGGTCCATCACCAGCACGGTGTCGAGGTAGGGCTCGAGCTCCTCCGACGAGCCGAGCTGGCCGAGCAGCTGGGCACTCATGTCGGGGAGCATCGTGGTGATGCAGACGTCGACGGTGCCGTGCTCGGCACGGTCGGCGGGAACCTCCGCGGTCCACCGGGCGCTCTCGACCGTCGCGCCGTTGTCGCCGGCGACGACGTCGTACCAGTACCAGCCGCCGTCGACGAACGGCTTGAGGGTGAGGTCGAAGGTGAACGAGCCGGACTCGCCCTCGACGGTCGCTGCGTCGACGCGCTGGGAGTGCCCTCGCGCCATCGACTTGTAGACGGTGACCATGGAGCCGGCGCCGCTCACGTCGACGGTCAGCCGGACCTGGTCGACGATCGTGTGCCGACGCCAGTACGACGCCGGGAAGGCGTTGAAGTAGGTGCCGAACGACAGCAGCTGCGAGGGCTCGAGCCGCAGCGCGGTGCGCGAGCGGATCTGGTCGGGGTGCAGCTTGCGGCCGGTCGAGGTCGACTGGCGGATCGCGGCGTTGTTGAGGTCCTTGGCCGCCTTGTCGCCGCCCACCGTGTCGCGGTCGGTGTCGAGCTTGGCCTCCTCGAGGTCGACGTAGAGCGGGAAGACGTCGGTGTCGCGGTCGATCGGGAGGATCTGGCGCTGGAGGAGTCGGGTCACGGTGCTCATGCGTCGATGCCTCCGCTGGTCAGCTCGGCGCCCTCGGTGAAGTGCGGCTTGAGCTTGTTGTCGTACATGGACAGCGCCGAGCCGATCGCCATGTGCATGTCGAGGTACTTGTAGGTGCCCAGGCGGCCGCCGAAGAGCACCATCGGCTCGGCCTTGGCGAGCTCGCGGTACTTGAGGAGCTTGGCGCGGTCCTCGGCCGTGTTCACCGGGTAGTAGGGCTCGTCGCCCTCCTCCGCGAAGCGGCTGTACTCGTGCACGATCACGCTCTTGCCGGGCAGGTGGGTCTTCTCCCGCTCGGGGTGGAAGTGCTTGAACTCGATGATCCGGGTGTAGGGGACCTCTTGGTCGTTGTAGTTCACGACGCCGGTGCCCTGGAAGTCGTCGGTGTCCACGACGCTCTCCTCCAGGTCGACGGTGCGCCACGACAGGCGGCCCTCGGAGTTGCCGAAGTACTCGTCGACGGGGCCCGTGTAGACGATCGGCACCTTGCCCTTGTAGTCGTCGGCGACCTCGAAGAAGTCGGTCTCGAGGCGCACCTCGATATTGGGGTGGTCGGCCATCTTCGTCAGCCACGCGGTGTAGCCCTCGACCGGCAGGCCCTCGTAGGTGTCGCTGAACCAGCCGTTCTGGAAGGTGTAGCGCACCGGGAGGCGGGTGATGATGTCCGCGCTGAGCTCGGTCGGGTCGGTCTGCCACTGCTTGGCGGTGTAGCCCTTGATGAACGCCTCGTAGAGCGGGCGGCCGATCAGGCTGATCGCCTTCTCCTCGAGGTTGGTGGCGTCCTCGGTGGCGATCTCGCTGGACTGCTCGGCGATGAGGGCGCGCGCCTCGTCGGGCGTGTGGGACTTCCCGAAGAACTGGTTGATCAGCGCCAGGTTCATCGGCAGTGAGTAGACCTGCCCCTGGTACTTGCCGAAGACCCGGTGGCGGTAGTCGGTGAACGCCGTGAAGCGGTTGACGTACTCCCAGACCCGCTCGTTGGAGGTGTGGAACAGGTGCGCGCCGTACTTGTGCACCTCGACGTTGGTCTCGGGGTCGCGCTCGGAGTATGCGTTGCCGCCGAGGTGGTGGCGGCGCTCGAGGATGAGCACACGCAGGCCCAGCTCCTCGGCGCAGCGCTCGGCGATGGTGAGTCCGAACAGGCCGGCTCCGACGATGACGAGGTCGGGCAGCTGGTCGGTGTCGGCGGGTGAGCCCTGGGACAAGGGAGCAACTCCTGTAGTGGGGACGCGCCTGACGGTGAGGGGTGGTGAGAGGCGCTGACTGAGTCTAACGAGGGGGTCGAGCTGTTGCGGTCAGGCGGCGCATGCCCCGCGCGGAGGCCATGGCGCGGATCACGTTGCGTGCCTCGGCCCGACCACCGCGCAGCGGGCTGAGGACCACCACGGCGAGGGTGATCAGCCAGGGCTTGAGGCGCACCAGCAGGTTCTCCCCGTGGCGCAGGTGCACCACGAAGAGGTTGCGGTACATGTAGAAGCCCTTCCAGCCCGAGAGGTCGTGCTGCTGGTTGAAGTCGAGCTGGCGGACCAGGACGGCGTCGCGGACGCCCATGATGCGGTGGCCGGCGCGGCGGGCGCGCACGGCGTACTCGGCGTCGTCGTAGAAGATGAAGAACGCGGGGTCGGGGAAGCCGATCTCCTCGACCACCGAGCGGCGGGCCATGAAGCCCTCGAAGGCGACGTTCTGCACCTCGACCAGCGGCGGCATCGACGCCCGGTCGGGGTAGACCGCGTCGACGGTGGCGCGCTTGGGGTGGATCGCCAGCGGGTTGCGGAGGTCGAACTCGACCGCGGCCTTCTCCACCAGCGCGCCCGCGAGGTCCTCGCGCACGGCGATGAGGCAGTCCTCGTCGACGGACATCAGCGCCTCCAGGCAGCCGGGCGCCGGCAGCACGTCGTCGTCCACGAGCCAGACCCGGTCCCACCCGGCGTCGTACGCCGCCCGCACGCCGGCGTGGAAGCCCCCGGCGCCGCCCAGGTTGTCCTGGGTGATCACGTGCAGCGGGAGGTCGCCGCGTGAGGCGAGCAGCTCCGCGGTGCCGTCCGTGCTGGCGTTGTCGACCACGACGACGGCGTCGGGGCGGCGCGTCTGGGCGGCCAGCCCGTCGAGCAGCCGGGCGAGCAGCTCGGCCCGGTTGTGGGTCACCACGACGACCGCGACCGTCTCGGCCGTCACGAGAGGAACCTCCGGTGGCCGTCGAAGTCGCCGGCGATGCCGGCGCGCATGGCGCTGAGGCTCAGCCGCAGCCGGGACAGGCTGGGGCGGGTGAAGGTGTAGAACCACGCGGTCTTCACCACGAAGGCCATCGCGTGGAGCGGGCTCTTGTAGTCGCGGAGGTTGACCAGGTTGTTGCGCGCCATGCAGTAGTGCTTGAGGTCGCTGGGCGAGTCGTTGTAGGTGGTGCGGCCGAACATCATCGGCGTCCCGAGGTTGCCGACGCTCGGGTGGCGCACGGTCGCGGTGACCACGGTGGCGACGCGGGCGCCGGCCTCCTCCGCGCGCAGGCGGTACTCGTGGTCGTCGCCCCAGATGAAGAACTCCTCGCGCGGCAGGCCGATCCGGTCGACCAGCTCCTTGGTCACCAGCACGCCGTTGAAGGGGATGACGATCCCGTCGATGCGGTCGTCCCTCGCCGCGCGTCGTACGTCGTCGACGGAGTGCAGGACGCGGGTGCCGCCGGGGAGCCGGATCGGGAAGACCAGCCGGTCGGGGTCGGCCTCGTCGACGACGAGCGGACCCCAGAAGTCGAGGTTCTCGGTCTCCGCCAGCAGGTGGTCGAGGCAGTCGACGTCGGGCAGGCCGTCGTCGTCCATCAGCCAGACCAGGTCGGCGCCGCGGTCGATCGCCCAGGCCAGCCCGTCGTGGAAGCCCCCTGCGCCGCCGCGGTTGGTGGGCAGGCTACGGCCCAGCAGCCCGATCTCGCCGGTGTGGGAGCGGCCGGCGAGCCACTCCCCCGTCCCGTCGGACGACGCGTTGTCGACGACCAGGACCTCCGCGAGGCCCTCGATCTCACCGAGCCGCGCGACCAGCTTCTCGAGCAGGCCGAGCCGGTTGAAGGTGACCACGACCGCGACGATGCGGGGCACGGGTCCGTAAGTCACGGCGTACACCCTAGGGGCCGGGTGGACCCCGTCAGCAAACCGCGCCGAGGTCCTCCGCCTCGTTGGCCGCGTAGCCCTCCGAGAGCGAGCCGAGCGAACCGCCGGTGACCGACGGCGCGGCCGGGGGCGTCGTGGACGGGCTGGTCGGCGCGGGCGTGGAGCCCTTGCCCTTCCCGGTCGTCGCAGCACCGGACGACTCCGTGCCGGCGTCGGTGTCCGTCCCCGCCGCCTCGGCCGTCCCGGCCCCGGGCTCCTGGCCCTCGGCCTTGGCGATCGCGGCGGCGACCTTCTGCTGCACGAGGGCGATGTCGGGGTTCGCGGTGTTGATCATCGGCGGGACCAGCGAGAGCGTGGCGATCTTCTGGCTCTTGGCCTTCAGGGCCAGGTCGACGAATCGGTCGACCTCGCTGCGCGGGATGTCGGTGGAGACCATCGCCGAGCTGGCCTTGGCGATCTTCTGGAAGTTCGTCACGGCGGTCTGCGGGCTGACCTGCTGCAGCATCGCGCTCATCACGCACTTCTGGCGCGCCATGCGCGAGTAGTCGTCGGAGTCGTAGCGGGCGCGGGCGAACCACAGCGTGTCCATGCCGTTGAGGGTGCGCTTGCCCGGCTCGAGGTAGTGGAAGAAGGAGTCGTGGGGCAGGCCGACCGGGATCCGCTGGCGGACGTTGAGCTCCACACCACCTACGGCGTCGACGAGGTCCTTGAAGCCCTCGAGGTTGACCATCGCCCAGTAGTTCATCTTCAGCCCCGTGATGCCCTCGACGCCCTCGATGGTGGCGTCGACGCCGGGGTTCTTCGAGCCCTTGAAGAGGGAGGCGTGGTCGAGCGCCCACGTCGCGAGGCCGTTGAGGTACATCCCCTCCTCGTCGAAGCCGTTCGGGAACTGCTCGTGCATCACCGACCCCTCGGGGAACGGGAAGTTCTGCATGTTGCGCGGCAGCGAGATGAGCACCGTCTTGCCGGTCTCCGCGTCGATGCTCGCGACCGTCATCGAGTCCGGACGCAGGCCCCAGCGGCCCGCTCCGGAGTCGCCGCCCATCAGCAGCACGTTGTAGCGGCCCTGGTGGGCGCCGACGGCCGAGCCGTCACCGAACATCGAGATCATGAAGTCGCGCTGCACGCCGACCACGTGCGCGCCGAACAGCAGCGCGCCGGCGACGCTGAAGCAGAGGAAGCCGTTCACGCCCACGACAGCCAGGCGGTGCTGGCGCTGCAGGGTCAGCGGCTGCCCCAGGCGCCAGGCGTCGATGAAGAGGTACGCCCAGCCCACCGCCAGTGCCATCAGCGCGAGCCGCAGGCCCTGGAGCAGCATGGTGTTCGTGCCCGCCCAGAAGGCGACGCCGTGCCAGAAGTACGACGCGACCAGCGCGACGAGGCCGAGCACGACCACCGCGAGCCACGTCCGCAGCGCGATGCGCCCGACCCGGCGGTTCCCGTAGACCAGCTGGGCCGACCCTGGCAGCACGAAGGTCATCAGCATCAGGCTCACTGCACGTCGGAACCGGACGCGCTGCGCGCGGTCGAGCGTGGTGAACCGCGTCTGGTGCGACCCGGAGGGCGGGACGGGCGGCATCGGGGAAGCCTCTCTGCTGGGGGAAGTCAGCCCGCCCAGTATCACCAGTCACACCCGTCACATCCGGTCGCGACTCGCCGTGGGGCCCGGGTCAGCCCTCGCGGCCCTGGTCGATCTCGGCCTTGCGCGCCAGCCGGTGCGCGCGGCGGATCTCGG
>JAYSEC010000116.1:0-10178 GCA_041914085.1 Nocardioides sp.
GGTCAGGCGTCCGGCGCCGGCACGCGCAGCAGCCACCAGCCGACCACCCAGGCGGCCGCACCGGCGAGCGCCTCGGCGTGGAGGTCGGTGAGCGCCAGCGCGACCAGCGACGCGACCGCCGTCGACCCGAAGGCGCCGGGAGCGGTCACCGCGGAACGGGCCCGGTCGACGTGCTGGCCACGACGGCACGACGGCGCGCGTCGAGGGCCGAGGATCGCCGGGACAGGCGGGCGTCGAGCACCGTGGCCGCCTCGGCTCCGCGGCCGGCCATCGCGAGGGCGTGGACGAGTGTGTCCTCCACGACCTCGCGCTGCGCCTTGCTGCCGCCGAGCGGGTCCATCGTGGCCACCACGCGGGCGAGGGTCGTCGCGGCGGCGTCCCACCGCTCCTCGACGACCGCCACCAGGCCGGTGCACAGCGGTGCGACGACGTCTCGGAAGATCCGGTCCTCGCTGCGCGATGCGTGCTCCGCGAGCCCGGCCAGGGCGGCGGCGTCGCCGTCGGCGGCCAGCACGACCGCGCCGTGCATCGCCGCGAACGGGGTCGGCGGGGTCGTGAGCCAGTCCCGCGGCGCGGCGGCGCGGACCTCGCCGACGGGCAGGTCGTCGGTCCAGGCGCCGGTGACCCGCCCGCGCCACAGGAGCGCCCCGCTGTCGACGACGAGACGGCTGCCGCCGACGACCGACGGCGCGAGCTCGCGGTGGTAGCGGCGGCGCACCGCCTCGACGTCGTCCTGCATCAGCTCGTGCAGGGCGGCGTGCCACGAGAAGTGCGAGCGGTGGTTGGCCTCGGGGCCGCGGGTGCGGATCCACTCGTCGAGCCAGGCGAGGCCGGCGGCGTGCTCACCGGTCTCGTAGAAGACGTGGGCGCGAGCGTGGACGGCGTGGCCCGAGGAGGGCTCGACCGAGAGGGCGTAGGAGGACAGCTCCTCGGCCTCGCCCCACCGCTCCTGGTCCTGGCGGACGAACGCGAGCTGGCCGGCGTACCACCAGTCGTCGCCGTAGGAGCGGCCGAGCGACTCCACGAGCTCGGCGGTCTGGCTGCCGCTCGTGAGCCCGCCGAAGGCGACGGTCGGCACCGCCACGCTGACCGCGAGGGCGTCGCGTGGGAACAGCCGCACGTGCCGGAGCAGGGCCGCGGCGCCGGTCGGCTCGTCGGAGCGCAGCCGGGTGGTGACGGCGTCGAGGAAGCTGGACTCGCGGTCGTCGAGGTGCCGCTCGGACGCCGCCCGGTGGGCCGCGCGCAGCGAGGCCCGCCAGTGCGTGGTGGCGCCCCACTCGTGGCCGAGGAGGGCCAGCGCGGCGTGGGCCTGGACGAAGCCCGGGTCGGCGGCGACGGCCTCGGTGAGCCCCTCCTCGACCCCGTCCTGCAGGCGGAGCAGGCGGCCGAGCGCGGCGTTGTAGCGCCGGGCGGCGCGGCGGTGGGTGGAGAGGGTGAGGCCGTAGGGGTCGACCGGACGACGGCGCGACTCACCGTGCAGCGAGCGGGTCACGACCCGGGCCACGTCGTAGGCCTGCTCGCGGATCTCCGGCATCGCCGTGGACTCCCACAGGTTGCCGCGGCGCAGCGACCCGACGGCGAGGAACGGGCGGGTCTCGGGCAGGGTGCCGAGGATCCGCCCGTCGTCGGCGGTGTCGATCCCGAGCCCCGCCGGTCCGGGGCGCACCAGCCCGGCGCGCGCCAGCCGGGTGAGCAGCGGGTCGGCGGCGATCGAGCCGACGGGGCCGGTGCAGTTGACCACGGCGGCCACGGCCAGCTCGGTGCCGTCGTCCAGCGTGACGTGGAGCGACTCCTCGGACGCGCGGACGGCCGCGATGGTGCCGCGGTGGCGCCGGAGCCGGCCGGAGGAGGCGACGGCCTCGAAGCGGGCGTGGGTGGCGGGCGCCATCCGGTGGCGGTGGACGTCCCAGGTGCGGGCGTCCTCGGCGAGGAAGCGGCGCTTGTCGGCCTCGGGCAGGGCGCGCCACAGCTGGGCAGTGACCGGGCGCAGGCCGTCGATCGCGGCTCGCCAGTCGCCGGTCGAGGCCACCGTCTCCTCGACGTGCCGGAGCAGCGTGGAGCGCAGCGGGTCCAGACCCTGGACCCGGGTGACGCCGGGCGGCGGCGGGACCGGCGGCGTCGTGGGCAGCACGTGGCGCTGCGGGACGGCGTCGGTGCGCGAGACGACGTGGACGGTGCGGCCGGGACGGTCGGCGCTGATCGCCAGGTCGACCATGGTGAGGCCGGAGCCGAGCATGAGGACGTCGCCGTCCTCCGGGATGCCCTGCGTCCACGGGTCGGCCACGAGCCGGGGGTCCGCGGCGAGCTCGTCGGGCGCCCAGTGGGTGCCCGGCCGGCTGCCGGTGGCCAGCACCACGGCGCGCGCCTCGACCCGCTCGCCGTCGGCGAGCTCGACGACGAAGCCGGTGCCGGCCCCGGTGATGTCGACGACCTCGGCGTGGCGTCGTACGAGCCGGGCGTTGCCGGGGAACTCGGCCGCCGTGGTGAGCAGGCTCTCGACGTAGCGACCGAAGACGGCGCGGGGTGCGAAGTCGTGGGGCTGGAAGCCGGGGTCGTGGTGGCGGCGCAGCCAGCGCAGGAAGTGCTCGGGGTCGCGGGGGAACGCGCTCATCCCGGAGGCGGGGACGTTGAGCAGGTGCCGCTCGTCGGTGGTGGAGTACGCCGGTCCGCGACCCGTCGCGGGGGCGGGGTCGACGAGCTCGACGCGGAAGCGCGAGGAGAGCGCGGTGACCAGGTGCGTCGCGACGAGCGTCCCGCCGGCGCCTGCTCCGACCACCACGACCCGGCAGTCACCTTCGTTCGTCCCCATCGCGCGGCTCCCCTCGGTACGGACCCAATAGTCAAGTGAGTTACTTGACTAAAGGTAGCAAGGACCGTGCCGGGAGCACGAGCCGGCGTCGGCGTGTCAGGTGCTCAGGCGCATGACCACCCGGGGGAAGCCCGCCGACGTCGCGTCGGTGCGGGCCGCGAGCTCGAAGCCGGCGTCCTCGAAGAGCTTCCGGGTGCCGACGTAGGCCATCGTGAGGTCGACCTTGGCGCCGTCGTTGTCGACGGGGTAGCCCTCGACGACCGGTGCGCCCTGCTGGGCGGCGTAGGCCACGGCCCCGGCGAGGAGGACGTGGGAGATGCCCCGGCCGCGGTGGCCCGGCCGGACCCGGATGCACCACACGGACCAGGCGGGCTGGTCGTCGACGTGCGGGATCTTCGTCGACCGGGCGAAGGGCAGGTCGGCGCGCGGGGCCACGGCTGCCCAGCCGACCACCTCGTCGCCGTCGTAGGCGAGCACGCCCGGCTTGGTGCGCCGGCGGGTCAGCGCCTCGACGTGGGCGCCTCGCTCGGGCCCGACGAGCGCGCGGTTGTCCTTGGCGGGCAGGCGGTGGCTCAGGCACCAGCACACGCTGGCGTCGGGGTTCTTCGGGCCGACCATCGTGCGCACGTCACCGAAGCGCGCGTGGGTCGCCGGGAAGACGCGGAAGGAGTCCTGCGTGACGAGGGGCGGGCCGGCCATGGGCGCCACGCTAGACCGACCCTCGGACACCGCGGGTTGACCGGGCGCCGTTGAATGGCGCCATGGAGGCGATGCGCAGGATCGGTCTGCTGGGCGGGATGAGCTGGGAGAGCACGGCGCTGTACTACCGGCTCCTCAACGAGGACGTCCGCGAGCGGCTCGGCGGCTTCCACTCCGCCCGGCTGGTGATGTCGTCGGTGGACTTCGCCGAGGTCGAGGCGATGCAGGTCGCCGGCGACTGGGAGGCGGCCGGCGACCTCCTCGCCGACGAGGCCCGCGCGCTGGAGGCCGCCGGTGCCGACTGCGTGGTGCTCTGCACCAACACCATGCACAAGGTGGCCGACGCAATCGAGGCGGCCGTGGGCATCCCGCTGATCCACCTGGCCGACGTCACCGCGGCCGCCGTCCGGGCCGCCGGTGTCGGCACGGTCGCCCTGCTCGGCACCCGCTTCACGATGGAGCAGCCGTTCTACGCCGACCGGCTGCGGTCCCACGGCCTGGAGGTCCTGGTCCCCGCCGGCGACGACCTCACCCTCGTCCACGACGTGATCTACGACGAGCTGGTGCTCGGCGTGGTCCGCGACGAGTCCCGCGAGGCGTACGTCGACGTGGTGCGGCGCCTGGTCGACCGGGGCGCCGGGGGAGTGGTGCTCGGCTGCACCGAGATCGAGCTGCTGCTCGGCCCCGGCGACGTCGACGTACCGGTGTTCGCCACGACCGCGCTCCACGCGCGCGCTGCCGTCGACTTCGCGCTCGCCCAGACCTGACCCGCGCACCTGCGGCGCATCTGGCCCGCCGATCGCGCGACCGAGGGCCACATGCGCCGCACGTGCGGCGTGGACTACCCCGACGGGGCTGACGCTCGCGGAGCCGGGTCGGGCAGGGTGGTGGGGTGCTCACCGTCGTCATCGCTCTGACCGCGAACACGGTCCTCGCCGTTCTCAAGAGCGTCGTCGCGGTCCTCACGGGATCTGCCTCGATGGTGGCCGAGGCCGCGCACTCGTGGGCTGACGCCGGCAACGAGGTGTTCCTCCTCGTCGCGGAGCGGCGCGCGGAGAAGCCGGCGGACCGGACGCACCCGCTCGGCTTCGGTCGCGAGGCCTACGTCTGGTCGATGATCGCCGCCTTCGGGCTCTTCGGCGTGGGTGCCGCGGTGTCGGTGTGGCACGGCATCCAGTCGCTGACGGCGGAGGAAGCGGAGGCGGACTACCTGTGGGCCTACCTGGTCCTCGGTGCGGCCTTCGTGCTGGAGGGCATCTCGTTCTTCCAGGCCCGCCGGGAGGTGCGTCGCGGCGCCCGCAAGGCCGAGGTGAGCCGGGTGGCCTTCCTCGACAAGACGTCCAACCCGACCCTCCGCGCGGTCTTCTTCGAGGACGCAGCGGCCCTGACCGGCATCGTGATCGCGGCGACCGGGCTCGCGCTCCACCAGGCCACCCACCAGCCGGTGTGGGACGCCATCGGCTCGATCCTGGTGGGGCTGCTGCTCGGCTTCGTCGCCCTCTACCTGCTGCGCCGCAACATGGACTTCCTCGTCGGCCAGATCGCCGACCCGCGCATCCATGCCACCGTGCTCGGGTGGTTGCGCGAGCGGCCGGAGGTCGAGACCGTCAGCACCCTCCACCTGGAGTACGTCGGTCCCGGGCAGATCTTCCTCGTCGGCTCGGTGGACCTCGTCGGCGACGACCCCGAGAGTGAGGCGGCCGAGGAGCTGCAGCGGCTGGAGGACCACCTCGAGGAGCGGCCCGAGATCGCTCGCGCCGTGCTGTCGCTCGCGGCGCCGGGCCGCGCGCCGAGCGCCGGCCACGTCCTCGCGGACGGACAGGGCGGGACCGGGAACAACGCAGGTGGTTGAGCGTTGAACCAGGCATGAAGAAGATCGGGTTCCTGAACTTCGGCCACTGGACCGACTCCCCGCAGTCGGCCGTGCGGACCGCCTCCGACACGCTGCTGCAGTCGATCGACCTCGCCGTCGCGGCCGAGGAGCTCGGCGCCGACGGTGCGTACTTCCGGGTGCACCACTTCGCCCGGCAGCTCGCCTCGCCGTTCCCGCTGCTCGCGGCCGTGGGGGCGCGCACCAGCCGGATCGAGATCGGCACCGGCGTGATCGACATGCGCTACGAGAACCCGCTCTACATGGCCGAGGACGCCGGCTCCGCCGACCTGATCTCGGGCGGCCGGCTCCAGCTCGGCATCAGCCGGGGGTCACCGGAGCAGGTCGTCGACGGCTGGCGCTACTTCGGCTACCAGCCCGCGGAGGGCGAGGACCAGGCCGACATGGCCCGCCGCCACACCGAGGTCTTCCTCCAGGTCCTCCAGGGCGAGGGCTTTGCGCAGCCCAGCCCGCGCCCGATGTTCCCCAACCCGCCCGGCCTGCTGCGCATCGAGCCGCACTCGGAGGGGCTGCGCGACCGGATCTGGTGGGGTGCGGCGTCGGACGCGACCGCCCGCTGGGCCGCCGAGAAGGGGATGCACCTGATGAGCTCGACGCTCAAGGCCGACGAGACGGGCGAGCCGTTCCACGTCCAGCAGCGCAAGCAGATCGAGGTCTTCCGCGAGGCCTGGCGCGAGGCCGGTCACGAGGGCGAGCCGCGCGTGTCGGTGAGCCGGTCGATCATGCCCATCACCACCGACCTGGACCGGATGTACTTCGGCCACGAGGGCGCCAGCACCGACCAGTTCGGCCAGATCGAGGCCAACCTGCGCGCGGTCTTCGGCCGGACGTACGCCGCCGAGCCGGACGTGCTGGTCAAGGAGCTCGCCGACGACGAGGCGATCGCCGCCGCGGACACGCTGCTGCTCACGGTGCCCAACCAGCTCGGCGTCGACTACAACGCGCACGTCCTCGAGTCGGTCCTCACCCAGGTCGCGCCCGACCTCGGCTGGCGCTGACCCGGCTCAGGACGGGGCGGCCGACCGCAGCTTCTCGAGCAGCGGTCCGGCCGCCTCGTCGAGGAAGCGCTGCTGGCCCTCGTCGCCGACCTGGACGAGCGCCACGTCGGTGAAGCCGGCGTCCCAGTAGGCCGACACCGCGTCGACGATCTTGTCGAGGTCCGGGCCGCACGGGATCGACTCCGCCACGTCCTCGGGCCGGACGTACGTCGTCGCGCCCGAGAAGCCGGCCGGGGTGGGCAGGTCGGCGTTCACCGACCACCCCCCGCCGAACCAGCGGAACTGCTCGTGCGCCCGGGCGACCGCGGCGTCCTCGTCGCGGTCCCAGCAGATCGGGATCTGGCCGATGGCGCGCGCGGCGGAGCCGATGCGGGGCGCGCCGTCGACGTCGTTCCACGACTCGATGATGTCCGCCTTGGGCTCGACGGCGATGCAGTGGTCGGCCAGTGGTGCGAACTGCTCGATCGCCCGGTCACCCGCGACCGCGACCCCGATCTCGACACCCTGCTCGGGCAGGTCCCAGATGCGCGCGGAGTCGACCTGGAAGAAGTCGCCGCGGTGGTCGACGAGCTCGCCGGTGTGCAGCGCCCGGATCACCTCGATCGCCTCGGCGAGGAGCTCCTGGCGCTCCGCGATCGCGGGCCAGCCCTCGCCGACCACGTGCTCGTTGAGGTTCTCGCCGCTGCCCAGCCCGAGGACGAACCGGCCCTCGGCGAGGATCTGCAGCGTGGCGGCCTTCTGGGCCACGACGGCCGGGTGGTAGCGCAGCGTCGGGCAGGTCACGTAGGTCATCAGCCCGACCCGCTCGGTGGCCTGTGCGACCGCGCCGAGCGTCGTCCACGCGTAGGGCGCGTGGCCCTGCTCGGTGAGCCACGGCGAGAAGTGGTCGCTCATCACCTCGAAGTCGAAGCCGGTCCGCTCGGCGGAGACGGCGTAGTCCACCAGCTCGCGCGGTCCGCTCTGCTCGGTCATCAGGGTGTATCCGAATCGCGTCATCCTGCGACGGTAGCCAGCGCACGACCGTCCGCCTCCACCCAGTCAGGTGGGAGGCGCGCGCATGCCCGGGTGCCTGCGCGGGCACTGCGCGGGGGAGGAGGTGCCCATGACCCACCACGACACCCACGACGACACCCAGGACGACACCGAGGACCGCGACCGGACCCCGGCCGACCAGGACGGCCACGAGGGCCAGGTCTCCGAGCTCGCCCCCGACGGCGACGAGCCGACGCCCATCAGCCCCGGCGACTCCGTCGCGGCCCAGCCCGACGGCGAGTCCGGCGAGACGCAGGAGGGCAACCAGGGGCCGAACGCCGCCCCGGTGCACGACCCGCCGCAGGACGACAACAAGTGGGGCCGCTGAGACCCTGCGCCACAGGTCCGTCCTCCGGTAGAACGGACCCATGAGCAGACCAGTCATCGTGGTGGTGGGCGCCGGTCCCGGCGTGAGCGGGTCGGTGGCGCGCCGGTTCGCCGACGAGGGGTACGACGTCGGCCTGCTGGGCCAGGACCAGGCGGTGCTCGACGAGCTGGTCGCCGACCTGGAGGGCCGCGGCGCCGCGGTCGGCCACGCGGTCGTCGACGTGACCGACGAGGCCGCCGCGCGCGACGCCGTACGCCGGATGGGCGAGCACACCGGTCGCATCGACGTGCTCCACTTCAACCCCAGCGCCTTCCGCGAGAAGGACCCGCTGACGTTGACCGTGGCCGAGCTGCTGGAGGACGTCGCGCTCGGCGTGGGCGCGCTGCTGACGGTCCTGCAGGCCGCGCGGCCCTACATGTCGGTCGGTGGGCGAGTCAGCGTCACCGGCAGCATGGCCGCGGACCAGCCGTGGGAGAAGGCGGCGTCGCTCGGCGTGCAGAAGGCCGGGGTGCGCAACCTCGTCCACAGCATCGACAAGGCGCTCGCCGGCGACGGCATCCGCGCGGTGTCGGTGACGGTGCGCGGCACGCTGTCGCGCGAGGGCGCCTTCACGCCCGACCGGGTCGCCGACGCCATCTGGGACGCGGTCACGACCGACGAGTCCGCGTGGCGCAGCGAGGTGCCCTACGCCGGCTGACCCCGTCGACGGATCAGGCCGAGGTCGTCTCCCGGAGCGTCAGGAAGACCACCGCCACGGCGAGCACCGGCACGACGACCGTCCACGTCGTGACCAGGATGCCCAGCAGGCTGCCCACGCAGACCAGGCCACGGGCGACGTGCGGCCGACGGGCCGTCAGGGCGAGGCCGAGGAGCACCAGTGCGCCGCCGCCGACCAGCGTCCCGGTCCACAGCGCCCGACCGACGTCGGCGGACGGGGCTCCCCGGGCCGGGCCCGCGATCCCCGCCGCGACGTAGAGCAGACCGAGCGACAGGGTCGCCGTCCGGGTGAGGCGCGCGGGGGTCATGGGGCAGCGTACGGTCGTGCGGCCCCCGCGCGCCTCGTGCTCCAGACCAGAGGTCAGCCGAACCAGTCGGCCAGCCAGCGGCGCATCTGCACGATCTCCCTCCGCTGCTCGTCGCGGACGTCGCGGGCGAGCTCACCCACCTCGTCGTGCTCGACGAGGCCGGAGACGAGCAGGTGCTGCGACATCATCACCGCGGCCATGTGGTGCCACACCATGTCCTCGAGAAAGGTCCGGTCGAGCCGGTCACCGCGCAGCCCGGACAGGTCGCGCATCATCGGCTCGTAGTCCGCGTCCACCGGGTCGTCGGCGTACCACGTCGCCAGCCAGTCCTCCATCTGCGCGACCTGGGCCGACTGCGCCGCGATGATGCGCTCGCCGAAGCCGCGCATCGTCGCCCGGTCCGAGCGCGCCAGCTCGCCGGCGGCGCGGATCGCCTCCCGGTGGTGGGCCACCATCTCGGCGAGGAACTCCTGCTCGCTCGTGACGGCGTGCTGCCCCATGCCCATGCCCGTGCCGGGGCCGCCGGACCAGCCGGCGCCGTGCCCGTGGTGCCAGCCGGCGGACGCCGTCGCTGCCAGGTGACGGTGCGCGTCGACACCGTCGTACGCCGTCACCGCCGCGCCCGTGCCCACCCCCAGCACGGCGGCCGCGGCCACCGCCACCACCGTCGTCCGTCCCATGTCGCTCGCCTCCTCCCCACCAGCGTGCGCCGGGAGGGAGCCGGGCGTCAGGGGCGGTGGTCCCGCGCTCGCGGGTCCACGGTCCCGGGCGTCAGCGCTTGCGACCCCACACCAGGTAGGCGATGGGGCCGACGGGCTGGATCGACAGGGCCGGCGTCCAGAGCGCCTTCGGCCCACGGACCAGCGAGGCCGGTCGTCGCTTCAGGTCACGCAGGCACCACGTGGTGACGGCCACCTCGACGATGCCGGCCGCGACGACGACCTTCTTCTGCGCGGGAGTCAGGTCGGACCAGGACTTCTTCGCCATGGCGCCACCGTATCGGGTGACCTCAGGCGCCGCCGAGGCCGTTCAGGAGGAACCAGAAGACCACCAGCCCGACGGTCAGGCCGAGCAGTCCCCACCACACTCCGGCGAGGGCACGCCGCCCCGTGCTCGCCTGCTCCCGCGCCATTCCCGGCAGCGCGATCGCGAGCGCCGCACCGATCGCGGCCATGGCACCGATCGCGACCACGATGATCCAGTTCTCCGAGCCGTCGCCGTCGACGAAGGAGGCCACGACCGGCAGCGTCAGCACTCCCAGGACGAGGAGGACGACGATGCCGATGACGCGCTGTGCTGCGGGGCTCATGGCGAGAAGGTACGGCATGCCTCGCCGGGTGGTCAGGCCTCCTTGGCCACCAGCGTCAGCACGTCGTACGTCGCCACCGGCTCGTCG
>JAYSEC010000117.1:0-5038 GCA_041914085.1 Nocardioides sp.
TGCCCATGCGGCAGCCGAACTCGGGCGTGAGCCCGAGCGCCTCGGCCTGCTCGAGGATGGAGGCCCCGCTGTTGGCGACCTGCCGGTCGCTGGCGGTGAAGACGAGGTCGCCCGCGGCGCCGCTTTCCCCGCTGGTCGAGCCTGTCGAGACCGGTGGCTTGAACAGCTCGAGCCGCAGCCGCGGGCTGTCGCCGTACGCCGCGCGCACGAGGTCGACCATCCCCGCCGGGCCGCAGGCCCAGGTGTCGGTGTCGCGGTAGCGGGGGACGAGACGGCGCAGCTCCAGCTCGCTGAAGACGGCCTCGCCGTGGCGCAGGTGCACGGTCACGTCGTTGTCGTCCCGGGCGATGCGGGCGAGCTCGTCGGCGTAGATCTGGTCCTGGGGCGACCTGGCGTAGTGCAGGAACGTGACCGGCCGCCCGGCCCTGCCGTCGTACCCGTCGCGGAGCAGGGTGCGCACCATCGACATGGCCGGCGTGATGCCCGAGCCGCCGGTGATGAACAGCAGCGGGTCGATGCCCGGGGTCGCCGGGCTGACCGGCAGCGTGAACGTGCCCTGGGCCTGCGACAGGTGCAGCAGCTGGCCGGGCTCGGCGTCCACGAGGTACTTGCTCACCTGTCCCTCTGCGTGCGCGCGGATCGTCAGGGTGATCTCCTCCCCCGGCCCCGAGGCAGCCGAGGAGATGGAGAAGCACCGCGTCATGCGGCGGGCGGAGCCGGGGAGGTCGAGGCCGACCTGGACGTACTGGCCGGCTCGGTGGCCCCGCCACGTCGACGTCGGCTGGAGCGTGAGGGTGGCGACGGGCGCGCCGGGGGTGTGCGTCTCGCGTCGTACGTCGACCACGCGGGCGCGCACCTCGTGCGCTGCCCACATCGGGTCGACGCGCGCGAGGTAGTGGTCGACGCCGTGCGGGGAGGCGAGCGCCGCAACCGCGCGTGAGCGGACGATGCGGTCGAGGACGGTCATCCTGACCTCCGTTCTTCGGTGAACGTCTGTTCACTCAACTATGCGTGGCCGTCCGGCCCCCGTCAACGCCCGGCACCGTGATCCGACGCACGTCCGGTGAACGATCGTCCACTGTTTGCGCAGCGAGCCGATGCCCCCGCGACGTGCGAACCGTGCCCTAGGCTCGGGCCATGCCGCTGCCTCCCGACCCCGAGGACGGTGCGTCGCGCGCCGAGCGGAAGGAGCGCACCCGGCGCGCGATCCTCGACGCCGCCCTCGCCCTGGCGGCGGACTCCAACCTCGCGGCCATCTCGCTGCGCCAGGTCGCCAAGCAGGTCGGTGTCGTGCCGACCGCGTTCTACCGGCACTTCGGCTCCCTGGAGCTCCTCGGCCTCGCCCTCGTCGACGAGAGCTTCCGCTCGCTCCGCCTGATGCTGATGGACGTGTGGCGCCACGCGCCGGAGTACCGCGACTTCATCGACGGGTCCCTCCCGATCGTGGCGCAGCACGTGCGGGAGAACCGGTCCCACTACGCCTTCATCGCCCGCGAGCGGACCGCCGGTCCCCCCAGGGTCCGCGAGGCGATCCGCCACGAGATCGAGCTGATCACCCGCGAGCTGGCCACCGACATCGCCCGCAGCGGCGCCGCTCGGCAGTACTCCAGTGCCGACATCGGGCTGCTCGCCGACCTCATCGTGTCGTTCGTGGTGACGATGGCCGAGCGCCTCGTGGAGGACCCGGACTCCGAGGAGCGCACGCTCGCGCAGGCCCGCACGCAGCTGCGGATGCTGCTGGTGGGCGCGGTGAACTGGCGCTCGCGCGAGCCCGCGGCAGGAACGTGACGTCGATGGGCCTCGCGGACGACCTGGGCTACTCGCACTCCTCGGCCAACCCCCTGCACCGGGTGGTGCGGTGGGGCGCCGGCACCCGACCGGGTGGCTGGGTCTTCTCCCGCGTCCTCCGCCACCTCGACGACGCCGTCGGCCGGCTCAGCAAGGGCCGGCAGAGTGCCCCGGGCCTGCTGGCCGGGCTGGCGGTCCTCGACGTCACGACGACCGGGCGCAAGTCCGGGCGACCGCGCACGAGCCACCTCATCGCGACGCCGTACGCCGGCACGCTGGCGCTGCTGGGCACGAACTTCGGGCAGGCCGCGACACCTGCGTGGGCGCTCAACCTGGAGGCCGATCCGCACGGGGTCGTGACCTACCGCAACGCCTCGCGCGAGGTGGTCGCCCGGCCCGCGTCGGCGACCGAGGCGGAGGAGATCTTCGCCCTGGCCGGGGAGTTCTACCCCGGCTACCTGAGCTACCGCGAACGGATCGGCGAGAGCCGGCGGGTCCGGGCGTTCGTGCTCGAGGAGCGGTGACGCGGCACCGTCAGGTGCCGGGTCGCGGCACCACCGGCCGCACCGTCACGTCCGGGATCGTCGCGTCCGGCGGCAGGTCGACGACGTGCACGATCGTGTCGACGACCGTGTCGGCGCTGATCCAGCGCGAGGCGTCGTACGTCCGCCCCTCCTGCTCGTGCACCTTCTCCTGCATCGGCGTCGCGGTGCGGCTGGGGTAGACCGTGCTGACGCGCACGCCGTGCTCGACCTCCTCGGCCCGCAGCGCGTCGGCGAAGGCACGCAGGCCGAACTTGGAGGCGGCGTACGCCGACCACTCGGCGCTGGCGGTCAGCCCCGCCGAGGAGTTCACGAACACGATCGTGCCGCGGCTGGCCCTCAGGTGCGGCAGGAGCTCGCGGCTCAGCACGGCGGGCGCCGTGAGGTTGACGGTGATCTGCTCGTCCCACTCCGCCAGCCGGAGCCGCTCCACCCGACCCAGCTCGACGACACCCGCGACATGGAGCAGGGTGTCGACGCCCCCGTCGACCTGGCGGCCCAGTCCGTTGAGGGTGCCGGGCTCGGCGAGGTCGGCGACCAGCACCTGGGCCTGCGGGAAGGTGTCGCGCAGCTCGCCGGCACGCGCGTCGTTGCGGGCCAGCAGGACGAGGTCGTCCCCGCGGGCGGCGAGGCGATGGGCCAGGGCGAGGCCGATCCCCGACCCGGCGCCGGTGACGACGTGCCGCATCGCCTGCGTCACCGGGTGAACACGATCTTGCCGAAGACGTCGCCCCCGGCCATCGCCGCGAAGCCGTCGCGGGCCTGCTCCATGGGGAGCGTGTGGTCGATCAGGGGCTTGGTGCCGGTGGCGTGGAGGAACGTCACCAGCTGGTCGAGCTCCTGCCGGGTGCCCATCGTGGAGCCGATGATCGAGAGCTGGAGGAAGAAGACCCGGGTGAGCCCGGCGTCGTCGACGTCGGGACCCGACGTGGTGCCGCTGATGACGATCCGGCCGCCCGGTCGCAGCGAGCGGATCGAGTGGCTCCAGGTGGCCTTGCCGACGGTCTCCATGACGGCGTCGACCTTCACCGGCAACCGGGCGCCGGACTCGAAGACCTCGTGGGCGCCGAGCTCCAGGGCGCGGGTGCGCTTCGCCTCGTCGCGGCTCGTCGCCAGCACGGTCAGGCCGGCTGCTCGGCCGAGGGTGATCAGCGCGGTGGCGACCCCGCCGCCGGCTCCCTGCACCAGCACGGTCTCGCCGGGCCGGCACGCGCCCTGGACGAACAGCATCCGGTAGGCGGTGAGCCAGGCCGTGGGCAGGCAGGCCGCCTCCTCGAACGACAGCGACGCCGGCTTCGGCACCAGGTTGCGGCGCGGCACGATGACCTGGTCGGCGAAGGTGCCCTGGTGGCGCTCGGAGAGCAGCGACCGGCCGGGGTCGTCGGCCTCGGCTCCCGTCCACGCCGGGTCGCCGATCACGCCGTGGACGACGACCTCGTTGCCGTCCTCGTCCAGGCCTGCGGCGTCACAGCCGAGGATCATCGGCAGCGCCTCCTCGCGCAATCCCACGCCGCGCAGGGACCAGAGGTCGTGGTGGTTGAGGCTGGCTGCCTTCACGGTCACCGTGGCCCACCCGTCGGGCGCCTCCGGGGCGGGACGCTCCCCCACCACCAGGCCGCTCAGCGGGTCGTCGGAGGAGAAGGACTCGGCGTAGACGGCGAACATCCTCCGACCCTAGCGAGTGCCGTGCTTATCGGGTTGCACGTCCCCGACCGCGGACGATTGGCTTGCCGGGTGAGCATCGACGTACGCCCCTCGCAGGACGCGGCCAGGTTCCTCGCCACCGACCAGCTCGTGTGGTTCGGCGAGGTCACCGAGGGCGACGCCGAGCACCTGCGGCTCGGGCTGCCGGAGGACCAGCGGTTCGTCGTCGACCTCGCCGACGGCCCCGACGACCTCCACAGCGGGATCTACGGCGTACGCCCGATGGAGCTGGCGCTCCCGGGCGCCCGCCTCGTGCCGGTGGCCGGCCTGACGTGGGTCGGGGTGCACCCCGACGCGCGGCGCCGCGGCGTGCTGTCCGCGATGATGACCGACCACCTCGCCCGCAGCCGGGACGCTGGCACCGCGATCTCGGCGCTGCACGCCAGCGAGGCCTCGATCTACGGCCGCTTCGGCTACGGACTGGCCGTCTGGACCCACCAGGTCGACCTCGGTCGCGGCACGACGTTCACCGCGCCGCACCTCGAGGACGAGGTCGCCGGCCTCACCACGCAGCTCGTCACCATGACCGCACCGGGCGTCGCCCAGCGGATGCGCGACTGCCAGCGCGCGCTGGCGGTCGGCCACCCGGGCACGATCGTGGGGTCCGCCGACTTCTTCGCGCTGCTCGCGCGGGAGACCGCGGAGGAGCTGCGCGACAAGGAGCCGCGGCGCGTCCTGTTCGCGCGCCGCGACGGCGAGGACGTCGGCTTCGTCGGCCTCCGTCGGGCGCACAAGTGGGACAAGGCGCGACCGTCCGGCACCGTCACCGTCGGCACCTTCTGCGGCGGCCCGGCCGCACGGCTCGCGCTGGCCCGCCGCGTCGTCGACCTCGACCTGATGGGCACCACCAAGCTGGAGAACATCGGCGCCGACGACCCCCTGCTCGCGTGGGTGGGCGGCCCGCGCGGCACCAGCGACCTCAACACCTGGGACAGCACGTGGATCCGCCTCGTCGACCTCGAGGCGGCGTGGGCGCTGCGCGGCTACGAGGACGACTGCGACGT
>JAYSEC010000117.1:5138-10131 GCA_041914085.1 Nocardioides sp.
CCCGCGCCGGCCGGACCCTTCGGCCCCGGCGAGCCGCCCGACATCGGGCCCTCCCCCGGCCCGCCACTGCTCGGTCCCGGCCGCTGGGTGCTGCCCGGCTCGCCGAGCACACCGCCCGACCGACGCCCGCCCACCAGCTTGCGCAACGTGTCCATCAGTCCGCCCATGATCGCTCCTCACAGCGTGTCGTACCTGTTCGGTACCCGGAGCCGGGCCCGGCGATGCTCGCCGAGCGGCTCAGAGGCGTACGTGCAGGGTGGCGGCCCAGGACGCGGCGTCGGGGTCATCGACGTCGGTGACGGCGAACAGCCTGGCCTGCGACGTGTCGGCGTCCAGCACCATGAGGCCCTCGACCTTGAGCACCCGGCCGTCGAGGCGCGGCAGCGGCACGACGTCGACGACCCGGTCCTCGCGGATGCGGGCCAGCGCCGTCGCCGTCACGGGCCCGTCGTCGCGCGGGTTGGGGCTGTCCTCGGCCGCGGCGCAGGCGAGCAGGTCACCGTCCGGGAGCGCGACCACGTCGGTCACGGCGAGGCCCACGCCCCCGGCGGACCCGAGGTCGTAGTGGACCGGCCGCCCGACATCGAGGTCGGACGGAGCCGTCTCGCCCACCGCCGCGGCCAGGGCCGCCTCGAGGTCGAGGTCCACGCTCGCGGACGGCAGGCCGGCCGACGGCAGCCCGCGGTGGAACCACCGCAGGCTGCTCCCGACGACGCAGGCGCCCTCGAGGTTGAGCGTGTCGGGATCCAGGTCCAGTGCTACGGCGACGCCGGCGTACACCGGCGCCATGTCGGTGACCGCTACCTTGGGGCTCTCACCTGCCCACCGGACGAGGCACCACCGCATCCGCCGCGGCGAGGAGCCGGAGCCCATCACCAGCGCGCCCGGCACGCCCTCGACGGTGACCCGGCACGCGGTCTCGAGGTCGGGCTTGAGGTGCTTGGTGCCGGACTCCTCGTCGAACACCTCGTGCCCCTCGACCGGCGGCAGCAGCCGTACGCGCGTCGCCTCCGCGCCCGGCCGGAACCAGGCCGCGTGCGTCCCGTCGTCGGAGACCACCAGGCGTCCGTCGTGGAACGCCACGACCGCGGACGCGGCGCGCACCGGGGCGCCGTCCGCGAGCTGGAGACGCTCCGCTGCCGAGACTCGCACGTCCATGGCGTGATGGTCGCAGACGGGGTGGCTCGGGACCTACGGCGACAGCTCGAACAGGTGGGCGTTGTCGCGCACCCACCTGACCTCACCCGCTGCCCACTCCTGGCTGCCCTCGTCCACCCACGTGCGCTGGGGCTCGACGCCCTCGTTGGCGAGCGACAGCTCCAGAGCCATCGTCGCCTCCATCCTCAAGGCCACTGTCTCCGCGACGTCGAAGTCGGGCAGCCCGTCGCCGTAGGCATCGAGGAAGACGCGGATCCGGGCAGCACGGTCGGGCACCGCCGGGAAGTGGTGCCACGTCAGGGCCATGTCGTCGTCGCGAGTCGGCGCGAACCACTGCAACGCGTAGGCGACGTCGTCCAGCGGCGGGCCCTGGTGGAGGAAGTCCCAGTCGATCAGCCCGACGGCCTCGTGGTCGCGCCACACCACGTTCCACGGCCCGACGTCACCGTGGCACCAGACCGAGCGCTCCGATCCCGGTGCGACGTGCGGTGCCCGGAACGCCGCCCCGGCCGGAGGCTGCCAGCCGGCCGAGGCGTCATGGATCGTCCGCAGCAACCTCGCCGCCGACCGGAGGCCGTCGTACGAGTGCTGGTGCTGCCACCCCGCTCCGCCGGCATCGCCTTCGATCAGTGCCAACCGTTCCACGCCGCCCTCGATGCCCAGCGGCTCCGGCACGCATGTCAGTCCCTGCGACCGGAGATGCCGGAGGAAGGCGTGGACGGTGGGCGTCCACGTCGACGCCGGGCGCGTCACCACGCCGTCCTCGATCTCGATCGAGCGAAGAGCCTGGGACACGGAGTCGTCCGTCGGAGCCACCCACGGACCGTAGTACGTCCGGGACGTCGGTCGCACTGGAGTTCGGACACCCCGCCCATGCTTCGATGAGCCGTGACCAACGAGCAGAGCGACCTCGCCGTCGCGGTGGAGGCAGCACGGGCGGGGGCCGAGGTGCTGCAGCGGATGTACGGCTCGGACCTGACCCGGGAGCACAAGTCGACCACCGACTTCGCGACCGAGGCGGACAGCGCGGCGGAGCGGGCGATCCTGGAGGTGATCCGGGCGGCCCGGCCCGAGGACGGGTTCGTCGGGGAGGAGCTGGGCAGCGTCGGGGACACCTCCGGCTCCCGGGTGTGGCTCGTCGATCCCCTGTGCGGGACGCTGAACTTCGCGTCGGTGACTCCCCTGTACTGCGTCAACGTGGCACTCGCCGTGGACGGCGTGACCGTCACCGCGGCCGTCAGCCATCCGCCGAGCGGCGAGCTCTACTGGGCGCACCACGACGAGTTCGGGACGAGCCGGGCACGGTCCGCTCCGCCCACCACCCTGGTCGCCATCAACGCGGACGGACCGTTGGACCGCCCCTTCGTGGGAGCACAGCTCGCCGCTGATCCGGAGCTCCGCGCCCGGTTCGACCCGCGGATCGAGTCCACGACGCTGGCACTGGCGTGGGTCGCCAGCGGCCACCGACTCGGCTACGTCACCGACGGCCTCCTGCGCGGCAGCGTGCACTTCGAGGCCGGGATCGCCCTGTGCCGCGCCGCCGGCCGCGTCGTCACCGACTTCGACGGGAACGACGTCCACTCCGGGCCCGGGCTCGTCGCCGCTGGCGACGCCGACGCCCATGCGGAGCTGCTGCGGCTGGTCTCCCGGCACCGCGCGGACCACGACCCGGCGTAGCGGGCTCAGCCCCCGCGCCCTCCTAGACTGCGGGTCCGTGAGCCCAACGATCCGCCGCGTCGCCGTCTTCTGCGCCTCCAGCCCGGGCGTCGACCCGGGCCTGTCGCGGGCGACGTACGACGTCGGGCGGGGGCTGGCGGACCGCGGCATCGGGCTGGTCTACGGAGGGGGCGGCCACGGCCTGATGCGCGAGGTGTCGCAAGGCGCCCTCGACGGGGGCGGCGAGGTGCTCGGGGTCATCCCGCGCTCGATGATCGAGCGCGAGTGGGGTCGTGACGACCTCACCGAGCTCCACGTCGTGGAGACGATGCACGAGCGCAAGGCGATGATGGCCGACCTCGCCGACGCCTTCCTGTGCCTGCCCGGCGGGCTCGGCACCCTCGAGGAGGTCATCGAGGTGTGGAGCTGGCGCTGCATCGGCTTCAACGACGACCCGGTCGGCTTCCTCAACCTCGGCGGCACCTGGACGCCGCTCCTCGAGGCCCTCGGCGGCCTGGCCGACGCCGGCTTCATCCGCCGCGAGGTGCTCGAGGACGTCGTGGTGGCCGACGACCTCGACGCCGCGCTCGCCGGTCTGACCGCCCGCCTCGGCGTCACGCCCGGCGCGGAGCTGGGCTAGTCCGCGGCGGGTCAGCGGCGCGCGACCCCGTCGCGGCGGGCGGCGTCGGAGACCGCCGTACGCACGGCGCCCGGGACGCGTGGGTCGAACGGCGAGGGGATCACGAGGTCCTCGCGGAGGTCGTCGCCCACGAGCTCGGCGAGCGCGGTGGCGGCGGCCACCTTCATCCCCTCGGTGATCGCCGTGGCGTGCACGTCGAAGGCGCCGCGGAAGATGCCCGGGAAGGCCAGCACGTTGTTGATCGGGTGGGGGAAGTCCGAGCGACCGGTCGCCACGACGCGGGCGTACTTGTGCGCGAGGTCCGGGTGGACCTCCGGGGTCGGGTTGGCCAGGCCGAAGATGATCGCGTCGTCGGCCATCGAGGCCACGATCTCCTCGGGGACCTGACCGCCGGACACGCCGATGTAGACGTCGGCGCCGGCCATCGCCTCGGCGAGGCCACCACGGCGGCCGAAGCGGTCGGCCGTGTCGCGGGCCAGGCCCGCCTTGACGGCCGTGAGGTCGGAGCGCTCGGAGTTGAGCACGCCCTGCCGGTCGAGGACGGCGATGTCGCGCACCCCCGCCTCCAGCAGGATCCGCGCGACGGCGACGCCGGCCGCGCCGGCGCCCTGCACGACGACGCGCACGGTCGAGGCGTCGCGCCCGGTGAGGCGGAGCGCGTTGGTCAGCGCGGCGAGGGCGACCACCGCGGTGCCGTGCTGGTCGTCGTGGAAGACGGGGATGTCGAGCCGCTCCTTGAGCCGGGCCTCGATCTCGAAGCAGCGGGGCGCGGAGATGTCCTCGAGGTTGATCCCGCCGAAGCTGGGCGCGAGCCGCACGACGGTCTCGATGATCTCCTCGACGTCGGTGGTGTCGAGGCAGATCGGCACGGCGTCGACGCCGCCGAACTGCTTGAACAGCACCGCCTTGCCCTCCATCACCGGCATCGCGGCCGCAGGGCCGATGTCACCGAGGCCGAGCACGGCGGTGCCGTCGGTGACGATGGCGACCGTGTTGGGCACCCAGGTGTAGTGCTGGGTCATCGACGGGTCCGCCGCGATCGCCTCGCACACCCGCGCCACACCCGGGGTGTAGGCGAGGGACAGCTCCTCCGGTCCGGTCAGGGCGGCGGTGGAGAGGATCTCCATCTTGCCGCCGAGGTGCAGGTCGAACACCGGGTCGCCAGCGTGCGGGTGCGAAGCCATGCCGGCGATACTGGCACAGCTCAGGGGCTCCGCAGCCGCCGTCCCACGCGTGGTGAAGGCCACAGCCGCAGCCGTACGACGCCCAGCACCGCGTCGCCGCGGACCGGTCCCCGGTGCCGCGAGTCGACACCCTCCTCGGGGTTGTCGCTGAGCAGCCACCAGCCCTGCTCCCCCGACGCCGTACGGCGCACCTCACGGGCCCGCTTGACCGTCAGCGTGCCGTCGGCGAACTGCGCGACGACGAGGTCGCCCGGCCGGGGCACGGCGCCGTACCTCACCAGCAGCAGGTCGCCCTCCTGCAGCGTCGGCAGCATCGAGCGACCCCGCACCACGGCGGTGCCGAACGGGGCGCCGG
>JAYSEC010000118.1:0-10040 GCA_041914085.1 Nocardioides sp.
CCGCCGTGTTGAGCCAGTCGAGCAGCTCGCCCTCGTGGTTGGTCTGGCGCACCTCCACGTCGAGGCCGAGCTCGCGGCCCCACTCCACGCACTGGTGCGCCAGCTCGGCGTGCGTCGTGGTGCCGTAGATCTCCGGCTGGCGGCGACCGAGCCGGCCGAGGTTGGGTCCGTTCAGGACGAGCACCTTCGTCATGACGGCAGCGTAGTTGCGCGCGCAGCGCGGACGAGCGGAGTGTCCGGCAGCGGCGGGGCGCCCCAGTCCGCCGGTGGGTGCCACGTGGTCCAGTCGTCGTCCAGCGGCCAGTCGCGACCCTCGACGAGCTCCGCGCGCGCCCACTCGGCCAGCGCCTCGATCTCCGTGGCCTGCCGGGGCGTGAGGCGCCCGACGTCCACCGCCGCTCGCAGCTCGTCGGCGTCCTTCAGCCAGAGCACACCCGACGGCTCGAGCCACAGGTCGAGGACCAGGTCGCGCGTGTTGGTCTCGTCGCCGTGCCTGCGGTGCGGCAGCTCGAGGTTGACGTAGTGCCCGGCCAGCGAGCCGTCGTCCTCCCTGAACACCCACACGGACCACGGCCGGTCCGTGGGCGCGATGCGCAGGATCCCGCCGCCACGCCAGCGACCCACGGTCGGGACCCTCTCGCCCAGGAAGCGCTCGGCCAGCGGGCGGTCGCGCAGCGCGACGCCGTCGTCGGGGGCCGAGGACAGCAGCTCGGTGTCGGGCGCCAGCCACGCGACGAGCCCGCGGTGGTCATCGCGCACCACCCGCATCGGGTCGCACCTCGTGCCGTAGCGCCACTGCACGACGTCCCCGGTGGACAGGAACGGACCGGCGCCGGCTCGCACCCACTGTCGCTCGGCCTCGGCCAGGCTCAGCGGCGCCAGCACGTCGAGGTCGACGGTGCGTGGTGACGCGACCCCGGACAGGCGCTGCATCGTGCCGCCGGAGTCGGAGAGCTGGACGTCGGGATCGCTCACCCGGCGGAGGCTATCGCGGCGTAGGCCGCGCGGAGGTCGTCCTCGCTCGGACCGGCGAGGATCCTCGGGACGGCGAGGTCGTCGAGCACGACGAACCGCAGCTGCGACCCGCGGGCCTTCTTGTCGACCTTCATCGCCGCGTGCAGGTCGTCGAAGGAGGCGGCGTCGTAGGTCGTCGGCAGCCCGACGCGGGCCAGCGCGGTGCGGTGCCGCTCGACCAGCGCCGGCGCGAGCGAGCCGGCCCGGGCGGCGAGCTCGGCGACGTAGACGCAGCCGATGGCGACCGCCTCGCCGTGGCGGACGGAGTAGTCGCTGGTGCGCTCGATGGCGTGGGCGAGGGTGTGGCCGTAGTTGAGCACCTCGCGCCCCGGGTGGCCGTCGGCGCCGCCCGTCTCGCGAAGGTCGTCCACGACGACGTCGATCTTGACCCGGATGGCCCGCTCGACCAGCTCACGCAGCTCGGGCGAGGCTGCGGTGAGCGCCTCGGGATCGGTGGACTCCACGATCTCGAGGATGCGCGGGTCGGCGATGAAGCCGCACTTGACGACCTCGCCGAGCCCGGCGACGAGCTCCTCGCGCGGCAGCGACTCCAGCAGCGCGAGGTCGCACAGCACGCCGGCCGGCTCGTGGAAGGCGCCGACGAGGTTCTTCCCGGCTCCGGTGTTGATGCCGGTCTTGCCGCCCACCGCGGCATCCACCATCGCCAGCAGGGTCGTCGGGACGTGCACGACCCGGACGCCGCGCAGCCACGACGCGGCGACGAAGCCGCCGAGGTCGGTGGTGGCCCCGCCGCCCAGGGTGACGACGGCGTCGGACCGGGTGAATCCGGCCTCCCCCAGGGCCTCCCAGCAGTCTGCGGCCACGGGTGCGGTCTTCGCCCGCTCCCCGTCGGGGAGGCCGAGGGCGAGCACGTCGTAGTGCTCCACGAGCGCGTCGACGAGGGGGTCCGCCAGCGCGCCGAGCGTGCCGGCGTAGAGCACCGCCACGCGCTCGACGCCCTCGCCGAGCAACGCGGGCAGGCGACCCGACAGGTCGCGCCCGACCACGACGTCGTACGGCGACGCGCCACCGACGTGGAGCACGGTGTCCGCACGCTCCGGTGCACGCTGCGCCGGCGGGTGCTGGTGCTGGCGCTGCTTCCTGCTCTGCCGCTTCGTCATCGCAGCAGCTCCCGGACCTCGGCGGCCACCTCGTCGGGCGTGCGGCCGTCGGTGTCGACGACGTGGGTAGCCACGGACTCGTAGACGGGCGTGCGCTCGTCGAGGAGTGCCTTGATCCGCGCACGCACGTTGCCGAGCAGGAGCGGGCGCCCGACGCCGAGGCCGACCCGCTTCACCGCGTCGGAGAGCCCCACCCGGAGGAAGACCACGGGGACGTCCGCCAGCAGGTCGCGCGTCTCGGGGCGGAGCACCGCGCCGCCCCCGAGCGCCAGCACGCCGTCGTGCTCGGCCAGCGCGGTCGCGACCGCGGCGGCCTCCAGGTCACGGAAGTGCTCCTCGCCCGACTCCACGAAGATGTCGGAGATCTCCCGGCCGGTGGTGGCCTCGATGTCGGTGTCCGTGTCGCGCACCGGCAGGTCCCAGGCGCTGCCGAGCAGCTCGGCGACCGTCGTCTTGCCGGCGCCCATCGGGCCGACCAGCACCACGCGCGGGCTCATCGCCGGCTCACCGGAAGCGCAGGGTGTCGAGGTACGACTCGGCGTTGCGCCGCGTCTCGGTCACGGCGTCGCCGCCGAACTTCTCCACGACGGCGTCCGCGAGCACGAGCGCCACCATCGCCTCGGCGACGATGCCGGCGGCCGGCACCGCGCAGACGTCGGAGCGCTGGTGGTGGGCGACGGCGGCCTCACCGGTCGCGACGTCCACCGTGCGCAGCGCCTTGGGGACGGTCGCGATCGGCTTCATCGCGGCGCGGACGCGCAGCACCTCGCCCGTCGACATGCCGCCCTCGGTGCCGCCGGAGCGGCCCGATGTGCGGCGGATGCCGTCGTCGGTGGGGACGATCTCGTCGTGCGCCTGCGAGCCCGGGGTGTCGGCGAGCTCGAACCCGTCGCCCACCTCGACGCCCTTGATCGCCTGGATGCCCATGAGCGCGCCGGCGAGCCGGGCGTCGAGGCGTCGGTCCCAGTGCACGTGCGAGCCCAGGCCCGGCGGGAGGCCGTGGACCACGACCTCGACGACGCCGCCGAGCGTGTCGCCGTCCTTGTGGGCCTGGTCGATGCGGGCGACCATCGCGGCGCTGGCCTCGGGATCGAGGCAACGGACCTCGTCGGCGTCGAGGCGTGCCACGTCGTCGGGCCCGGGCACGACGCCGGCCGGCGCGCGCACCCCTCCGATCGACACGACGTGGGACACGATGCGGGCGCCGACCGCCTGCTCGAGGAAGTTGGAAGCCACCCGTCCGAGCGCCACCCGGGCGGCGGTCTCGCGGGCGGACGCGCGCTCGAGGATGGGCCGTGCCTCGTCGAAGGCGTACTTCTGCATGCCGACCAGGTCGGCGTGTCCGGGCCGGGGGCGGGTGAGCGCGGCGTTGCGGGCCAGCGCGTCGAGCTCGACCGGGTCGACCGGGTCGGCCGACATGACCTTCTCCCACTTCGGCCACTCGGTGTTGCCGACCTCGATGGCCACCGGGCCGCCCTGGGTCTCGCCGTGCCGCACGCCGCCGAGGACGCGCACCTGGTCCTGCTCGAACTTCATCCGCGCACCGCGGCCGTAGCCGAGACGACGGCGCGCCAGCGAGTCGGCGAGGTCGTCGGTCGTGACGCGGACGTGGGCGGGCAGCCCCTCGAGGATCGCCACCAGCGAGGGACCGTGGGACTCGCCTGCAGTGAGCCATCGGAGCATGGGGGAAGTCTCTCAGCCCAGCAGTCGGCCAGCGAGCGCAGTCCCCCAGACGAGACCCACCAACGCGCCCCCGAGCATGAACGGCCCGTAGGGGAAGGACTTCTTCATCAGCTTGCGGTCGCGCCGGACGACGGCCAGCGCGGCCCCCGGCACGCCGAAGGACGCGAAGCCGACCCAGACCCCCAGGAGGAGGACGCCCACGCCCTCCCACCCGAGCACCAGGCCGACGAGGGCAGCGAGGCGGACGTCGCCGAAGCCCATGCCGGCCGAGCGCACGGCCCACAGGAGCCAGAAGAACGACCGAAGCCCGACCATCCCGAGCAGCGCGCCCACCAGGGCCGATCGCTCCCCCGTGGCCAGTCCCACCACCGTCACGGCGACCGCGGCCGCCGCCGTGGCAGGTACGACGACGACGCGCGGCAGCAGCCGGGTGTGCCAGTCGATGACCGACAGGGCCACCGCGACGGGAGTCAGCGGCAGCAACCACACGAGCGGCCAGTCGAGGCCCGTGGCCGCGCCGAGCAGTCCTCCTGCCACCGCCGACGCGAGCGCGCTGCGCACGCCGAGACCCCGACGCGCCGCGATGTCCGCGTAGGGCACCTTGGGCGGCTCGGGGTCGGTCGCACCGGCGTCCTGCTCGTCCTTCTCGCCGGGCTCGGGATCGGGCTCTGGGGGCGGCTCGGGCACCCGGCGCACGAGGGCCGGCACGAGCAGGCCGCCGAGGCCGGCGAGCACCGCGCCGAGGAGCGCGGCGAGGACCTCCTCGCTCACGCGCCGGTCCGTCCGGCGAGCGCCTGCACGCCGGCGGCACGCATCGCCTCCAGCGGCGCGGGACGTCCGGTGAACAGCTCGAACTGCAGCGCGGCCTGGTGGACCAGCAGGTCCAGCCCGCCCACCAGCACCCGCCCGGACGCGATCGCGTCAGCGGCCAGCGGGGTGGGCCACGGGTCGTACAACGCCTCGAAGACCACGGGGACGCCGGCGCAGCGCGCCACCAGCTCCGGCGTCTGCGCGGCGGCCGGGATCGTGGACACCACGACGTCGACGGTGGAGCTGCCGGGCCCGGCGCTCCACTGCGCGCCGCCCAGGGAGGCCACCCGCACCTCGGGCGTGGACGGGTGCGCACGCAGGGCGGCGAGGGTCTCCGCCGCCCGGGCCTCGTCGCGGACGACGACGGTGAGGGTGCGGACGCCGAGGTCGACCAGCGCGAGCCCGACGGACGTCGCCGTCGCCCCGCCGCCCAGCACGGCGGCCGACGCCAGCGGCGTCGTCGTACGCTCCCGGATCGCCGACACGGCACCCGGGAGGTCGGTGTTGTCGCCGGTCCGCCCGCCCTTGTCGAGCACGAGCGTGTTGACCGCGCCGGCGAGCCGCGCGCGGTCGGTCAGGCGGTCGACGAGCCCCAGCGCCTCGCGCTTGAGCGGCATCGTCAGGGACAGGCCGCGCCAGGTGTCGTCGAGCCCGGCGAGGAAGCCGGCGAGCCCGCCCGCCGGCACCCGGTGGGCGTCGTAGGACCAGTCGAGCCCGGCCGCTGCGTAGCCCGCGCGGTGCAGCACCGGTGACAGCGAGTGGGCGATCGGGTCGCCCAGCACGCCGCACCGGCGCGCGGTCGCAGCAGCCGCGGTCGTCACCTCAGCAGCGGTCCGACGTCTCGCAGTAGGCCTTGTACTCGTCACGTCCCTCGAGGA
Source organism: Nocardioides sp. (assembly GCA_041914085.1). GTDB lineage: Bacteria > Actinomycetota > Actinomycetes > Propionibacteriales > Nocardioidaceae > Nocardioides. Next base: position 5,507 of record JAYSEC010000118.1, read on the forward strand.
AGCCGTCGTAGTCCTCGTAGAACTTGGTCTCGCCCGTGGAGAGGTCGACCGTGACGTAGTAGTACCAGTTGCCGTCCGCCGGGTTGGCCGCCGCCGCGATCGCGTCGTCGCCGGGCGCCTCGATCGGCGTCGGGGGCAGGCCGGCGTTGATGCGGGTGTTGTAGGGCGTGTCCTCGGCGAGCTGCTCGGGCGTGAGCTCGGTCGAGCCGGGCGAGAGCCCCAGGCCGTAGGCGATGGATGCGTCGATGCCGAGCGTGCCGTTGGTGCCGCCCTTGTCGCCCGGGCCGTCGAGGCGGTTGTAGATGACCCGCGCGATCTTCGGCATGTCGTCGCCGCGACCCTCGGCCTCGACCAGCGAGGCGATGATCATCAGCTCGGCCGGGGTGTGGCCGAGCTCGGCGGCCTTCTCCTCGAGACCGGCCTCGTCGGCGGCCTGCCGCCAGCGGGCGACCATCATCTTCAGGATCGCGACGGGCTTCATGCCCGGCTTGATCTCGTAGGTCGCGGGGAACAGGTAGCCCTCGGCGTTGCCCTCGGCGTAGTCGGGCAGGCCGAGCTTGTCGGGCTGGTCGAGCGCCCTGGTCCAGGCCTGCTCGGGGAACTTGGTGTTCTGCGCGAGCGTGGAGACGATCTCGGTCAGGCGCAGCCCCTCGGGGATGGTGACCGTCGGGAAGCCGATGAGGTTGCCCGGGTCGACCAGCACCTCCTTGACGTCGGACGCCTTCATCTCCTTCTTGAGCTCGTAGGCGCCGACCTGGATGCCGCTGCACTCGTCCTGGCAGGCGTCGATGAACGCCTGCACGGACGCCGTCACGCCCTCCTCCTTGAGGTTGCGGCCGATCTGGGCCACCACGTCACCCTCGTTGACGGTGAACTCGACCGATCCGGTGCCGGGGCCGGGGAAGTCCTCGGGGCCCTGGAACTGGTCGGAGACCCAGCTGACGCCCTTGGTCAGCGCGACGTAGAAGCCGCCGACCAGCACGACCAGCGCGACGAGCACGGCCAGGCAGCCCTTGAGGCCGCGGCCCTTGCGCCGCTTGCCCCCGGGGACGTACTCGTAGGCCTCCTCCTGCCGGACGTCGTCCTCGCGTCCGGCCTGGGGTGCGGCCTCGTGCTCACTCATCTGCTACCTCGACGATCTCTCCGGGTGCCTGTCCGCTCGACCGCTCCGTGTCGAGGGCAGTCTGCAGGATCAGCACGGCGGCTGCCTGGTCGACCACGGCACGTCGCTTGGCCCCGCGCCGGCCCTGGTCGCGCAGGATCGACTCGGCCGAGACCGTGGTCAGTCGTTCATCACACAGTCTGACGGGTACGGGCGCAACTCGGCGCGCCAACCGCGCCGCGAACTCGCGCACCTTCGCCGCGGCCGGTCCCTCGGCGCCGCTGAGCGAGCGCGGCAGGCCGACCACGACCTCGACCGCCTCGAGCTCCTCGACGAGCTGGCCGAGGCGGCGTACGTCGCCCTTGCCGCGCCGAACGGTCTCCACCGGGGTCGCGAGGAAGCCGGACGGGTCGCTGCTCGCGACGCCGATCCGGGCGTCGCCCGGGTCGACGCCGAGGCGCACTCCGAACCGCACCGCGGACCCGGTCAGCCCTGGACCGCGTGCTTGGCGACCTCGTGGCCGACCAGCGCGAGCGCCTCGTCGATCCGCGAGGCGTCGGTGCCGCCGCCCTGCGCCACGTCGTCCTTGCCGCCGCCCTTGCCGCCGAGCAGCGGGCCGACGGCGCGCACGAGCTCACCCGCGGACAGCCCGCGCGCGCGGGCCTCGTCGTTGGTGGCCGCGACGACCGACACCTTGCCGCCCGCGTGGCCGATGATCACCACGACGCCGGGCTCGCCCTGCGGGAGCCGACCGCGCACGTCCATCGCCAGGTTGCGTACGTCGCCGCCGCCGGCGCCCTCGGCGCGGTGGGCCACCACCTTGACCGGTCCGACCTGCGTCGCCCCGGCAGCCAGCTCGGCGCTGGCGCCGAGCAGCTGCGCGAGCCGGGCCTTCTCGAGCTCCTTCTCCGCGACCCGGAGCCGCTCGGTCAGGCCCTGCACCCGGCTCACCAGGTCGTCCGGCTGGGTCTTGAGCAGGCCGGTGAGCTGGGCGACCACGTCACGCTCCCGGGCGAGGTAGCCGAAGCCCTCGACGCCGGTGAGCGCCTCGATGCGGCGGTTGCCCGACCCGACGCTCGTCTCCCCGGTCACGACGACCGTGCCGATCTGGGACGAGTGGTCGACGTGGGTGCCGCCGCACAGCTCGCGCGACCAGGGTCCGCCGATCTCGACGACCCGCACCTTGGTGTTGTCGTAGGTCTCGCCGAACAGCGCGATCGCGCCCCACTCCTTGGCCTGCTCGAGCGTCATGTAGTCCCAGGAGACCGGGAGGTCGGCGCGCAGCGCCTGCTGGGAGACCAGCTCGATGTCGCGGACCTGCTCAGGGCTGAGCGCCTGCGTCCAGCCGAAGTCGAGGCGGAGGTAGCCGGGCCGGTTGTAGGAGCCCGACTGCAGCGCCGTGGGGCCGAGCACCTCGCGCAGTGCCGCGTGCACGACGTGGGTGCCGGAGTGCGCCTGGCGGGCGCCGGTGCGCCACTCGGGGTCGACGCGGGCGTGCACCAGCCGGGACGGGTCGAGCTCGCCCTCGGTGACGCGCACCTGGTGCACGACGAGGCCCTTGATGGGGCGCTGGACGTCGATCACCTCGAGCCGGCCGCCGTCGAAGACGATGGTGCCGGCATCGGCCACCTGGCCTCCGGACTCGGCGTAGAACGGCGTGCGGTCGAGGACCAGCTCACCGATCTCGCCCTCCGCGAGTCGCGACACCGGTGCGCCGCCGCTGAGGAGCGCGAGCGGCCTGGACTCCGTCTCCAGCGTCTCGTAGGCCAGCCACTCGGTGGGGCCGAACTCGTCGAAGATCCCGCGGTAGGCAGCGGTGTCGCCGTGCGCGCCCTTCTTGGCCCGCGCGTCGGCCTTCGCCCGCTCGCGCTGCTCGGCCATCAGGGCACGGAACCCCTGCTCGTCGACCTGCAGCCCCTGCTCGGCCGCCATCTCCAGCGTCAGGTCGATCGGGAAGCCGTAGGTGTCGTGGAGCGCGAAGGCGCGCTCGCCGGACAGCGTCGAGCCGCCGGTGCCCTTCACCTCGGTCGCGGCCTGGTCGAAGATCTGGGTGCCGGCCTGGAGGGTCTTGCGGAACGCGTCCTCCTCGGCGTAGGCCACCTGCGAGATGCGAGCCCAGTCGGTGATGAGGTTGTCGTAGGTCTCCCCCATCTTGTCGCGGGAGATGGGCATCAGCTCGGGCAGCACCCGGTCCTCGCACCCGAGCAGCCGCATGGAGCGCACCGCGCGGCGCAGCAGCCGGCGCAGGACGTAGCCGCGGCCGTCGTTGCCGGGCGTCACGCCGTCGCCGATGAGCATCATCGAGGAGCGCACGTGGTCGGCGATGACGCGGAACCGGACGTCGTCGTCGTGGTCGGCGCCGTAGGTCTTGCCGGTGAGCTCCTCGGCCCGGGCGATGACGGGGTAGACCACGTCGATCTCGTACATGTTCTGCTTGCCCTGCAGCAGCAGCGCGACGCGGTCCAGGCCCATGCCGGTGTCGATGTTCTTCTTCGGCAGCGAGCCGGCGATGTCGAAGTCCGACTTCGAGCGGACGGCGCTCAGGTCGTCCTGCATGAAGACGAGGTTCCAGATCTCCAGGAGCCGGTCCTCGAGCTCGACCGGCATGTCGGGGCCGAGCGTGGTGGGGTCGAAGTCGGGCCCGAAGTCGGGGCCGCGGTCGTAGAGGATCTCCGAGCACGGGCCACCGGGACCCGGCACGCCCATGGACCAGTAGTTCTCCTTGTTGCCGAGCTCGACGATGCGCTCGCGAGGCAGGCCGGTCACCTTCATCCAGTAGCCGATCGCCTCCTCGTCGCCGACCAGCACGGACGGGTAGAGGCGGTCCACCTCGAGGCCGAAGCCGCCCTCGTCGACGGGCTTGGTGATCAGGCTCCACGCCAGCTCGATGGCGCGCTCCTTGAAGTAGTCGCCGAACGAGAAGTTGCCGCACATCTCGAAGAACGTGCCGTGGCGGGTGGTCTTGCCGACGTCCTCGATGTCCGGCGTCCGGATGCACTTCTGGACGCTGGTGGCGCGGTCGAACGGCGGGGTCTCCTGGCCGAGGAAGTACGGCTTGAACGGCACCATGCCGGCGTTGACGAACAGCAGGTTCGGGTCGTCGGCCAGCAGCGAGGCGGAGGGCACCACGGCGTGTCCGGCGGCCTCGAAGTGCGCGAGGAAGCGGCGGCGGATCTCGGCGGTGTCCATCAGGTGTCCTTCTTCGTCAGTGCTTCGGTGGTTGAGGTGCGAGCGGGGCGAGCCTCGAGACCGCTCTCCAGCTCGGGTGTCCCATGGGGCCTGAGGCCGAGCTGCTCGCGCAACTCGGTTTCCCGCTCGGCGCGGCCCTGGTGGACCTCCTCGGCGAACAGGCGGGCTCCCGCCTGCCAGCCGCGCAGGCGGTCGCGCAGGCCGTCGGCCGTGAGGGCCTCGGCGGCGCGGCGGGCGCGGGCA
>JAYSEC010000119.1:0-9881 GCA_041914085.1 Nocardioides sp.
GCGAACTTGTAGACGAAGTCGCTGGTGTCGGCGGTCTGCGGCTTGGCGCTCAGCTCGCAGTAGTAGTCCTTCTGCGACTCGTAGTAGGCCTGCTTCCAACGCCGGTCGGCGATGCGCCCCGGCGCCTCGCCCGGCAGGTCGATGCCGGTGCGGGAGCCGAAGCCGAACTCCTTGGCCTCCTCCACCAACGGGTCGCGGGCGTCGATGTCGGCGGGGTCGCTGCCGAAGCGCTGCCAGAAGTCGTAGCCGATGCGGTAGAAGAACGTGTTGCACGAGACCTCGAGCGCCTTCGCGAAGCCGATGCTGCCGTAGGCGCCGGACTCGTAGTTCTTGAAGACGCGGTTGCCGACCTGGAAGCCCGAGGAGCACGGGAGCGCGGTGTTCGTCGAGTAGCCATTGGTCAGCGCCCCGGCGGTCATGAACGGCTTCCACGTGGAGCCGGGGGCGAACTGGCCCTGCGTGGCGCGGGAGAGCAGCGGGGTGCCCGCCTTCTCGGAGTAGAGCCGGTCCAGCTGCGCCTCGCTGATGCCACCGGTCCACACGTCGGGGTCGTACGTCGGCTGGCTGGCCATCGCGATGACCCGACCGGTCTTCGCGTCGAGGACGACCGCGGCGCCGGAGTCGGCGACGTACTTGCGGCCGGTCACGGTGTCGAGCTGCGTGCGCTGGAAGGCGATGCGCTCGGCGAGCTGGCGCTCGACGACGGACTGGACCTTGGCGTCGATGGAGGTGACGAGGGTGTCGCCGGGGGTGCTCTCGACCAGGGAGTCGTCGCCGAGGACGCGGCCCATCGAGTCGACCGCGACGCGGCGGTAGCCCGGCAGCCCGCGCAGCCACTCGTCGTACTCCTTCTCGACGCCGGCGCGGCCGACGACGGAGGCGCCGTTGAGGGAGCGGTCGTCGCGCTCGGCGGCGAGGTCGTACTCGTCCTCGGTGATCGGGCTGAGGTAGCCCAGGACGTGGGCGAGGTTGATCCCGAACGGGCGGGGGTAGGAGCGCACGCTCTGCTGCTCGGCCAGCACACCGGGGTAGTCCTCGGGCTGCTCGAGCACGCGCAGCGCGACGTCCTTGCGCACGTCGGTGGCGACCGGGACCGGTTGGTAGGGCGAGCCGTTCCAGCAGACGTCGCGCACGCTCCCGGGGTCGCCGCACGTGACCAGCCGCGCCTCGACCTCCTTCGGCGTGCTGTCCACCACCACGGCCACCCGGCGGACCAGCTCGGTGCGCTGGTCCTCGTCGAGCTTGCCGAGCAGGGTGCGGTCGACGGAGATGACCCACGAGGTGCGGTTGGCCACCAGGGGGCGGCCCTGGCTGTCGACGATCAGCCCCCGCTGTGGCTGGACCACGATGTCGCGCACGGACTGGTTGGCGGCCTGCGCCTGGTAGCCCTCGCCCCCGATGACCTGGAGGTAGTAGAGGCGCACGAACAGCGTGGCGAACAGCGAGAACGCCAGCGCCTGCACGACGACGAGGCGCAACCGGCTCCGGCTGGTGGCCGGGCTCATGCGGTCGCCCACTGCGGGCTCAGGCGGGTGAACAGCCTCATCAGCGGGGGCAGCACGAACGGGGTGAGGAGCACGTCCCAGACGACGGCGACCAGCACCACCTCGAGCAGGCCGGAGATCGACATCGTGGGGTCCTTGAGCACCACCCCGGTCAGCGCGAACAGCGACGTGGCGACGAACGACGAGGCGGCCACCGTGCCGATGACGGCCACGGCGCTCGGCTTCTGGTCCTGGCGCACGCGGGCGGCGAGGAACGCGGCGATCGTCAGGGCCAGGGCCCAGCGGCCGGCGATGTGGTCGGCCGGCGGCGCGAGGTCGAGCGCGATCCCCGCGGCGAACCCCAGGACGAGCGCGAAGGGCGCCTCGACGGTGAGCGCCGCGGCCACCACGACGAGGAGGCACAGGTTGGGCACGATGCCGTGCCAGGCGACGTGCGGGAACAGCGAGACCTGGAGCGTCAGGGCGAGGACCACGGCCGCGAGGGCGGCCAGCCAGCGGAGGTAGGTCATCGGAGGCTCCCGTCGGCCTCGATGAGCGCCCGGTCGCTCGCCGAGCCGCTGGGCACCATCACCCCGACGACGTCGAGGGCCGAGAAGTCGACGAACGGCTTGACCACCGCGCGCTGCGAGGCCTCCCGCAGCGAGCTGTAGACCTCGGTGATCGTGCCGATCGGCACGCCCGGCGCGTAGGGGCCCGTGCTGCTGCCCCACGTCACGACGGTGTCGTCGCGCGAGGGCACGGAGGCGTCGTCGACGAGGCGGAGGTCGAGCCCGGCGGCCTCCCGCAGCGAGCCGCTGCCGGTGACGAAGCCGATCTCCATGCTCGACCCGACGCGGCCGCCGACGGTCGAGTCGGGGTCGACGATGAGCAGCACAGTCGCGGTGCTGCGGGTCACGCGCAGCACCCGGCCGACGAGGCCGTCGTTGTTGACGACCGTCATGTCGGGGCCGACGCCGGCGTCGGAGCCGGCGTCGATGGTCACGGTGAAGCTCTGCGACTGGCGTGAGCCGACGGCGATCACCCGGGCCGGCACCAGCGCCGACCCGAGGTCGGCAGCGGCGCTGGTGAGGCCGTCGTACTGCTCGAGGCGGTTGCGGTCGAAGCCGGCGAGCTCGACCTTGCCACGCAGCTCGGCGTTGCTGGCCTCGAGGTCGCGGACCTGGTCGGCGAGGTCGCCCTTGCTGCGGAACCACGCCGGCACGGAGGTGAAGGGGCGTACGGCGGCCGCGGCGGCCGACTCGGCGGGACCGAAGGCCTCGCCCACCACCCGGCGCGCGGGCTCCAGCGGCGAGCTGCCGCCGCCGGAGACGTCGAGGGTGATGAGGGTGACGCTCGCGAGCACGAGCGCCACCAGCAGCGAGCGCGGCGCACGGTTGCGCGACTCGAGCTTGTCGAGACCGGTCCAGCGTCGCTCGCGGCCGTCCTGCCCGCCGCCGAGCCTGCCCCCGAGGCCACGCATCAGAACCGCCTCACGTCGGAGACCAGGACCTGCTGCAGCGCCTCGAACTCCTCCACGCACCTGCCGGCGCCGAGGGCCACGGACGACAGCGGGTCCTCGGCGACGTGGACCGGCATGCCGGTCTCGTGCCGCAGCCGCTCGTCGAGCCCGCGCAGCATGGCGCCGCCGCCGGTCAGCACGATGCCGCGGTCCATGATGTCGCCGGCCAGCTCCGGCGGGGTCTGGTCGAGGGTGGTGCGGACCGCGTCGATGATGTTGTGCAGCGGCTCCTCGAGCGCCTGCCGCAGCTCGGAGCTGGACACGACGACCGTGCGGGGCAGGCCCGAGACCATGTCGCGGCCGCGGATCTCGGCGTCGGGCTCGGTCGGCAGGGGGAAGGCCGACCCGAGGGTCATCTTCATCTCCTCGGCGGTGCGCTCCCCCAGCATCAAGGAGTACTCCTTCTTCATCCAGGCGATGATCGCCTGGTCGAGGTCGTCGCCGGCGGTGCGCACGGACAGGCTCGTCACGATGCCGCCGAGGCTGATCACCGCGACCTCGGTGGTGCCACCACCGACGTCGACGACCATGTTGCCCGTCGCCTCGTGCACCGGCAGCCCGGCGCCGATCGCGGCGGCCATCGGCTCCTCCACGATGTAGACCCGGCGGGCTCCGGCCTGGTAGCCGGCCTCCTTGACCGCACGCTGCTCGACGGCGGTGATGCCGCTCGGCACGCAGATGACCATGCGGGGCTTGGCGAAGTAGCGGCGGCGGTGGACCTGGTGGATGAAGTAGCGCAGCATCTGCTCGGTCGCCTCGAAGTCGGCGATCACGCCGTCCTTCAGCGGGCGGATCGCGGCGATGTTGTCGGGCGTGCGCCCGATCATCCGCTTGGCCTCGTGGCCGACCGCGAGCACCTCGCCGGTGGTGGTGTTCATCGCCACGACCGACGGCTCGTCGAGCACCACACCCCGGCCGCGGACGTACACCAGCGTGTTGGCGGTGCCGAGGTCGACGGCCATGTCTCGGCCGATGAAGCTGTTTGCCATGCCGCTGATGCCCCTGCAGGTCGGGTCGAACCGGGAAGAGGGGTCAGCGGTCCGGCCGACCCACGCTCAGGCTAAGGAGCGGGCAGGCGTCTTCCCGGTAGGACACGCGAGGCGCGTGGGGCTGGTGTGATCGCGGCGCCGTCCGCGTGATCCCCGGCTGGCCGGGGATCGCTGAACTTGTCGGCCCGTGCACGGCCTGACAAGTTCAGCGAGAGCCTGACAAGTCGTACGACGCCACCGAGCGAGCTCGCCACGGCCGATGCTGGGGTCGCACGGGCCGGGGTGAAAGATGCCGAGCTGGCTCGCTGGAGCGCGAGCGAGCTCGCGCTCAGCGAGCCAGCTCGGGGAACCAGATGCCGATCTCGCGGGCGGCGGACTCCTCAGAGTCCGAGCCGTGGACGATGTTCTGCTGGACGGCCACGCCCCAGTCACGGCCGAGGTCGCCGCGGATGGTGCCCGGGGCGGCGACGGTCGGGTCGGTCGCGCCGGCGAGGGAGCGGAAGCCCTCGATGCAGCGCTGGCCCTCGACGACGACGGCGAGCACGGGGCCGGAGAGCATGAACTCCACGAGGGGGCCGTAGAACGGCTTGCCCTCGTGCTCGGCGTAGTGGGCGGCGAGGATCTCGGTGGTCGCCTCACGCAGCTCGACGGCCACGAGCGTGTAGCCCTTGGCCTCGATCCGGCGGAGGACCTCCCCCGAGAGGCCGCGGCGGACGCCGTCGGGCTTGACGAGGACGAGGGAGCGCTGGACGTCGGTCATGGGCTGCAGCCTAGCCAGCGGTGAGGGGCGTCACTCCTGCTGGGCCTGCTCGGCCCGCCACGCGGCCCACGCCGCGGCACGCTCGCGCTCGATCTTGCGGCCGAGCAGGTCGGCGGCGGCCCAGAGGGCGGCGAAGACGGCCCCCAGGGCGAACATGACCGGGACGACGAAGCCGAGGGCGATCGCGGCCACCTGGACGGCGTACCCCGCGAGGTAGGCCCACTCCGCCCGCAGCATGCCGGCGAGCAGCAGGCACACCACGGCGAGGCCGAGGCCCACCGCGAGCGCCGTGCCGGTGGCGACGTCGGCGATGGTGATCATCACCGGGGTGGTGAGGCCGAGGGTGATCGCCTCGAGGCTCAGCACGGCAGCGCACATGCCTCGACGGGGCGAGCGCTCGGTGTTGGTCGGGGCCTGCTGCTCGACGATCCGCTCGGGGGTGTCGTCGCTCATCGGCGGCCCTTCAGCAGCGCCCGGGCCTCGCCGACGGTGACGACCGACCCGGTCACGAGGACGGCCCCGGCGCCGATCGAGACGTCGATCGCCTCGCCGGCCTCGGCGAGGGTGGCGGCGCGGTCGATGGCGTCGGCGAGGTCGGGCACGACCGACACGCGGTCCTCGCCGAACACCTCCGCGGCCGCGCGCCCGAGGGCGGCGGCCGACATCGACCGGGCCGTGGAGTTCTGCGTGCACACGAGGTGGCTGAGGTGCGGCTCGAAGGCGACGAGCACGCCTTCGTGGTCCTTGTCCTCCATCACCCCCATCACCCCGACCAGCGGGCTGAACGAGAACGAGTCCTCGAGCGCGGCGGCGGTCGCCTCGGCGCCGTGGGGGTTGTGCGCCGCGTCGAGCACGATCGTGGGGCTGCGGCGGATGATCTCCAGCCGCCCGGGCGAGGTGACCTCGGCGAACGCCGCGCGCACCAGGTCGTCGTCGAGCTCGCCGCTGCCGAACGCCTCGACCGCGGCGAGCGCCACGGCGGCGTTCTGCGCCTGGTGGGCGCCGTAGAGCGGCAGGAACACGTCGTCGTACGTCGCGCGCAGGCCCTTGAGGGTCACCACCTGGCCGCCCACCGCCGGCGTGCGGGACACCACCCCGAACTCGACGCCCTCGCGGGCGAGGGTGGCGCCGACCTCGGCCGCCCGCTGGACCAGGACGGCCGCGACCTCGGGGGTCTGCTCGGCGAGCACGGCGACGGAGCCGGGCTTGATGATGCCGGCCTTCTCGACCGCGATGGTCGCGGGGTCGTCGCCGAGGTACTTCGCGTGGTCGACGGCGATCGGCAGCACGACGGCCACGTCGGCGTCGATGACGTTGGTGGCGTCCCAGCTGCCGCCCATGCCGACCTCGACGACCGCGACGTCGACGGGAGCGTCGGCGAAGGCGGCGTAGGCCATGCCGACGATGGTCTCGAAGAAGCTCAGCGGGTGGTCCTGCTCGGCGTCGACGAGGTGGGTGTAGGGGGCGACGTCGTTGAAGGCGCGGACGAAGGCCTCGTCGTCGAGCGGCTCGCCGTCGATGCTGATCCGCTCGCTCATCCGCTCCAGGTGCGGCGAGGTGAAGCGGCCGGTGCGCAGGTCGAGCGCGCGCAGCAGGGTCTCGATCATCCGGCTGGTGCTGGTCTTGCCGTTGGTGCCGGTCAGGTGGATCGACCGGAACGAGTGCTGCGGCTGCCCGAGCAGCTCGGTGAAGGCCTCGATCCGGTCCAGGCTGGGCTCGAGCTTGGTCTCGGGCCAGCGCGAGAGGAGGGCGTCCTCCACCTCGTCGAATGTCTCCGCGAGGCGCGGGCCGCCCGGGTCGGGCTGGGGGGTCTCAGTCATGGCACCTCGAGTCTATTGACCCCGGTCAGCAGGAGACGACCCGCCGCCACGGCGTGACGACCTCGAGCGCCCTGCCGTCGAGCGGCCTGGCCCGGAACTGGTCGAGCGCGTCCTCCCACCGCGGGTCGGCCGTGCCGGTGACGTACATCGCCGAGCCCTGGTCGGCGTAGACCAGGCCGTACCTCTTCATCGCGGTCACGATGGTGCGCGCCACGCCGGTGTAGCGCCTCGCCGGGAACGACCTCGGCAGCCGGAAGCGCAAGCCGTACGCCGGCAGGTCGCGGGCGGTGTTGCTGCTCGGGCCGCAGTGGCGGGCCGGCCAGGTGTAGGCGCTGCGGGCGCTCGGCATGGTGAAGCGCAGCGCGTGGGTGATCCGACCGGAGGCGGCCTCGTCGTAGGACAGCAGCCCGGGCGTGATCGGCAGGCCCGCCGCGTCGGCGGACGTCCAGCGCGCCGGGCGCAACCTGTTGGACGAGAGGTCCCACCGGGCGGCGGCTGCCGCCCGCCACGCCACCACCCTGCCGGAGCCGTCGCGCACCCGCTCGGCGGCGTACAGCTCGACGAGGTCGCAGGTGCCGCTCCGCACCGCGAGCACGTGCCGGTCGCCCTCCTGGGGGTCCGGCTCGGCGCGGCTGCCGCCCTCGATGGCGGCATCGGCGGGGACGAACACCGGGCCTCGGTCGCTCTCGTCGCCGTAGTCCTCGCCGTCGACGCCGAACTGCAGCGGCAGCAGCGGCTGGTCCTCGGGCACCACGTTGACCGGGATGCCGTAGTGCTCCTCGGTCGTGCCCAGGTCGAGGTGGAGGTCGTGGCCGGCGAGCTGCCGCTCGACGATCGCGTCCGACCACCGCCACACCGGCCGGCGGTCGATCCGCCGGTTCCACGGGTTGTCGGCCGGGAAGACCTGGCAGCCCCCGATCCGGTGGACCCGGGGAGCCGCCTTCCCTGCCACGCTGTCGGTCACCGAGGCAGGTGCCGCGGTGACCGGCAGGACGAGGGCGAGGGGGACGAGCGCGAGGGCCAGGGTGGTGCGCCGCATCGGCCGACTCTAGGGCGTGCCGGGCACCCTGACGAGGTGCTCGGCCATGTCGACCACCGGCTCGTAGCCCAGGCTCGCGTAGATCTTGTTCGAGGTCGGGTTCGCCTGGTCGGTGAACAGGCACATCCGGTGCCCGGCCTCGAGGCCGCGCCGGGTCAGCTCCCCGACGACGTACGACGCGATGCCGCGACCGCGGTGCTCCTTCGGCGTGTAGACCGGACCGATCCGCGAGACGCCGTACGACGGCAGGCCGGCGCCCGACAGGTGCGCCACCTCGCCGTCAGGGAGCTCCCACAGCCACTCCACGCCCTCGCGGATGCGGACCAGGACGCTGTCGAGGGTGTTGTGCTCCCCCGAGTGCGGGTCCGGCTCGCGGCCGGCCTGCTCGTCGGCCTCCTCGTGGAAGGCGGTGAACCACGCCAGCACCAGCTCCGCGTCGGCCTCGGTCGCCTGCCGCATCCGGCCCTCGGGTGCCGGCGGGACGCGGACGGAGGTGCACTCCCAGAGGCGGGTCGCCTTCTCCGACACCATCTCTCCCCCGGCCAGCTCGGCCGTGGCGCGGGCCAGCACCTCCGAGCCGGGCAGCGCGCCGTTGGCTCCGCCCAGGAGCTCGCCGCGCTCGTGCAGCGCCGTCGCAAGGGCCCGCGCGGCTCCGTCGGACATCGGGAGCGCGAAGGTGGGGTGGGGGCGGAACGGCGCGGTCCGCATCGCGGCGCTCACGGCCCGGCCCGACGGGTCGCGGACCACGAGCCACCAGCGCTGGAACTCAGCGTCCGCCTCGGCCCAGGAGTCGCGGCCCTCGGCCAGCTCGCGCTCGATGCGCTGGCTCACGCTCGCGATCACGCTGCCGAGCACCGGCTCGGCGGCGAGCAGCCCGCCGGCGGCGGCGAGGAAGGGGCCCGGGGCGTCGTGGAACTCGAGGGTGACGGCGTCGTCCATGCCCGCACGCTAGGGCCCGGCTGTCCTCGATCGATACTCGTTTTCGCAGGCAGGAGGCCCGTCAATAGACTTCCGTCATGACTGAGAACCCCAGCACCCAGACCCCGGACGCCGGTCCGACGACAGCGAGCACCGATGCGCGTGCCGTCGTCGTACCCGAGCGTCCGGCGCTGGAGGGCCTGGAGGACAAGTGGTCGCGCGCGTGGGCCGAGGACGACACCTACGCCTTCGACCGCACCCAGCCGCGCGAGAACGTCTACTCGATCGACACCCCGCCGCCGACCGTCAGCGGGTCGCTGCACGTCGGCCACGTCTACTCCTACAGCCACACCGACCTGATCGCGCGCTACCAGCGCATGCAGGGCAAGGCCGTCTTCTACCCCATCGGCTGGGACGACAACGGCCTGCCGACCGAGCGCCGCGTCCAGAACTACTTCGGCGTCCGCTGCGACCCGAGCCTGCCCTACGACCCCGACTTCACCCCGCCGGAGAAGCCGGACCCCAAGCGGCAGGTGTCGATCAGCCGGCCCAACTTCATCGAGCTGTGCGAGCAGCTCGTCGTCGAGGACGAGAAGGCCTTCGAGGCGCTCTGGCGCCAGCTCGGCCTGTCCGTCCAGTGGAACCCCACCTACACCACGATCGGCGACCACTCCCGCACGGTCAGCCAGCGCGCGTTCCTGCGCAACTACGCCCGCGGCGAGGCCTACCTCTCCGAGGCGCCGACGCTGTGGGACGTCACCTTCCAGACCGCTGTCGCCCAGGCCGAGCTCGAGGCGCGCGACTACCCCGGTCACTACCACCGCGTCGCGTTCCACAAGCCGGACGGCACGCCCCTCCACATCGAGACGACCCGGCCCGAGCTCATCCCCAGCGTGGTCGCGCTCATCGCGCACCCCGACGACGAGCGCTACCAGGACGTCTTCGGCACCACCGTCACCTCGCCGGTCTTCGGCGTCGAGATCCCGGTGCTCGCGCACCCCGCCGCCGAGCCCGACAAGGGCGCCGGCATCGCGATGTGCTGCACCTTCGGGGACCTGACCGACGTGATGTGGTGGCGCGAGCTCGACCTCCCGGTGCGCACGGTGGTCGGCCGCGACGGCCGCCTCGCCCGGGAGACCCCCGAGTGGCTCGCGCAGGCTGCCGAGGCCTACGAGCAGCTCGCCGGCAAGACCACCTTCAGCGCCCGCGAGGCGATGGTCGGGCTGCTGCGCGAGTCCGGCGACCTCGACGGGGAGCCCAAGGCGACGCAGCGGATGGCGAACTTCTACGAGAAGGGCGACAAGCCGCTCGAGATCATCGCCACCCGCCAGTGGTACATCAAGAACGGCGGC
>JAYSEC010000120.1:0-6943 GCA_041914085.1 Nocardioides sp.
GAGCCCGGCGCGGTCGACGAGCCGTCCGGTGAGGGGGCCCAGCAGGCCGCCGATCCCGAGCGCGATCCAGAGCAGCCCGACGCGGGCCTCGTCCACGGGACCGGACCGCGCGGCGACGAGCGGGCCGTAGCTCCACACGAGGGCCGACCCGGCGCCGACCACCACGGCCGCGACAGCGGGGACGCCGAGCGCGCGCCAGTCGTACGACGTCCCGGTGCGGGCCCGGGTGCCGAGGTCCTGGCGACCGACGAGGACGAGCAGGCCGGCCGCCGCGGCCGCGTTGACCGCCGCCATCGCCCACCACGCGGCCGCGACGGACGGCACCGCGAGGGCGAGCACGCCCGCCACCACCACGCCGACCGCCGTGCCGGTGTTGACGAGCGACTGGGCGGTGGCGGCGCGGCGCGGCTCCACCAGCGCGTCGACGACACGGACCAGCGCGGGCGAGGCGAGGCCGGCCCCCGCGCCGCCGACGAGCACGACGACGACCAGCCAGCCCGGTGACCATGTCGTCGCCACACCCAGGCACCCGAGGCTCGCGGTCGTGCCGGCGAGCAGCAGGCCGGCGCGCGGGCTGCGGTCGGAGGTCCGCGACGCCACCGCAGCCGCCACCGCGTAGGAGACGAACTGGGCCGCGGCGGCCCAGCCGACCACGGGGGCGAGCGCCGGGCGCTCGGCGACGAGCCGGGGGGCGAACAGTCCCACCCCGAAGCGGGCCATGCCGTAGGTGGAGGCGATCAGCAGCGTCCCCAGCACGGCGACCGCGAGGCTCCGCGTCCTGGCGGGAGCGGTCGGCGCGACGGTCTGAACCATAACGACCGTTCTATCAGAACGAGCGTTATGATTCCACGGTGTCCCGGACCCAGACGCGCGAGCGCATCCTCGACACCGCGGAGCGGCTGTTCTTCGGCGACGGCATCGGCGTGACGAGCGTCGACCGGGTCGCGGACGAGGCCGGGGTCGCCATCGCGACGCTCTACCAGCACGTCGGCAGCAAGGACGGTCTCCTCGCCGCCGTGCTGGAGCGACGGCTCGATGCCTGGACGACCCAGTGGGAGGCCTCGATCGCCGCCGCGACGTCGCCGCGCGCCCGGCTCCTGGCCCTCTTCGACGCGCTCGCCGAGTTCCGGCGCACGTCCGGGAGCACCCAGTGGTGCTGCTTCCTCGCCACCGCGTCCGAGCGTCCGGCCGGGGGGACGGGCGACCCGGTCCGGTCCCTCGTCGAGGCCGACACGAGGGTGCTGACCTCCCGCCTGCGCGAGCTGGCGCTCGAGACCGGGACGGCCGATCCCGACGCGCTCGTCGACCAGCTGCTCGTCGTCTACAACGGCGCGCTCGCGAGCCTGCTCCGCGGGTCGCCCACCGACCCCGTGGTCCACGCCCGGGCCGTGGCCGAGCTCGTCGTCCCGGCGTGAAGGTCCTGCCAGCGAGCCCGTACGCCCGCGTGCGCCCGGGTGTGTCGGACAGGACGAGGTGCCGACCGGAGGGGCGGCCGAGCGCAGCGGCGTACGCCGGGCCGGACTTCGTCCTGTTCGACAGGCCGTGGTGGGCAGAGCGAGCTCGCTCAGCGGTTCTCGAGGTAGTGCAGCACCGCGGTCACCCGCCGGTCGGCGTCGTCGGACGGCGGCAGGTCGAGCTTGGCGAAGATCGAGCGGATGTGCTTGTGCACCGCCCCGTCGGTCACCACGAGCTCCTGCGCGATGGCGGCGTTGCCACGCCCCTCGGCCATCAGCGAGAGCACCTCGCGCTCGCGCGCGGTGAGCCGGGCCATCCTCGGATCGGGCCGCGCCACCAGCTGCGCGACCACCTCGGGGTCGATCGCCGTGCCGCCCCGGGCGACGTGCTCGAGCGCCTGGACGAAGGTCTCGACGCGCCCCACGCGCTCCTTGAGCAGGTAGCCCAGGCCGGCACTGCCCTGCGACAGCAGGTCGGTGGCGAAGGCCCGCTCGACGTACGCCGACAGCACGAGGACCGGGAGCCCGGGCCGACGGCGCCGGGCCTCGACCGCGGCGCGGACGCCCTCGTCGGTGTGCGTCGGCGGCATGCGGACGTCGACCACGGCCACGTCGGGCTCGTGCCGGTCGACCGCCTCGAGCAGCAGGTCGCCGTCGCCGACGGCCGCGACGACCTCGTGGCCCTCCGCGACCAGCACCGCGCCGATGCCCTCGCGCAGCAGCGGGTCGTCCTCCGCGATCACGATCCGCACGGGACCTCCACCCTCAGCTCGGTCGGACCGCCCGGCGGGCTCGACAGCGACCAGCGCCCGTCCATCGCCTCGACCCGCCGGCGGATCCCGGCGAGCCCGGTGCCGTCGCCCTCGTGGGCGCCACCCTTGCCGTCGTCGCGCACGACCGTCTCGACGTGGTCGTCCGCGCGACGGCGTACGACGACGTCGACCCGCCCGGCGCCGCTGTGGCGGGCCACGTTGGTGAGGGCCTCCGCCACCACGAAGTAGATCGTCGCCTCCACGGCGGCGGCGCACCGCGCCCCGACGTCGACCTCGGTGGTGCAGGGGACCGGGCTGGCCGCCGCGAGGCCGTGCAGTGCCCCCTCCAGCCCGCGGTCGGCGAGCACCGGCGGCAGGATGCTGCGCACCACGGCCCGCAGCTCGGCGAGCGCGAGCTCGGCGGCGTCCTGCGCCTGCCCGAGCAGGTGCTCGGTCCGGTCCGGCGCCCCGACGAGGCTGCGGCGCGCGGCGCCGATCATCACCGTGGCCGCGACGATGCGGTTCTGCGCGCCGTCGTGGAGCGACCGCTCGATCCGGCGGAGCTCGGCCGCGTGCGCGTCGAGGGCCGCGGCGCGGGTGCGGGTGAGCTCGGCGACCCTCAGGGTGAGGTCGCCGGGTGCCTCGCCGAGGAGCCGACGGGCCACCCGCAGCTGTCGCCGTGCGGCGAGCGGGGCTCCCCAGACGGTGAGGGCGGCCCAGGCGAGGCCGAGAGCGACGACCACCGGCACCCCGGACCAGGTCTGCACGACCCACAGGCCGAGCGACGGGCTCGCCCAGCCGTCGGGGAGCGTCCACCACCACAGCGGGAAGGTGAGGTCGCGCACCGCCGACAGCGGGGCGAGCACGGCCAGGAAGCCCACGACGCTGCCGGCGACCGCGTGCCGGGCCAGCCAGTGCAGCTCCGCGCGGGTGGCCGGGTCGCGCAGCGCCTCCCGCAGCCGGTCGGGCCGCACGGTCGGGGGCACCACCTCGGCGCCCCACCGTCCGAGCCGCGCGCGCTCCCGGTCGGCGAGCCCGCGCACCAGGCCGAGCGTCGAGCGGGAGGTGAACCAGCCGAGGGTGACCGACCACGCGAGCACGCCCAGCGCGAGGAGGGCGGTCCCGAAGCCGCCGAGCAGCTGCTCGAGGGAGCGCAGCGTGCGACGGAGGGCGACGGGAGCGGTGGACACGCCTGCACCGTAGGGGGCGCACGGTGCCCGCCCCAAGGGATCCGGGCCAGGAGTAGTGCCTGCTGTACCACCAGGTCGGCAGGCAGCGGGATCGAACGCCGGCTCGTCGACGACGACGGTTGAGGGACACGCACACCCACCACTTCCACCACCACCGGAGGAGACCCCATGTCCCAGCTCTCGCACCGCATCTCCCGTCGTACGGCGGCCACGCTCGCCGCGGCTGCCGTCGCCCTCTCCGTGACGACCAACGTGGTCGACGCGAAGGCGGCACCCACCACCGAGCGCACGTCCGCGCAGGAGCGGGTCGACCGGCTCGTGTCGCGCACCGGCTTCCCCGGCGTGATCGCCGCGGTGGGCGACGCCGACGGCCGCGTGCGGACCTACACCTCCGGCACGGGCGACGTCGCGACGGGCGAGGAGGTCCCCGCGGACTCCCGGGTCCGCATCGCGAGCAACACCAAGATGTTCACCGCCACCGTCGTCCTCCAGCTCGTCGAGGAGGGCGACGTCGACCTCGACGCCCGGGTCGAGCGCTACCTGCCCGGGGTCGTGCGCGGCCCGGGCGGGGACGGCCGGCGCATCACCGTGCGCCAGCTCCTCCAGCAGACCACCGGGCTGCCGGACTACGACTCGCTGGTCATCGAGGCCGGTGGGTCCCTCGGAGCGGTGGCGCACACCTACTTCGAGCCGCACGACCTGCTCGACGCGGCCCTGGCGGAGGAGCGGCACTTCGCGCCCGGCACGAAGTGGGAGTACTCCAACACCAACTACGTCGTGCTCGGCCTGCTGGTCCAGCGGGTCACCGGTCGACCCGTCGGTGAGGAGATCACCCGGCGGATCATCCGGCCGCTGGACCTGCGCGACACCTACTGGCCCCGGGTCGGCGAGCAGCGGATCCGCGGCAGCCACCCCCACGGCTACCTCGCCGAGGAGCCCGGGGCGCCGTGGCAGGACATCACCCGGATGGACCCCTCGCTCGGGTGGGCGGCCGGCCAGCTGGTCTCCACCCCCGCCGACCTCGGCACCTTCATGACCGCGCTCGTCGACGGCGAGCTGCTCGCCCCCGCCCAGCTGGCGCAGATGCGGCAGACGGTCCGCGCGCCGCAGTTCGACGCCGAGCCCGGCTGGCGCTACGGCCTGGGACTGGCGCGCGCCGAGCTCGACTGCGGTGTCGTCGGGTGGGGCCACGGCGGTGACATCCAGGGCTTCGAGACCCGCAACCTGGTGACCGACGACGGCCGCTGGGCGGTCGTGGCCGTCACGGCGCTGCCGACGAGCCTGGACATGGTGGCCGACGTCAGCGGGACCGTCGAGGACCTCGTCTGCGCCGCCGGCTGAGCCGGGCGGTTTGGGGCGGCCGGTTCAGGGAAGGTACGGCGCGAACGTCAGGACCGTCCTGACCGAGCGTCACCGCCAGGAGAGTCCTTGATGAAGTCCGGCAACCGCGCCGCAGCACTGCTCGTCGCCGCCGCCCTGTCCGTCCCCCTGTCGGCGCCCGCCGCGTCGGGCGCCGACACCCGCCCCGTGTCGGCGACCGAGAGCCGGGCGGTGCACGCCAAGCCGGCCGCGGCCTCGGTCAAGGAGCTGAAGGCGCGGCTGCGCAAGGCGGTGAAGGCGAAGCGCCGGGCGTCCGCCGCGGTCGAGACCGCGACCACGAAGCTGCAGGCCCTGCGGGAGGCGGGCACCGCGGCGATCTTCGCCTACCAGTCGGCGTCCGTCGCCCTCGACGAGGCCCGTGCCAAGCACGCCGCCGCCAAGGCGGCGCTCGACACCGCGCAGCGCCTCGTCGACAGCGAGGCCGCGCTGTGGGCCGACCTCGAGAAGCGGATGGCGACCGCGCAGGCCGGCTACAAGCCGCTCCGGGACGCGTACGACGCCGCCAGCGCGCGGCAGGTCGAGCTGCAGAACGCCGTGCAGGAGCTGCGCGCGCGGCAGACCACCGCCTGGGCGAACCAGAACGAGGCCGCGGTGGCCGCCAGCAACGTGGCGGCCGAGATCAGCCAGGTCCAGGACGCCCACAGCGCCGCCTGGGCGGCCGAGCAGCAGGCCTGGGACCACAAGGAGGCCTGCCGCCTCGACTTCGAGCGCCGCAAGGCGCAGTGGGACGACACCCGCAAGCGCAACGGCTACTGGGAGGGCCTGCGCAACGGCACGTGGCGACCGGTCCCGGGCCTCGACGACGCGGAGGCGCTGCTCGACCGTGCCCAGGCCGAGTACAACCAGAGGAAGGCCCAGCGGCTCGACATCGAGGCCCACCTCAACCAGCTCAACGCCCGGCTGGCCGAGATCCAGAACGACATCCAGAGCTGGGCAGCGGTGGCCGCCGACCTGCAGCGACAGATCGACGCCTACGCCCAGCCCCTCGCCGACCAGGCCGCCGCCGTGACCGCCGCGAGCGCCGCGATGAACGCGTACACCACGCAGCACATCGACCCCCTCTACAAGGAGCAGGACAAGCTCCGCGCGGACCTCGCGAAGGCCAAGGCCGACCTTCCCGCGCTGGTGGCCGCGGAGAAGCCGCTCGCCGACGCCGTGACCCAGGCGAGCGCCACGCTGGCTGCCGCGACCCCGGCGCACGACGCGGCGCAGGCCGGCATCGACGCGGCGCAGCTGGCGCTCACCCAGGCGCGCACGGACCTCGGCACGGCCGAGTCGAAGGTCAGGAAGCTGAAGAAGAAGATCCGCAAGGCACGGGGTCGCCGCTGACGGCGACGCCGGCCGGGGTCGCGGTGGCCGACCGCAGCCGCTGCTGCTGGGAGCTCATCAGCAGCACCGCGACCCCGGTGGCGCCGACCGTGACCGAGAAGGCCGCGGTCGCCCCGGAGGCGTCGGCCAGCCGGCCGGCGAGGCTCGAGCCGAGGGCGTACCCCAGGCCGGTCGCACTGGCGAGCATCGTCATGGCCGCACCGACCCGCGACGCCGGCACGACGCGCTCGGCGAGGGAGAAGACCGCGATCATGTAGGGCGCCACGGCCAGGCCGAGCACCAGCACCGTGGCCGTCGTGGCGAGCAGGGTGTCGACCAGCAGCAGCGGCACGGAGAAGGCGAGCAGCGCCCACGCCGCGACCAGGGCGCGGCGCTCGTGCCCGATCCGCTCGGGGACGTACGCCGTGGCCAGGCCGGCCAGCGCACTCCCCACGCCCAGCGTGGCGTGGACGAAGCCGGCGAGCCCCGGCTTCCCGAGGTCGGTGGCGAGCACCGTCGCCCCGGTCTGCGTCGCCCCGAACAGCGAGCCGATCGTCACCTGCGCCACCACGAGCACGGCGAACGCGGGCGCCAGGAGCCGTCCCGCGGCCACCACGTGACGGCCCTCGTGCGCGAGTCGCGCCGACGGGTCGAGGGCGAAGAGCGAGCCGAAGACGGCCAGCAGCCCCGCCGCGAGCAGCAGCGCGCCTGAGGGTGAGAAGACCGCGACGGACAGCCCGACCAGCGCGGGACCGATGGCGAAGGAGGCCTCGTCGGCCGCGCCCTCGTAGGAGAACGCCGCGTCGACCAGGCGGCGCTGGTGCGCCCCGGTCGTGCGGGTCAGCGGCCGCCACCGCAC
>JAYSEC010000120.1:7043-9821 GCA_041914085.1 Nocardioides sp.
GTGGCGACGAGGAGGAGGGTGCCGAGCTGGCTCATCGCGAGCGGCAGCCGGCCGATGAACGCCACGAGGACGTAGGTCGGTCCGGCCAGCTGCAGGAGTCGGCGGTAGGAGGCGAGGGGGCTCACGGATGGGTCCTTCGGGTGCGTCGGAACGACGCGCCGAACCCACCTCCAAGACGCGTGAAACCCTCTGCTCCCACGATTCTACGAGCGGGCCGAGCCGCGCGCGCAATCGGAGCGTGCGCTGGTGGGCATGGATCGCCGGTGGTAGGCGTTGGGGCACATCAACCGACGAAGGGCAACCGAATGCGTGCTGTGGTCTACACCGAGAGCGGCGACTCCTCCGTGCTGGAGGTGGTCGAGCGGCCGGTCCCGGAGCCGGGGCGAGGGGAGGTCCGGGTCCGGATCGTCCGCGCCGGGGTGAACCCGACGGACTGGAAGTTCCGCGCCGGCGGCATGGGGGAGCTGGCGTTCCCCGAGATCGTGCCGGGCCAGGACGGCTCGGGCATCGTCGCCGCGGTCGGGCCGGGCGTGACGGACCTCGCCGTCGGCGACCGGGTCTGGACGATGCTCGCCCAGCACACCCGCCCCGGCGGCACCGCCCAGGAGCACGTCGTGCTGCCGACGGCCAACGTGACCGTCCTGCCCGACGGGGCGTCGTACGACCTGGGCGCCTCCCTCGGCGTGCCGGCGGTCACCGCGCACCGTGCGCTGACCACCTCGGAGGACGGACCCGACCGGCTCGCGCCCGGGGCGCTGGACGGCATGACCGTGCTCGTGTCCGGCGGTGCCGGCGCGGTCGGCAACGCGGCCATCCAGCTGGCCCGGTGGGCCGGTGCCACCGTCATCAGCACCGTCAGCAGCCCCGAGAAGGCAGCGCTGGCAGCGGCGGCAGGCGCCCACCACACGGTCAACTACCGCGAGGCCGACGTCGTCGCGGCCGTCCGCGAGGTCGCCCCCGAGGGCGTCGACCTCGTCGTCGAGGTGGCGCCGGCGCAGAACCTGCGGTCCGACGTGCGGCTGATCCGTCCGCGCGGCACCATCGCGATCTACGCCAACAACGGCGGTGACGAGGTCACCCTCAGCGTCCGCGAGACCTTCTCCACCAACGCCCGCTTCCAGTGGGTGCTGCTCTACACCGTCGGGCAGGAGGCGCTGCGGGCCGCGGCCGAGGACATCACCGCCGCCGTCGCGGACGGCGCGCTCGGGGTGGGCGAGGAGCACGGCCTGCCGCTCCACCACTACCCGCTCGCGGAGGCGGCACAGGCGCACGCCGCGGTCGAGGCCGGCGCGGTCGGCAAGGTGCTGCTCGACGTCGGTGACGTCCGGGCGGAATGACCGACGGCGTGCCGCCGTTCCCACTCCCATGACCACCATCGGACTCATCGGCAGTGGAAACATCGGCAGCACCGTGGCCCGGCTCGCCCTCGCTGGCGGGCACGAGGTGGTGCTCAGCAACAGCCGGGGTCCCGACACCCTGGTCGACCTGGTCGCCGAGCTCGGCGACGGTGCCCGGGCCGGGACCGCGGAGGAGGCGGCAGCCGAGGGCGACATCGTCGTGGTGACGATCCCTCTGAAGGCCTACCGCGAGGTCCCGGTCGCGCCGCTGAGGGGCAAGGTGGTCATCGACACCAACAACTACTACCCCGACCGCGACGGGCACATCGCCGAGCTCGACGACGAGTCGACCACCACCTCGGAGCTCCTGCAGGCCCACCTCCCCGAGTCGCACGTCGTGAAGACGTTCAACAACATCTTCGCCCCGCACCTCGCGAGCCTCGCACGCCCGCACGGCGATCCCGAGCGCTCGGCCCTGCTGATCGCGGGCGACGACGGCGAGGCGAAGCGGGCGGTGGCGGACTTCCTGGACTCCATCGGCTACGACGCCCACGACGCGGGGCCGCTCGCCGAGGGCTGGCGCTACCAGCGCGACACCGCCGCCTACGTCACGCCGTACGCCGAGCCCGGTGCCGAGGACTTCGCGACCGGCACCCGCCGGGCGACCGCCGTCGACCTCGAGGCGGCGCTCGCCGGCGCGGTCCGCTACCGCGACATGTGAGCGGACCCCGCCTCAGAACAGCTGCGGCACGAACGTCTGCTCGTGCAGGGGCGGGCGGACGTACGGGATGTCACGCACCTCGGGCAGCGTGACCCGCGGCGGGGCGACGTCCTCGTAGTCGAACTGCGCCAGCAGGTGGCTGATGCAGTTCAGCCGCGAGGCGAGCTTGTCGTCGGAGGGCACCACCCACCACGGCGCCTGCTTGATGTCGGTGTACTGGAAGGTCGTGTCCTTGGCCATCGAGTAGCGGACGTAGAGCTCGCGCTCGGCGAGGTCCATGTCGGAGAGCTTCCAGCGCTTGAGGGGCTCGTTGTTGCGGGCCTCGAAGCGCCGCTGCTGCTCCTCGGCGCTGACGGAGAACCAGTACTTGAGGACCACGATCCCCGACCGCACGAGCATCCGCTCGAACTCGGGGCAGCTGCGCAGGAACTCCTGGTGCTCGTCCTCGGTGCAGAAGCCCATCACCCACTCGACGTTCGAGCGGTTGTACCAGGAGCGGTCGAACAGGACCATCTCCCCGGCGGCGGGCAGGTGCTCGACGTAGCGCTGGAAGTACCACTGCGTCCTCTCCCGGTCGGTCGGCTTCGGCAGTGCGGCGATCCGGACGGTGCGCGGGCTGGTGCGCTCGGTGATCCGCTTGATCACCCCGCCCTTGCCGGCCGAGCCGCGGCCCTCGAAGAGCACCACGACCTTCAGGCCCTGCGACTGGATCCAGTACTG
>JAYSEC010000121.1:0-7431 GCA_041914085.1 Nocardioides sp.
TCCCAGCGCACGGCACGTGCCAGGTGGTCCATGGTCACGACGCCGCCGTCCGCGGCGGCGAGGTAGGCCGCCTGGAGCGCGGCGGCCGCGATGGCGCCTCCGGACAGGTCGGCGTCGGCGAGCCGTCCCGGCGACACGTCCGCGCGGGGCATCGGCTGCGGGAGGCTCAGGTCCCACATGCGCTCGCGGGCGGCCCGGTCGGGATACGGGAAGTCCACGATCATGGCGAGGCGACGGGTGAAGGCGGGGTCCAGTGCGCTCCGCGCGTTGGTGGTCAGGATCGCCAGGCCTCCGAACGCCTCGAGCCGCTGCAGCAGGTAGCCGACCTCGACGTTGGCGTACCGGTCGTGGCTGTCCTTGACCTCGGAGCGCTTGCCGAACAGCGCGTCGGCCTCGTCGAAGAGCAGGACCATGCCCCCGTCCTCGGCCGCGTCGAAGAGCCGGGCCAGGCGCTTCTCCGTCTCCCCCAGGTACTTGTCGACGACCTGCGACAGGTCCACGTGCACCAGGTCCAGGGCGAGGTCGTGGGCGATCACCTCGGCGGCGAAGGTTTTGCCTGTGCCGCTGTCGCCGGCGAAGAGGGCCGTCGTGCCCCGTCCGCGGTCGGAGCGGTCCGCGAAGCCCCAGTCGTCGAGGACCCTGGCCCGCTGACGGACCGTCGCTGCGAGTGCCCGGAGCTGCTCGAGCTGCCGCTCCGGGAGCACGAGCTCGTCCCAGTCGGCCCGGGCCGTACGGACCCGCGCGAGCGCCCCGACGTCGGCGCGAGGTCGCCGCCGGCACGCCTCCCACAGGTCGATCCCGGCCCCGACGTCGGCGGCGACGGCGTCGGCGTCCGGGAGGGCGAGGTCGAACGCCCCCGCCGCAGCGTCGACCTCGTCGTCCGCCACTGGCAGCCCAGCGCCCTCGAGTGCAGCCGCGAGTGTCGTACGTCGTTCTCCGACGCCCAGTCGCGGCACCTCGACCACGGCGAGGCCGAGCGCGTCCAGCGGTGCGCTGCCGGGGCGCGAGGACCCGACGACGAGGATCGGCGCCTCGGCACCAGCGAGCGCACGACCGAGGTCGGCGACCGACCGGACCGACGCCTCCTCGACGTCGAGCACCCAGGCGACGCGGCCGAGCACCGTCTCGCGCACCAGCCTCTGCAGCGTCGAGGTGAGCTCCCCGGCACCCTCGGCGAGGGCGGAGACCCCGAGGACACGGGGCCGCAGGCCGACCGCGGCACACGCTGCCGCGGCGAGCGCGCGCGTGGTCCGGGGCTGCGTCCCGCGCAGCACCACCGGGCCGGTGGCTCGCCAGCGGGAGACGACGTCCCCGACGACCTCGGCGTAGGTCCACGGCAGCCGTGCGGGCACGTCCAGCGGCTGGCTGGCGAGCTCGAGCTGCTCGTCGAGGGTGTCGACGCCCACGAGGTGGTGCACCACGCGCTCGTCGGGCACCAGCGGGCTCGTCAGCACGGCGGTCGGCTCCGCCAGCCTCAGGAGCTGCCACCGGCGGAGCGGTCCCCGGTGGGTGAGCGCGTCCCAGTGCGCGCCGGGCAGCTTCTCGAGGGCCGTGGCGAAGGACAGCCGAGGGGCGCCACCGT
Source organism: Nocardioides sp. (assembly GCA_041914085.1). Lineage (GTDB taxonomy): Bacteria > Actinomycetota > Actinomycetes > Propionibacteriales > Nocardioidaceae > Nocardioides. Next base: position 1,583 of record JAYSEC010000121.1, read on the forward strand.
GCTCGACGAGCTCCCGCGCCACCTCGCCGACCAGGTCCGGACCGCAGGCGAGCAGGAGGGTCGCGGCCTCGAAGTCCGACAGCCCGAGACCCGCCGCGAGCGCGTCCAGGGGCGACGGCTGGTCCGTGTGCCGGCGCAACGAGGCCAGAGCTCTCTCGGACGGGGCCGGGTCGGAGCCGCGCAGCCGTGCCCTGACCACGGCGAGCTCGGCGACCGTGAGCTCCCTCCGCACCTCGGCGTCGGGCGCGCGCTCCGACCCGACCCCGGGCCTCCGGTCCCCACCGGTGTCCGCGACCGTGGCCGCCCCGCCCCCGGCCGTCACGGCAGCACCACGACCGGGGCGTCGTACGTGCCTCCGTTGCCGAGCGACGGCAGCGACTCCACACCGTCGACCGACACGCGCACCAGCCACGTCCCCGGCGACAGGTCGTCGTCCGGGATGTCGAGCACCGCGACCGGCGGACCGGCGGGGTGCGGCGGCAGGGTCGCCGCGACCACCGGCTGGACCTCGTCGGGCGGGTCGGCGGGGTCGGCCAGCCGTGCGAGGGTGACGACGGCCCGCTGGCCCTCCACCAGCGGCGGCTGCACCGCGACGTGCACCTCCCCGCCCGACGCCGTGACCGTGCCCACCGTGGGCAGCACGACGAGGGGCACGGCGTTCGAGCGCCCGACCACGCGCTCTGGCTCCCCGCTCATGGCGTCAGCCGGCCGCACGTGGACCACCTGCAGCCCGTGCACCCCGGCGGGGACCGTGCTGGGGAGGCTCACCACGACCCGCGAGGCGGTCGACGCGGGGTCGACGACCAGCCGCGCGCCTCCCACTGTCACGAACGGGTGCGCGGAGGCCAGGCCCGATCCCTCGAGCACGAGGACCGAGCCGGTCCGTGCCGGTCCGCCGTCGTCGGTCTCCACGGCGGCGATCTCGGCCCGGGTGAAGGGACGCACGTCGACGCGGCGCACCCGCACCGGCAGCGCCCGGCGGACCGGCACCTCCGCCTCGATCAGCACGACCGTCGCCGTGTAGGCCTGCGAGAGGAGGTACGGCGTGCCCAGCACGCCCCACAGCTTCGAGATCTCCTCGAGGGACAACGGTGACGGGCTGAGCTTGACCGGCTCCGGTTGTCCGGCGAGGTCGGCCCGCTCGAGGAACGCCGTCTCGGTCTCCTCGCCGTACAACGCGAGGGCGTCCTCCACGACGTCGTTGGTGAGCACCGGCGTCGCGGCGATCGCGAGCGCGGCCCGCGCGAGCAGGCGCTGCGGCTCGAGGGCCGGCTCGTCGCCGTACGCCGTGACCAGGTAGCTGAGGTCGAGGGCTGCCACCGGCCGCCTGACCAGGGCGCCCGATCCGCTGCGCGTGGGCAGGTCGGTGAGGTTCCACGCCTGGTTGGGGGTGACCCGGTAGAGGAACACGTTCAGGCCGCGTGCCGGGCTGTCCTCGGCGCCGAGGGCGGCGACCTGGGCCGGGCGCAGCGTGGTGACCTTGCGCCCGGCGACCGGGTCGGGCTCGGCGTCGATCGCCTGCTGCAGCACGAACCGCAGCGTCGACGTCACGGCCGCGATCGCGTGGGTGTTGCTCACGACCACCTCCGCTGCTGCCGGGCGAGGTAGTCGGCATGGTCCACCGGACCGCGTTCCGACGACCGACCGGCCGGCCGGGGCTCGGGGGCGACCGGCGCCTGGGCCGCGGGCTGGTGGACCTCGACGCGACCGATGTGCAGGTGCACGTCGCCGCCGGACGGTACGTCGACCGGCTCCAGGCCGTCCTCGACGAGGCCGTCGACCGCGCGCTCGTCCACCGCACCCGCCGCGACCAGGGCCGGCGCCAGGCGGTCGCGGCGCAGCTCGTCCGCCGACACCCTCCGCGACGACGACGCCGACGCCGCCGACGCCGCCGACGCCGCCGCGGCGGCGGGTCGCGACCGCCCGCTGCGCAGGCGCACCTCGGCGCGAACAGCGTCGGCCTGCGGAACCGGCGGTGCCTGCGCGGTCGCGGGCGTCGTACCCGGGACCGGTGCCTGCGTCCGGTCCGGCCGCACGGCCACCGCAGGTCCCGGCGGCTCGGGCCCGGCCGCCTCGCGGTCGTCCCGGTCGGCCTGCGGCTCGCGGTCGGGGGTCATCCCCTGCAGGTCGGTGGCCGGTGCCGCGACGTGCGGGCGCTCCCCGGACTCGGGCCGAGCGTCCGGTGCGTGGTCCTCGTGACTGGACCCAGGGCGCCGGGAGACGGCGCCCGAGGCGGGCGGACGACCCAGAGGGGCGGCGGCAGGAGGTTCACCGCCCGGTGGCACGACCTCCGCCGGCCACGCCCCGGGCGCTTCCTCGGCAGCAGCCGCATCTGCGCGGGCCGGGACCCCGAGCCCCGGGCGCCGCCGCATCGTCACGCGAGGGCCCGCCGCGCCGGGGACACCCGCTCCCCGTCCCACGATCCGGTCGAAGACGTCGCCCATCGCCTGCCCTCACCCCTGCGCCCGGACGAGCCGCAGGTAGGCGTGCCAGCGCGCTGGTGGCAGCGCGAGCACCTCCCGCTCGGACCACCCAAAGGCTGCGGCGAGCGTGGCGACGTCCGCCAGCACGTCGCGTGCCTCCTCGGCCACCCGCTCGGTGAGCAGGCCGACGGCGTCGACGTCCGCGACGACCTCTCCCCCGCACTCCGGGCACTGCAGGCGCAGAGTGGTGCCGGCGGCGCCGGCGACCTGCTCGGCCGTCGCGGCGACGCGCGCGGCGAGGTCGGCATCGGCGTCAGGCAGCGTCCCCTCCGGCCACGTCACGCACTGCGCGCGCAGCGTCGCGGCCGGATCGTGGGACGCCAGCGCCGCCAGCACGTCCGACGTCGTCGGCCCCCGCACCACCACCCCGTCGACGTCCGCGTCGGCTGGAGGGCCGGCGGACCCCGCGAGGACCTGGTCGAGGGGCAGCGGCACGTCGAGCAGCGCCTCGCACGCCGGGCACGAGAGCGCGGTGTCGAGGACGGGGCCGACGCGGTCGCGCAGGGTGACGAGCGCCTCGCGGGCGGCCACGGCCAGCGGCACGTCACCGGCCGCCACGAGGTCGGGTGCGACGCCGCGCGCGACCAGGACGGCCGCTCCGCGCGCCGGTGGCGCAGCGGCGGCCAGCGTGTCCCACAGGTCCAGGGTCGCCGCAGCCGGGGTCACGGCCGGCCCGTCACGGCTCGACGAAGGTGGGCTCGGTCGGCTCGGCCACCGCGTAGTCGCGCTCCCAGCCCTCGTTCTCGAGCTTGATGGTCTGGATCGCCACTCCGTTGGCGTTGGCGTCGAGCTCCGGCAGCGGCTGGTACTCCGAGACCCAGGCCCGGTAGACCTTGTAGGCCAGCACGAGCTGCCCCGCCTCGTTGTAGAGCTCGATGATCATGTCCTTGCGGAAGTCCCGGAGCGACACCTCCGCGCCGAGGCCCGAGCCGTAGTTCCACACCTTGTTGGCCCACTGCTCGAACTCGACGTCGTGCGTGACGCCCCGCTCGAGGGTGATCGGCTCGTACTCCGTGCGGCCCGGGGACTTGCGGCTCGACGACGGGTCCCCGCCGACGCGGTGCTTGACCACCTCGGTGGTCTTCTTCAGCGCGCCGACCTTCGACACCCCGGCGACGTACCTGCCGTCCCACTTCACCCGGAACTTGAAGTTCTTGTACGGGTCGAACCGGGTGGCGTTGACGGAGAACTCGGCCATGTCGGGATCCTTCTCGCTGCCGGGCGCTACCGCGCCGCCGCGGCGGTCTTCTGCTGGACGGAGATGATGACGAACTCCGCGGGCTTGAGTGGAGCGAACCCGACCTGGATGTTCACGATGCCGCGGTCGATGTCGTACTGCGTGGTGGTCTCGGCGTCGCACCGGACGAAGAAGGCGTCGCGCGGGCTGGTGCCCTGGAACGCGCCCCTGCGGAACAGGTCCTGCATGAACGCCCCCACGGACAACCGGATCTGCGACCACAGCGGCTCGTCGTTGGGCTCGAACACCACCCACTGCGTGCCGCGGAACAGGCTCTCCTCGAGGAAGAGCGCGAGCCTGCGCACCGGGACGTACTTGTAGTCGTCGCTCAGCACGTCCGAGCCGCGCAGCGTGCGCGCGCCCCAGACCACGGACCCGGCGTCGCGGAAGGTGCGCAGGGCGTTGTAGCCCGACGGGTTGAGGGCACCGTTCTGGTCGTTGGTCAGCACCTTCTCGAGCTCGACGACCCCGCCGAGCGCCGCCTCCAGACCGGCGGGTGCCTTCCAGACGCCGCGCGCCCCGTCCGTGCGCGCGTAGACGCCGGCGACGGCGCCGCTCGGGGCGAACGTGTCGACCTGGCCGCCGCGGAGCGGGTCGGCGTGCCGGATGCGCGGGTAGTAGACGGCCGCGTTGCGCGCCCCGTCGGCCGTGAGCCCGAGGGCGCCGGCCCACGTGGCGAAGGGTGCGACATCGGTGCCCGCCTCGGGATCGATGATCAGGAACGCGCGCCGCTGCCAGGCGTACGTCGCCGCCAGCGGCCACACGGCGGGCGGCAGGTTGCCGGTGGGGGTCGGCGGCGGGATCACGAGGAGGTTGAAGAGGTCGACGGTGTCGAGCGCGTTGATCCCGCGTCCCGGGTCCGTGTAGTCGTCGGCGTCCACGGCGCCGCCGTCGTCACCTGCGAGCGTCACGGTGTAGTCGCCCTCGGCCGGCCTGCCCGTGGGCACGCCGGACACCCGCACGAGCCGCGAGGACTGCACCAGGTTGGTCAGGCGGGCGGGTCCGTCGACGACCGTGACGTTGCGGAACACCTCCACCTCGTCGCCGAGTGCGACGGTCAGGGTGAAGAGGTCGTCGGCCTCCACCCCCTGGGACTCGGCGATGTCCGTCGCGTCGGGGTCGACCGGGTGCTCGACCGACGCCGTGATCGCGTCGCCCCACGACCCCGCCCCGTACGCCTCGAGGGTGAGGGCGCCACCGAGCTCGATGGTGGCGGCGCTGGCGTCGTCGTGCGCCACCCGCACCACGATCGCGCGACCGCCCCCGTTGAGGTAGAAGTCCCGGACCGCGTAGCCGAGGCCGCTGTCGCGCACCAGCCCGCCGAAGGTGCGCTCGAACTCGGTGAAGTTGCTGATCGGGACCGGCACGTCGACCGGGCCGCGGAGCGCGGTGCCGACGAGGGCCGTGACGGACGTCGCGACGCCGGAGATGGTGCGGTTCCCGCTCGGCACCTCGGTGACATACACGCCCGGGTAGGTGGGGGTGATGCTCATGGGGGCTCCTTCGACGTCGCGGCCGTGCTGAGGCGAGGACCTTCCTCCAGTGAGGATCGACCGCGCCCGTCAACCCGCCGTCACCGTGCCGTCACGACCCCCGCCCGCCCGTGGTGACGCGGCCGTGACCCACCGGTGACGGGCCTGCGGCACCCTGCAGGCAGTGGCTCCGCGCGGCGCGGGACCGCCCGCCCATCGCCAGGAGGTGCTCATGGTCCACGTCTCGCTCAGCGCACGGTTGACCGTCGCCGACGGGCCCGTCCTGCCGCTGGGCATGGACCTCACGCCCGACACGTACGCCGTCTCGGAGGCGGTCCTCGCCGCCCAGGGCGACACCGACGACTCCGCGGAGATCGCCCTCGTGCCCGACGACGTCTCGCTGGCCGTGCTGGCCATCTCGGCGAAGGACGTCGCCACCGGCGCCCCCGCCCCGATCACGGTCGTGCCCTCGCGCGGCACCACCGCCGGGGAGGCCGTGGCCGTCGAGGGGTCCTTCCTGCTCGCGAACGCCGACGTCCTCGGTCGCCTCGTCACGGACGGTCCCCAGCTCTTCACGATCACCAACGAGGGCACGACGCCGACCCGGGTCCGGCTGCTCGCCGCCTTCCAGGACTGAGCGCGGCCGTCGCGCCCGGG
>JAYSEC010000121.1:7531-9789 GCA_041914085.1 Nocardioides sp.
GCTGCTCCTGTACGTGACCATGGGCGACCTCGTGCAGCAGGGTGTCACGCAGCAGGACTACTCCATCACCTCAGCGGTCCTCGCCGTCGGGACCTTCGCCCTCCTCACCGTGCTGCTGTCCTGGCTGCAGTGGCGGTTCCCGCGGGCGCGGCCGGTGCTCACCGGCCGGGCGCTCCTGGTCGTCAAGGACGGCGAGGTGCTCGAGGACGCGATGAGGGCGCAACGGCTGGCGACCGCGGACTTCCTCGTCGCCGCACGCGAGCAGGGGATCCGCCGCACGTCCGACATCGAGTACGCCGTGCTCGAGGCCGACGGGCGGTTGTCCTTCTTCCCGTACGGCGGGCCGGCTGGCGCGCCGGAGAAGCCGGCCAGCGGCGAGTAGCCCGGTCGCACGTCGGCACCCGGGCCGGCACGACTCAGCGAGCCCACGACCTGTTCGGGCCCGTGGCGGCATGTGCGGATGTTCGAGCTGCTCCGGCAGGGCGGAGCGACACCGAGGTTTCGTGAAAGCCCTCCGGTCAACTCGTGTGCGAGCAAGAATCAAGCATGGACGCCAAGGACTGCCCGCTCCTGCAAGAGGTCAAGCACCTCGTCCAGCGCGCCCAGGTGGGTCATGCCTCCGAGGTGTTGCGCACGGCGGAGACGCGGTTGAAGGAGCTGGGGGACGGGACGGTCGATGGCGGCCCCGCGGCGATGCACTTCCCACGCGTGGTGGCCCTGATCGACGACGACGCCGCCGCGGGACTGCGGGCGACCGAGGACATGCTGGCCGCGGCGGAGCGGGACGATGCGCAGGGGTGGCGTGCGTGCGCGTTGGCGCTCCGGGCCGAGGCGAAGCTCCTGCTCGGCGACGAGGACCCCGCCCACCACGACCACGAGGGCGTGCTCGTCGACCTGGCGGCGGCCGAGGCCGCCCTCGAGCTCAGCGGGGCTGCCGGCTACGTCGCCAGCACCGCGCATGTGGCGATCGCCAACAGCTATGTGCCCCTGCGGCTCTACGAGCTCGCACTGCCGCACCAGGAGGCGGCGTACGAGATCAGCCTGGCGCACTCCAGCCCGGAGGACGCTGCCCCGAGCATGTGGTTGATCAACCTGGCCAACCTGCACCTGCGATGGTGCCTCGAGCTCTACCGAGTCGGTCTCGTGGCAGACGCGGAGGAGCACAGCGCGCGCGCCCACACGCATGCCGCTGCTGCCGCGGAGCGGGTCGCCGGCGCGGCCCCGCTCCCGGAGGTCACGCCCTGGAGGGAGCCGTGCCTGCTGATCGAAGCCGTGGCGCGCTCCGACGGTCCCGATCCCACGGGTGCGGTCGAGGACATCCAGCGACTGCTCCCGGCGGTTCGCGAGCTGGGCAACGCGCACGACCACGTGCTGGCCATCCCGTTCCTGGCAGTTGCCCTGATGCGTGAGGGGAGGCACGAGGAGTCCCTGACCGTCATCGAGGAGGCGATGTCCCTGGCCCCCACCAAGGAGCGCGGCTCGCCGACCTACCTCTCGCTCGCACACACCTACAGCCTGCTGCTGGCGCGCACGTCGACGTCGGCGGTGGCGGCTCTGGAGTACGGCAACGCGCTGGCCGCGGACTCGTGGCGCCAGCGCCAGCGCACCTTGGCCGCGGCTCAGACGATGCGCGCCTTCGCACAGCTGCAGGCCGAGCACGAGAAGGTGACCCGCGAGGCGGACACCGACGCCCTCACCGGAGTCGGCAACCGCCGCGCCTTCGACCGGCACCTCCAGGTCCTGGCGCACGCCGAGGGGAACGACCGGGAGGTCGGGGTGCTCTTCATCGACCTCGACGAGTTCAAGGAGGTCAACGACACCTACGGTCACGCCGTGGGAGACGCCATGCTGCAGGGGGTGGCTCAGGCCATCGCCGCGAACTCGCGCGAGGACGACCTCGTCGCCCGCGTCGGCGGTGACGAGTTCGCGGTGCTGCTGCCCGGCGCAGGGACCGACGACACAGACCTGGCCGCGGGGCGGATCCTCGCCGCGGTGCGCGACGCCCCGCAACAGCTTCCGACCGTCAGCATCGGCGGAGCGGCCGGTCCCGCACGCACCCTCGACGCGGTCGTCGTTCGCGCGGACGAGGCGATGTACGTCGCCAAGCGCGGTGGCCGCAACCAGCACCACGTCTCCGACAGCCTGCGCTCACGAGCAGCGCGAGGTGCGAGCGAGGACGACGAAGCCCCTGACCCGCTCTTCGCTGGTCAGGGGCTTCTCTCGGTCGGGCTGACAGGATTTGAACCTGCGACCCCTTG
>JAYSEC010000122.1:0-2488 GCA_041914085.1 Nocardioides sp.
TACCGTCGTGCCAGTGAGCACCAGCACGACCCGCGAGCCCCGCGAGCGGATCCTCTCCCCGTCCTACGCCGCGACCACGATCGGGCTGTTCTCCCTCATCGCCTTCGCCGCCTTCGAGTCGATGGCCGTCACGACGATCATGCCGACCGTCGCGCGCAGCCTCGACGGCTTCGACCACTACGCGCTCTCCTTCGCCGCTCCCTTCGCGAGCGGTGTGGTCGGCATGGTCGCCGCCGGCATGTGGGCCGACCGCCGCGGCCCGCTGGTGCCGCTGGTCGCCTCGCTGGTGACCTTCTCGGCCGGCCTGGTGGTCTGCGGCACGGCGTCGGCGATGGAGGTCTTCGTCCTGGGCCGGATCGTGCAGGGGCTGGGCGGCGGACTGCTGACGGTGGTGGCCTACGTGCTGGTCGGCCTGGTCTACCCCGCCCGCCTGCAGGCTGCGGTCTTCGCCTCGTTCGCCGCAGCGTGGGTGCTGCCGGCCCTCTTCGGCCCCGGCGTGGCGGCGCTCGTGGCGTCGACGGTCGGCTGGCGCTGGGTCTTCCTCGGCATCGTCGCGCTGGTCGCGGTCGCGGCCGCGCTGGTCACCCCCACGGCCCGGCGGCAGCCCGTGCCGGTGGCGCCCGGCGCGGCGACGTGGGGTCGGCTGGGGTGGGCCGTGCTGGCCGCGGGCGCGGTCCTGGCCCTCGAGCTCCTGGGCTCGGGAACCGGCTGGACCCTGGTCGCGGCGGGTGGGGCGTTCGCGCTCGTCGTCGTGGGCCTGCGACCCCTGCTCCCGGCCGGGACGCTGACGGGAGGCCGCGGGCTGCCGTCGGTGATCGCCACGCGGGGCCTGCTGGCGGCGTCGTTCTTCTGCGCCGAGGCCTACATCGTCTACGTCCTGCAGGAGCGGTGGGACCTGTCGCCGGGCCAGGCGGGCATCGCCCTCACGCTCGTCGGCGTCGTGTGGGCGTCGTCGAGCCAGGCGTCCTCACGCCTCGGGGAGCGGGTCTCGCACGGCGCGGCGTTCCGGTTCGGGACGAGCGTGGTGCTGGTCGGCATCGCGGCGATCGCCCTCGTCGTGTGGCTGCGCACCCGCGGGGCCGACGTCCCCGCGGTCGCACCGATCGCGGCGTACGTCTTCGCCAGCATCGGCATGGGTTTTGCGTACCCGCGCACGGGGGTGGCGATGCTCGCCTCGGCGACCGACGAGGACCGGGGCTTCAACTCCTCGGCCCTCACCGTCGCCGACTCGCTGGGAGCAGCGCTCGCGCTGTCGGTGAGCGGCATCGCGTACGCCGCTGCGGAGCGCGCCGGCCTCGACCCCTTCCCGGTGGTCTACCTGCTGGCCGTGGCCGTCGGCGCCGTCGGCGTGCTCGCCGGCGCCCGCGCGGCTTCGGCGCCCCGCCCCCACGCGGGGGCCGACGGGAGCCCGCCGCCCGGCCTCCCCCGGGACCAGGCGGCGGACACCCGCTAGCGGCGGCGCAGTCGCGCCTCCACCAGGGCCGGCGGTGCGTAACCGCGGTCGGCCTCGTTCAGGGTCGTGCCGGGCGGCACGATCTCGTCGATCCGGTCCAGCACGTCGGGCGGCAGGACCACCTTCTCGACCCCGAGCTGCGACTCGAGCTGCTCCAGGGTGCGCGGGCCGATGATGGCCGAGGACACCGCCGGGTGCGCGAGGACGAAGCCCAGCGCGAGGTGGATCAGCGAGAGGCCGGCCTCGTCGGCGAGGTCCTGCAGCTGGTGCACCGCCTCGAGCTTGACCCGGTTCTCCGGGCTGTTCGGGTCGTGCCGGGCGGGCTGGCGCTGCATCCGGCTCGAGGTCACGGACGGCTCCTCGCCGCGGCGGTAGCGGCCGGACAGCCAGCCGCCGGCGAGCGGGCTCCACGGCAGCACGCCGAGGCCGTACTTCTGGGCGGTCGGCAGGATGTCGCGCTCGACCTCGCGGGCGAGGATCGAGTACGGCGGCTGCTCGGTGACCGGCCGCTCGCGCTGCCGCTTCTCCGCCACCCACTGGGCCTCCACGACCTGCGAGGGCAGGAACGTCGACGTGCCGATGTAGCGGACCTTGCCCTGGCGGACGAGGTCGGTCAAGGCGCCGAGGGTCTCGTCGATGTCGACCTCGGGCCGCGGCCGGTGCACCTGGTAGAGGTCGATGTGGTCGACCTGGAGCCGGCGCAGGGACGCCTCGACCTCGCGGACGATCCAGCGCCGCGAGTTGCCCTGCTGGTTGGGGTCCTCGTCGTGCATGCTGCCGTGGAACTTGGTCGCCAGGAACACGTCGTCGCGGCTGCCCGAGCGGGCCTTCAGCGCCTTGCCGACGATCTCCTCGGACTCCCCGCGGGCGTAGACGTCGGCGGTGTCGATGACGTTGATGCCGGCGTCGAGCGCGCGGTGGATGATCGCGATCGACTCGTCGTGGTCCGGGTTGCCCCAGGCGCCGAACATCATCGCGCCGAGCGTCAGCGGGCTGACCTGGACGCCGGTCCGGCCGAGGGGGCGGTAGTGGTCG
>JAYSEC010000122.1:2588-7807 GCA_041914085.1 Nocardioides sp.
CTCATGCGGTCTTCTCCTGCGGTGGGGTGGCGTACTGGCTGTCGGGGCGGTCGAGGCCGTAGTGGTCGCGCAGCGTGCTTCCTGTGTACTCCGTGCGGAACAGCCCGCGGCGCTGCAGGATCGGCACGACGTGGTCGACGAAGGCCTCGAGGCCGGACGGCAGGGCCGGCGGCATCACGTTGAAGCCGTCGGCCGCGCCGTGGGTGAACCAGTGCTCGATGGCGTCGGCGACCTGCTCGGGCGTGCCGGAGAACGTCCGGTGCCCGCGTCCGCCGCCGAGGCGGCCGATCAGCTGGCGCACGGTCAGCCTCTCGCGACGCGCGAGGGTGACGATGAGGGTGTAGCGCGACTTGGCGCCCTCGATCTGGTCCTCGTCCGGCAGGTCGTCGGGAAGCTGCTCGTCCAGCGGCAGCCGCTCCGGCGCCACCCGCAGGGTGCGGGCGAGCTGGCGCCGGGCGTACTCGGGGAGGATCAGCGCGTCGAGCTCCTCCTCCAGCGCGCGGGCCTCCGCCTCGGTCGACCCGATGGCGGGCACGATGCCGGGCAGGACGAGCAGCCTCTCCGGGTCGCGCCCGAAGGTCGTCGCCCGCGCCTTGATGTCGGCGTAGAACTCCTGGGCGTCCTCGAGCGTCTGCTGCGCGGTGAAGATCGCCTCGGCGTGCTGCGCCGCGAAGTCGCGCCCGTCCTGCGACGAGCCGGCCTGCACCAGCACCGGGCGACCCTGGGGCGAGCGCGGCAGGTTCATCGGGCCGCGGACCCGGAAGTGCTGGCCCACGTGCTCGATCGGGTGCACCTTGTCGGTGTCGCCCCACCGGCCGCCCTCCTTGTCGGCCAGGACGGCGTCGTCCTCCCAGCTGTCCCACAACTTGACGGCCACCTCGACGAACTCGCGCGCCCTCCGGTAGCGGTCGGCGTGCGCGGGCAGCTCGTCGAGCCCGAAGTTGCGGGCCGCCTCGAGGGTCGCGGTCGTGACGATGTTCCAGCCCGCGCGCCCGCCGCTGACGTGGTCGAGCGAGGCGAACCGGCGCGCCAGGTTGAACGGGTCGTTGTACGACGTCGACGCCGTGGCGATCAGCCCGATGTGGGTCGTCGCCGCGCCCATCGCGGTCAGCAGCACCGTCGGCTCGAGGCTCCCCGCCGGCCGGCGGCCGACCTCGCCGAAGAGCGCCGGGGAGTCGGCGAAGAACACCGAGTCCATCAGCCCCCGCTCGGCGGTCTGCGCGAGGCGCACGAAGTGGGCGACGTCGGTGTTGCTCGTCGGGTCGCTCTCCGCGAGCCGCCACGAGGCCTCGTGGTGGCCGGTGCTCATCAGGAACGCGTTGAGCCGCAGCTGACGCGACGCTCCCCTGCTCATGACGCCGCCCTCTCGTCGAGGTGCGCGTCCGCGTGCCGGCCGGGCGCGTCGTCGTGGTCGTCCTCGACGCCGAGCTCGGAGAGGAGGCGGCTGCGCAGCCGGGCGAACGCGGGGTCGGCCTGGGAGCGGCGGGTGCCGAGGTCGATGCGCCCGTCGTGCCGTACGACGCCGCCGTCGAGGACGATCACCCGGTCGGCCAGCACGATCGCCTCGTCGACGTCGTGGGTCACCAGCAGCACCGCCGGCCGGTGCACCTCGCACAGCCTGCGCAGCAGCGTGTGCATCCGGATCCGGGTGAGGGCGTCGAGGGCACCGAAGGGCTCGTCGGCCAGCAGCAGCTGCGGGTCACGCACGAGCGAGCGGGCCAGCGAGGCGCGCTGCTGCTCGCCACCGGACAGCTCGTGCGGCCACGCCTTCTCGCGACCGCCGAGGCCGACCTCGGCGAGCGCCTGCGAGCCGCGCTCCGCCGCGTCCCTGCTCCGGAGGCCGAACACGACGTTGTCGAGCAGCCGCTTCCAGGGCAGCAGCCGGGAGTCCTGGAAGACCACCGACACCTTCTCGGGGACCTCGATCCGGCCGGTGCCCGCGACGCCTCGGTCGAGCCCGGCGAGGGCGCGGAGCAGGGTGCTCTTGCCGGAGCCGCTGCGGCCCAGGAGGGCCACGAACTCGCCGGGGGCGATCTCGAGGTCGAGGCCGTTGAGCACGCCACCCGCCTCGTTGAAGCTGCGGTGCAGGCCCTCCACCCGCACGGCCGGTCCGGACTGGGGGGTCAGCTCGCCAACGTGCGACGCCATGACAGTGCCTTCCTCTCGATGAGACGGACCGCCGCGTCGGCGAGGACGCCGAGCAGCGCGTAGACGACCAGGCCGACGACGATGATGTCGGTCTGCCCGTAGCTCGAGGCCAGCGTGATCATGTGGCCGATGCCGCTCGTGGCGTTGATGACCTCCACGACCACCAGCGCGAGCAGCGAGGACGTGACGGCGAAGCGCATGCCGAGCAGGAAGCCGGGCATCGCGCCGGGGAGCACCACGTGGCGGACGAACTCGCCGCGGGTGACGCCCAGGGTCTCGGCCAGCTCGGCGTACCTGCCCTCGATGGTGCGCAGGCCGTTGTGGGTGTGGATGTAGACCGGCACGAAGACGGCCAGCGCGATGGTGATCACCTTCATCGGCTCACCGATGCCGAGCCACAGGATCAGCAGCGGGATGAGGGCGAGCGTCGGGATGGAGCGCTTGACCTGGATCGGCCCGTCGATCAGCGCCTCGCCGATCCGGGACAGGCCGGAGACCAGGGCCAGGACCGTGCCGACGGCGACGCCGAGCCCGAGGCCCAGCGCGGCGCGGATGCCGGAGGTGACCAGGCTCTCCTGGAGCCGGCCGTTCTCGACGAGCGTCCCGGCCGTCGCGAGGACGGTCCACGGCTCGGTGAGGGTGCGCGGGTCGAGCAGCCCGGTGGCCGAGCCGACGACCCACGCGGCGAGCAGCGCGGTGATGCCGATGAGCCCGCCGAAGCGGATCGGGGCGCCGGGTCCGAGCCGCCGCCGGGTGGGACGCACGTCCACCGCGCCGGCCACGCCGGCCACCGGTCGGGCGGGGGCGGTCAGGGTCGTCATGAGGAGCCCTCCTCGCCCTCGAGCGCGGCGGCGATGGCCTTCTCGAAGCGCCGGTCGTAGATCGTCTCCACGTCGAGCGGCTCCTGGTCCTGCGCCTCGACGAGGGTGTCGACGGTCTCCTGGTGGCGGGCGATGAACTCGTCCCAGCTCGTCGGCACGGTGAACTCGCCGAGGGCCTTGACGACGTACGACGCGTCCTCGGGGGTCAGCCCCTCGTGGTCGACGTAGTAGGCCTGGGCGAACTCGTCGGGGTGGTCGGAGATCCACTGCTGCGCCTGAGCCCACACGCCGACGTACTCCTTGATCGCGGCCGCCTTGTCGGCGTCCTCGAGGACCGTGGTCGGCGCGTAGAGCGTCCAGGCGTCGTCGCGCACCCCGGGCTTGATGGTGGTCGCGCCGTCGCGCTCGTACTTGGCGAGGTAGGTCTTGGCGAGGCTCTGCCCGAGCGGCGCGACGTCGACCTGCTTGCCGGCGAGGGCGACCGAGAAGGCGTCGTCGACGCTCTGCATCTCGACGAGCTCGACGTCGTCCTGGGTGAGCCCGGCCTCGCGCAGGACGTTGAGCACGAGCGCGCCCTGGGCCTGGCCGGGGCTGTAGGCGATCTTCCTGCCCGCCAGGTCGTCGATGGTGCGTACGTCGACTCCGGGCGCGACCCCGAGCTCGTAGGTCGGGTGCTCCATCGGGTCGACGGTCTCGCGCGCGGCGACGATGCGGACGTCGGTGCCGGTCCAGTGCGCGAACAGCGGCGGGATGTCGGCGACCGAGCCGATGTCGATCGCGTCGGCGCGGAACGCCTCGAGCGTCTTGGGGCCGCCGGTGATGTTGGCCCACTCGACGTCGACGTCGAGCTCGTCGTCCAGACCGGATGCCTCGAGCGCCACCTGCGTGGCCGGGTCGCCGACGCGCAGCGTGGTCCCGTCGGCGGGCGCGTCGGGCAGTGCTGCGGTGAGCTCGAGCCGGGGTCCGGCGTCGTCGGCCCCGCAGCCGGTCAGGGCCGCCAGGCCCACGGTGGCCAGCAGGGCGGCGCGGACCAAGGGGCGGCGGGTCTGGTGAGGATGAGGCCCTCGTCGTGCCATCGGAACAACTCCTTCTCGGGGTGGAACGTTCAAACTAATGTAACTTGGTCGACAAAGGCGACTTATCGGTGAGACGAGTTGCCTTTCACCGGGGTTGTGCAGCCGTCAGGCCGGGCGGAGCAGGGGCAGCAGCGAGTCCCCGACCCGCACGATCTCCCGCTCGTACGGCGTGTCGCTGAGCACGAAGTGGGTGATGCCGAGGTCGGCGTAGCGACGCAGCGCCTTGGCGACGTCGTCGGGCGAGCCGACGAGCCAGGTGGTGCCGGCACCGCCGCCGCCGTACCTGCCGGGCGCGGTGTAGAGGCAGTCGTCGAGCACGTCCCCCTGCTCGGCGAGGTCGAGGAGGCGCTGCTGGCCGACGGCGACCCGGCGGGCGGGGTCCACGAACCACTCGTCCCGGCCGGCGGCCATCGCGGCGACGCGCGCCTCGGCATCGGCCCACGCCTCCTCGGTCGTCTCGCGCACGAGGGTGGTGATGCGCAGGCCGAACTCCAGCGGCGGGAGGTCGCGGTCGAGCTCGGCGCTCAGCGTGCGCAGGTGGTCGATGCGTGCCGCGACGCCGTCGAGGGGCTCGCCCCAGAACAGCTGGACGTCGGCCTCCGCCGCCGCGGTGCGCTGCGCCGCCTCGGACGCGCCGCCGAAGTAGAGCCTGGGGTGCGGGCGGCCGGGACGGGCGACCGGCTTGTGCTCGAGGGTCGCCCCCGCCACGTCGTAGTGATCGCCGGCGAACGTCACGTCGTCCTCGGTCCAGAGCCGGCGCACCAGCCGCATGAACTCCCTCGTCCGCGCGTAGCGCTGCGCCTGGTCCCCCTCGTCGTCGCCGTACTGCGCCTGGTGGTCGGGCCCGGAGACGATGTTGACCCGCACCCGCCCACCGCTCAGCTGGTCCAGGGTGGCCGCGGCCGAGGCGAAGTGGGCCGGGCGCCAGTAGCCGGGGCGGATGGCGACGAGCGGGTTGAAGGTCGTGGTCCCCGCCGCCAGCGCGGTCGCGACGGTGAACGTGTCGGGCCGCTTCCACCCGGTGCCGATGAGGGCGCCGCCCCACCCGTGCTGCTCCGCGAGCCGGGCCAGCGACGTGAGCCGCCCGAGCGAGTTGTGCCCCGCGACCGTGTCGTCGAGCCGGTGGCCGGGCTCGACCTGGTTGGGGATGTACCAGAGGAACTCCATCGCGCGA
>JAYSEC010000122.1:7907-9752 GCA_041914085.1 Nocardioides sp.
CCATGCGGTCACCCGCTGACCTGAAGACTCCCTACGGTCGGAGCATGGACATCAAGCTCGAGCTGGTGATGGTGCCGGTGACCGACGTCGACCGCGCCAAGGAGTTCTACGAGAAGGTCGGCTTCCACGCCGATCACGACCAGACCGTCAGCGAGGACATCCGTTTCGTGCAGCTCACCCCTCCGGGTTCGGCGTGCTCGATCGCGATCGGCCGCGGGCTGACCGAGATGGCGCCCGGTTCCCTCGACAACCTGCAGGCGGTCGTGGCCGACGCCGACGCGGCGTACGCCGACCTGGTCGCGCGCGGCATCGAGGCGAGCGGGATCGACGACCAGCCCTGGGGGCGGTTCATCCAGTTCCGCGACCCCGACGGCAACCGCTGGACCCTCCAGCAGCTGCCCGACTGGTCTGCCGGCGCCTGAGCTCTCCGACAGGCGGCCACCCCTCGCAGCCATCTCGAGCATCACTCGCCTGTTCGAAAACAGTTCTCCACACCTTGCTTCTCGCAGGTCAGAGTGTCGGTGGTCGGTTCTAGAATGGATCCATGACAGCCACGCTCCACCACCTCGACGCGGACGCCATCCTGGCCGCCGCGACCGAGGCGGAGCGTGCCGCACGGTTGGCGGAGGTGCGCAAGCTCGAGCTGCTGTCCGCCTGGGCGGCGGTCCACTCGACCGACCCCACCCAGGGCCCGGACGGCCGGGTCGCGCGTCGCGTCGGCAACGTGCTCCGCCAGGTCGGCGGGGAGGGCACGCCGGGCGTGCAGGACTTCTGCCTTGGCGAGATCGCCCTCGCGCGTGGTGCTGGCGTGACCGCGACCAGAAACTTGCTCGCCGACGTCCTCGACCTCGAGCACCGGCTGCCCCTGACCTGGGCGGTGACCAGGCGCGGTGAGTGCGAGCCGTGGGTGGCCCGGCGCGTGGCCAGGCTCTCCCGCCACCTCCCGGCCGCCAACGTCCACGTCGTCGACGCCGCGGTCTCGCGGATGATCGCCACCGAAGGCATCGGCCGGGTCCTCGAGGTCGCCTCGGCCAAGGTCATCGAGGCTGACACCGAGCTGCACGAGGAGCGCTGCGAGGCCGAGCGCCGACGCCGCTACGTCGGCCTCGGTCGCACCGACGAGCACGGCCTGCGCACCCTCATCGCCCGCCTCGAGGCCGGCGACGCAGCCGCCGTCGACGCCATCGTCCACCGCGTGGGCGAGATCATCGCGCCGCGCCATCCCGACGCGCACCCCGACGAGCTCCGCGCCCTCGCCTTCGGCTGGCTCGCCCGTCCCACCGAGCTGCTCACGCTGCTCCTCGAGCACACCGAGCCAGAGACAGACGTCGAGGCTGACCTCGGGCCCGACGCCGACGTCGACGGCCTGGACGAGCCGGCTGCCCCATCCCGCGCGCGTGCCTACGCCTTCCCCGCCGACCTCCTCGACGCGCTCCGCGACCTCGACCTCAGCCGCCTGGCACCCAGGGCCGTGCTCCACGTCCACCTCCACGAAGCCGTCCTGAACGGCGCCGCCGGCGTCGCCCGCATCGAGGGCTTCGGCCCGGTCACCCTGACCCAGCTCGCCGAGCTGCTGCGCCGCTTCGACGTGAAGGTCCAACCCGTCAAGGACCTCTCCTTCAGGGTCCGCTACACCGCCTACGAGCACCCCGAGACCCTCCGCGACCAGGTCCACCTCGTCACCGGCGGCGACTACTGGCCCTACGCCTCCTCCACCAGCCGCAACGTCGACCTCGACCACCCCACGCCGTACGACCACGGAGACGACGGCCGAGATCCCCCGCCGGACCAGACCGGCGCCCACAACTCCGGCCCCCTCGGCCGACGACACCACCGATGGAAGAC
>JAYSEC010000123.1:0-9653 GCA_041914085.1 Nocardioides sp.
CAGGCGATCACCCGCGGCATCGCGCAGCAGGCCCGCGTCGTACGCCTCCCCGTGCACGTCGTCGAGGAGCTCAACCAGGTCGGCTCGGCCCGCCGCACGCTGGAGCGCCAGCTGGGCCGCGACCCCGAGCCGCACGAGATCGCCACCGAGCTCGGCATGGACCTCGACCGGGTCCTCGACCTGATGAGCTGGGGTCGTGAGCACGTCTCGCTGGACACCCCGGTCGACGAGGACGGCGACACCTCGCTCGGTGACCTGATGGCGCAGGAGACCGCGCCCGGGCCGGACCTCAACGTCCTCGACGCCGAGGCCCGCCAGCGCCTCGACGACCTGGTCGGGATCCTCGACGAGCGCTCTGCCGACATCGTCCGGGCCCGCTACGGCCTGGCCGACGGACGCCAGCACAAGCTCGCCGACATCGGTGCCCGCCACGGCATCTCCGCGGAGCGGGTCCGCCAGCTCGAGCGGGAGGCGCTGCAGAAGCTCCGCCGCGCCGGCGACCCCGACCTCGCGGCCTGACGGCACGCACCCCTCGGGCCGCGACGCGGCCTGAGCGGTCCTCCTTCAGCGATCCCCGGCTGACCGGGGATCGCTGAACATGTCGGCCGGTGCACGGCCTGACAAGTTCAGCGAGAGCCTGACAACTAGTACGCCGCGGACAGCAGGTCCGCGCTCGCGGCCCGTGCCTGCTCGACCACGTCGGGGGGCACGGGCCGTTCTGCTGCCAGGCGCGCCTGCCACATCTGCAGCGCGACGACGCGCGACGCGGCGTCCTCGACGCGCGCGCGGGAGACCTCGCCGGACTCCAGGGCGTCGACGATGATCTGGTGCGTCGTGGCGTTGTCCACCGGCATCAGCAGCAGGTCGGCACCGGCCTGGAGCGCCTGCAGGGCCGGCGTGGGCCGGCCGCCGACGGCGCCCATCCCGAGCGAGTCGGTGATCGCCACGCCCTCGAAGCCGAGGTCGTCGCGCAGCAGGTCGTAGACCTCCGGCGCCATGCTCGCCGGCACGCCGGGGGCGATCTCGGTGAGGTCGAGGTGGCTCATCATCACCGCGGGGGCGTGCTTGGCGATGGCGAGCTCGAACGGCGGCAGGTCGTGCGCGCGGATCTCCGCGAGGGACGACCCGACGACCGGCAGGGCGTCGTGGCTGTCGGTCGTCGCGGTGCCGTGGCCGGGGAAGTGCTTGACCGTGGACACGATGCCGGCGGAGTCGTAGCCCTTCACGGCGTACGCCGTCGCGAGGGCGGCCACCTTCGGGTCCTGCGACGGGGACCGGGCCCCGATGGTGGGGTCGGCGGCGCCGATGGTCACGTCGGCGACCGGGGCGAACACCCAGGTGAACCCGAGGTCGCGCAGCTCGTAGCCGGTGGCCCGGGCCGCCAGCCGGGTCACCTTCCGACCGGTGCGCAGGTCGGCCTCGATGGCGGTCCCGGCCGACTGGAAGTGCGGGAAGTCCGTGGCGATGCCGCGCAGGTGGGAGACGTAGCCACCCTCCTGGTCCACCCCGATCACCGGTGGGAAGTCCCGGCCGTCCTCGGCCGCCGCCTGCGCCACAGCGGCGGTCATCGCCAGCACCTGCTCACGGTCGGCGATGTTGTCGGTGGTGATCGAGACCCCGGCCAGGTGGAGGTCGCGCACCATCGCGGCGGGCTCGAGCGGGTCGGTGCCGTGGAAGCGGCCGACGATCACCTGGCCGGCCAGCTGGGCGGGCGACCACGTGCTGACCAGCTGCTGCGCCTCCTCGACCTCGCCGATCGTCGGACCCCACGAGGTCGGCGTGTCCGGGTCGAGCGGGCTCTCCGTGGCCGTGGGCTCGCCGGAGGACGCAGGAGCGCTCGAGGTGGGCGCGGGCCCGCTGCCGTCGTCGGTCCCGGTGGCAGCGCACCCGGTGGCCAGGAGGGCACCAGCTGCGAGGACGGCCAGACGGGGTCGGAGCGAACGCACGCCCGGAGGCTACCTGCCGTCCGGTCCAGACCGGGAAACGTCAGGCGCGTGCGCGGAGGTCGGCGTAGACCTCCTCGACGCGCGCACGGAGCTCCTCCGGGGAGCCGGTGTTGTCGATGACGTGGGTCGCGATCGCCAGGCGGTCCTCGCGGGTGGCCTGGGCCGCGATCCGGGACTCCGCCTCCTCCCGGGACCAGCCGCGGTCGCGGACCATGCGCTCGACCTGCACCTCCGCAGGGACGTCGACCACGACCACCGCGTCGAACGAGCCGGCGCGCCCGCCCTCGGCCAGCAACGGGATGTCGTGCACGACGACCGCGTCGGCCGGTGCCTGCGCCTCGAGCTCGGCGCCGCGCCGGTGCACGAGCGGGTGGATGATCGCCTCCAGCCGCTTGCGGGCAGCAGGGTCGGCGAAGACGATCGCACCCATCGCCGGTCGGTCGAGCTCGCCGTCGGGCGTGAGCACCTGCTGCCCGAACTCCGCCACCACGGCGTCGAGCCCGGGCGTGCCACGTGCCACGACCTCGCGCGCCAGCAGGTCGGCGTCCACGACCACGGCACCGAGGCCGGCCAGGATCGCCGACACGGTGCTCTTGCCCGAGGCGATGCCCCCGGTCAGTCCGACCCGAACGGTCACTGGTCCTCCCCCACGACGAGACTCAGGATCCCGTGGAGCGTACGACGCTGCTCCTCCGTCAGCACGCCCAGGACCTGCTCGGAGGCCTCGCGGCGCACGTCGTCGATCCTGGCGACGAGGTCCTGGCCGCGCGGGGTCAGGGTGAGCGTGGTCGCGCGCCGGTCCGTGGGGTCGGCGGCCCGGTGCACCCAGCCCCGGTCCTCGAGCGCGTCGACGACCTCGGTCGCCGATCGCGGGGCGATGCGCAGCTCGTCGGCGAGCACCGACGGGCGCACGCCGTCCGGGTGGGTCGACAGGACGCGCAGCGCACGCGACTGCGACGGGGTGACCCGCCACGCGGCCAGCGAGTCGGCGTACGCCCGACGGACGCGGCGCGCCAGCGCCATCACCAGGTCTCCGGTCGCGGGCTCACGCCCGCCCTCGTGTGGGACCACGGAATATCCCCGCTCCTGTGTCGGTTGCATCCTCATAGTGAGGCTACCTCACTTTCTTCGGACCTCCAGAGAGGAGCTGGTCGCATGGATGACCACACCACCTCGACCCCCGGTTCCCGCCGCTCGCGCAGCGGCCGCCCCGACCCCGCCGACCTGCGGCAGCTCGCGGACTCCCCCGTCTCCCTCCGGCGCATCGCGCGACTCTTCGCGCCGCACCGTGCCACGCTCGCCGTCGTCGTCGCCCTCATCGTGCTGAGCTCGACGGTCTCCCTCGCGCAGCCGTTCCTGGTCCGCCACGTCATCGACGAGGCGCTCCCCCGGCAGGACGTGCGCCTGCTCCTGCTCTGCGTCGCCGCCATGCTCGGTGTCGCCGTGGCGAGCGCGGTGATCGGCGTCGTCCAGACCTGGCTCTCGACCGCGGTCGGCCAGAAGGTGATGCACCGCCTGCGCAGCGACCTGTTCGCCCACCTCCAGCGCCAGTCCCTCGGCTTCTTCACCCGCACCCGCGGCGGCGAGGTGCAGTCGCGGCTGGTCAACGACATCGGCAGCATGCAGGGCGTCGTGACCCAGACCGCGACCTCGATCGCCGCCAACCTGACCGTGGTCGTCGGCACCGCCGTGGCGATGGTCGCCCTGAGCTGGCGCCTGGCGCTGCTCTCGCTCGTCGTGCTGCCGCCGGCCGTGCTGCTCACCCGGCAGGTCGCGCGCATGCGCCACAGGATCACCGCCGAGCGCCAGCGCCGCCTGGCCGACCTCCACGTCCAGATCGAGGAGGGGCTCTCCGTCAGCGGGGTGCTGCTCACCAAGACGCTCGGTGCCTCGCCCCGCCTGACCGCGCGCTTCGAGGAGACGTCCGAGGACCTCGTCGGCCTCGAGATCCGATCGCGGCTGGCCGGCCGGTGGCGGATGGCCACGATGAACGTCGTGTTCGCCGCCGTACCCGCCGCGATCTACCTCGCCGCCGGTTTCCCCGCGACCTCCGGCGGCATGACCATCGGCACCCTCGTCGCCTTCGTCGCGCTCCAGGGCACGCTGTTCAGGCCGCTGATGGGGCTGCTCAACGTGGGCGTCGACATCACCTCGTCGCTGGCCCTGTTCAGCCGCATCTTCGAGTACGCCGACCTGCCGGTCGAGGTCGCCGAGCCCGCCACGCCCGTCCGGCTCCCCCGTCGCGCCGCGGCAGGAGAGGTGCGCTTCGAGGACGTCGGGTTCGCCTACGACGACGAGAGCCCGGTGCTGAACGGCATCGACCTGGTGGTCCCCGCCGGTACCACGCTCGCCCTCGTCGGTGAGACCGGCAGCGGCAAGTCGACGCTCGCCTCCCTCGTCCCGCGCCTGCACGACGCGACGTCGGGGCGGGTCCGCATCGACGGCGTCGACGTGCGCGACCTGGCCTTCGCGGACCTCGCCGACCTCGTCGGCGTCGTGAGCCAGGAGACGTACCTCATGCACGCGACGGTGCGTGACAACCTGCGCCACGCCCGCCCGGACGCGACCGACGCCGAGATCGAGCAGGCCTGCCGCGCGGCACGCGTCCACGACGTGGTCGCGGCCCTCCCCGACGGCTACGACACCGTCGTCGGCTCGCGCGGGCACCGGTTCTCCGGCGGCGAGAAGCAGCGCCTGGCCATCGCCCGCACGCTGCTGCGCGATCCCGCGGTGCTGGTGCTCGACGAGGCCACCAGCGCCCTCGACAACGAGACCGAGCGCGCCCTGCTCGGCACCCTCGCGGACGTCGCGCGGACCCGGACCACGATCACCATCGCGCACCGGCTCTCCACCGTCCGCGATGCCGACCAGATCGCGGTGCTCGACCGCGGCCGGGTCGTCGAGCTCGGCACCCACGACGAGCTCCTGCTCCTCGACGGGAGGTACGCCGACCTGGTCCGGGGCGGCCTGCGCGCGGAGCCGGCCGCCGCCTGACCGGGCGTCAGGCCGCTGCGGCCTTCTCGGCCGCCGCCAGCAGCACGCAGGTCGCCACCGCCTCCATCGCCTCGGTGACCTCCTCGAGCGGGGGCATCGTCGGCGCGAGCCGGATGTTGGTGTCGTCGGGGTCCTGCTTGTAGGGGAACGACGAGCCCGCCGGCGTCAGCGCCACACCGGCCTCCTTGGCCAGCTGGACCACGCGGCTCGCCGTTCCGGGCACCACGTCGAGGTTGACGAAGTAGCCACCCGCCGGCGTGTTCCACGTCGCCACCCCGCGACCGCCGAGGCGCTCGGTGAGGACCCGGTCGACCTCGGCGAACTTCGGCGCGATGATCTCGCGGTGGCGGACCATGTGGTCGCGCACGCCCTGCGCGTCACCGAAGAACTCGACGTGGCGCAGGTGGTTGACCTTGTCGGGCCCGATCGAGCCGTTGCCGAGGTGCCCGAGGTACCACTGCACGTTGGCGGTGGACGCCGCGAGGAAGGCGACCCCGGCACCGGCGTAGGTGATCTTCGACGTCGAGGCGAACATGATCGGCCGGTGCGGGTGGCCCGCGGCGGCGGCCAGGCTGAGGATGTCGGCGCTCTTGGCCTCGTCCTCGGTGAGGTGGTGGAGCGCGTAGGCGTTGTCCCAGAAGATCTTGAAGTCCGCAGCAGCGGTGGGCATCGCCGCCAGACGGGCCGCCACCTCCTGGCTGACGATCGCGCCCGTCGGGTTGGCGTACGTCGGCACGACCCACATGCCCTTGACGCTCGCGTCGTCACGGACCAGCGCCTCCACGGCGTCCACGTCGGGGCCGTCGTCGTGCATCGGGACCGTCACCATCTCGATCCCGAGGCTCTCCAGCAACGTGAAGTGGCGGTCGTACCCGGGGACCGGGCACACGAAGCGCACCTTCTCCTCGCGGCTCCACGGGCGCTCGGAGTCGACGGCGCCGAAGAGCATCAGGTCGACGAGGCAGTCGCGCATCATCGTCAGGCTGGAGTTGCCGCCGGCCACGACCTGGTCGGGCTCGACCCAGAGGAGCTCGGCGAAGATCTCACGGAGGTCGGCGAGGCCCTCGAGCCCGCCGTAGTTGCGTACGTCGACGCCGCGGGAGTCCTTCGTCGACGTGGGCAGCCGCAGCAGGTCGTCGGCGAGGTCGAGCTGCTGCGCCGACGGCTTGCCTCGGGTCAGGTCGAGCTTCAGGCCCCGCTTCGTGAGCTCCTCGTAGGCCGCGCGCTGCTCCTCGAGCAGGACGGCGAGGTCGTCGGCGGACAGGTCGGCCAGCGCAGTCGCGTTCACGCGGTCAAGGCTACCGAGGTCCGGACGTCGCTCAGGCGGGCGTCCGGAACGTCCGCCGGTACTCCTGCGGGCTGACGCCCCGGGCGCGGCCGAAGTGGTGGCGCAGCGTCGCGGCGTTGCCGAACCCGACCTCGCCGGCGACCCAGTCGATCGAGTGGTCGGTCTGCTCCAGCAGCTCCTGCGCGGCGCGGACCCGCTCGCCGAGGATCCAGCTGTAGGGGGTGGTGCCGGTCTCCTCCTTGAACCGCCGCGCGAAGGTGCGACCCGACATGTGCATCTGCCTCGCGAGGGTCTCCACGTCGAGGTCCTCGGACAGGTTCGCGCTGATCCAGGCGAGCAGCGGCGCCAGCGCCTCCGACTCGCAGACCGGGACGGCGCGCGCGATGAACTGGGCCTGGCCGCCGTCGCGGTGCGGTGGCACGACCATCCGGCGGGCGGCCGTGGCGGCGACCTTGGCTCCGAACTGCTGGCGCATGACGTGGAGCGCGGCGTCGAGGGCGGCTGCCGACCCCGCGCCGGTGATGATCGTGCCGTCCTGGACGTAGAGCACGTCCGGGTCGACCACCGCCTCGGGGTAGCGCTCGGCCAGCTCGGCGGCGTACCGCCAGTGGGTGGTGCAGCGTCGACCGTCGAGCAGGCCCGCCTCGCCCAGCATGAACGTCGCCGAGCAGTGCGCGAAGATCATCGCGCCCCGCTCGTGGGTGGCCCGCAGCAGCTCCGACACCTCCGGGGAGGTGCCGCGGTGGTTGCTCTTGGGTGCCAGGCAGACCAGGTCCGCGTCGGCGGCCTCCTCCAGCCCGTGCTCGACCACCAGGTCGAAGCCGGCCCGCGTGCGCAACCGGCCCGGCGTGGGGGTGACGACCGTGAAGTCGAAGACCGGGTTGTCGTCCTCGGGGTGGTAGGGCTCGGCCCAGACCTCGCACAACGCCCCGAGCCCGAACGGCTCCGGCTTCTCCTGGACGACGACCGCCACCTTCTTCATGCGGACAGCCTGCACGAGCCGTGGCAGGAAATCAACCAACTCTGGCATTCCTGCCACTGGTGGCAGCAAGTCGACGAGGGAATGATTACTGCCATGAACACCATCGTCGCCCTCCTGGTCCTGACCGCCCTGTTCGCCGTGCTGGTCAGCTACGCCCGCCACGACCGGTTCGCCGGCCCCTCCTCCACCAGCCACCCCGTCGACGACCTCGGCGACATCGACCTGCGCCAGCACCTGGTCCCGCGCGGCTGAGTGACCGCGAGCGCCGGGAGGCGGCAGGATCCGGGGTGTGCCGCACCCCTCCTCCCCGCTCGCCGAAGGCTCCCGCGTCGCCCTCCTCGTCCCGGGCTCGACGGCGTACGTCGACCTCGTGCTGGCGCTGCTCGCCGACGGGGTCTTCCCGGTCCCGCTCGACCCGGCGCTGACCGCCGCCGAGCGCGACCGGGTCCTCGCGCCGATCGCACCCGACCTCGTCGTCACCGAGGCCGACCAGGTCGAGGTGCTCCTCGGGGGGCGCCGCGATCGCGCCAGGTCGCTGCCGCGGGGACGGCCGATCCACTGCACGAGCGGGACCACCGGCACGCCGAAGGGCGTCTGGTCGGGCCTCCTGACCGACGAGGACGCCGCCGCGCTCGTCGCCGAGGAGCGCGACCTGTGGGGCTTCACGGCGAGCGACGTCAACCTGGTGCTGAGCCCGCTCCACCACTCCGCTCCCCTGCGCTTCGCCATGGGGACGCTCCTCGCGGGCGGGCGGATCGTGGTGCCGGGGAAGTTCGACCCGGTGCGCGTCACGGCGGCGATCGCCGCTGAGCGCCCGACCACCATGTTCTGCGTGCCGACGCACCTGCAGCGGCTGTTCGCGCACTGGGACGAGGTCGGCGTCCCCGACCTGTCGTCCTTCCGGCTGGTCGCCCACGCCGGGGCGCCCTGCCCACCGGCCACCAAGCGGCGCCTCGTCGAGCTGTTCCCGGCGGGATCGACGTGGGAGTTCTACGGCTCCACCGAGGGCCAGTTCACCGCGTGCCGGTCCGAGGAGTGGCTCGCCCGCCCCGGCACGGTCGGCCGGGCGCGTCCCGGCCGGACTCTGAGCATCGCCTCGGACGGCCGGATCTGGTGCGCCGTGCCCCCTCACGCGCGGTTCACCTACCTCGGCGCCCCCGAGCAGACGGCACGGGCCTGGCGAGAGACCCCGGCCGGGCCTGCGTTCACCGTCGGTGACGTCGGCCGGCTCGACGACGACGGCTACCTCCACCTCGACGGCCGGCGCACGGACCTCATCATCTCCGGCGGCGTGAACGTCTACCCGCTCGAGGTCGAGAACGCCCTGCGCGAGGTGCCGGGCGTCGCCGACGTCGCGGTCTTCGGCGCCCCCGACCCGGACTGGGGGCAGCGGGTGTGTGCCGCCGTGGTCGGCACCGCCACCGCGGCGCAGCTGGCCGCCCACGCCCGGGTGGTGCTCGCCCCGGCCAAGCGCCCCAAGGACTACCTC
The DNA here is from genome assembly GCA_041914085.1 of Nocardioides sp. GTDB lineage: Bacteria > Actinomycetota > Actinomycetes > Propionibacteriales > Nocardioidaceae > Nocardioides. Next base: position 8,700 of record JAYSEC010000123.1, read on the forward strand.
AGCGTCGGTGAGCTGCCGATGACCGCGACCGGGAAGGTACGGCGTGAGGCCCTGCCGGACCTGGTCACTGGTCAGGCACCGTGACCCGCGACCTCACGCCTCCCACACCTCGCGCAGCCGGGCGGCGAGGTCACGGGACTGCCGCAGCCCGGCCTCGGCGGCGACCTTGCGCTTCGCCGGGTCGAGCAGGTTGCGGCCGAAGGCCTCCAGCGCTGCGGCGTCCGGGGTGACCACCGACCACGCCCGCGGCCCCACGCGCTCGAGCTGGGCGCGGATCGACGCCTTCCTGCTCAGCGAGCGGGGCAGCGGAGCGAGCACGACGACCCGCTCCGCACCGCGCGCGACGTCGACGTTGGCCGTCGACCTCATCCCGCCGTCCATGTACGTGCGCCCGCCGATCTCCACGGGCGGCCAGACGGTCGGGACGGCGCAGCTGGCCGCCACCGCGGACACCAGGTCGACGCCGGAGTCCGGGGTGAAGACGGTGAACTCCCCGCTCGCCGCGTCGACGGCGGTGATGCGCAGGTCGCGGTCCGGCCAGTCCTGGACGGGCAGCCGGGACCGGATCACGCCCTCCCGGTCGACGCTGCCCGGAGCGTGGGAGGCGAGTGCGACCCGACCGACGCGAGCGAGCTTGTCACGGCCGCTGCCGGGCAGGACGTAGGGCGGGACGAGCTTGAGCGCGGCGACGCGCGACAACCGGCCGCCCAGCTCGGCGTCGGGCGGCTCGAGCTGCCCGGCGTACAGGTCGGCGAGCGGCTGCCCGTTGGTCACCTGGGCGCCGACGACCGAGCCGGCCGAGGTGCCCACGACGATGTCGGCGTCGGTCAGGTCGACGCCGGCCTCCGCGATGCCGGCCAGGATGCCGAGCTCCCACGCGATGCCGGTGATGCCGCCGCCGCCGAGGACCAGTGCCGAGGTGCCGTGACCTGTCATGGGGCAGTTCTAGCGGAC
>JAYSEC010000124.1:0-7157 GCA_041914085.1 Nocardioides sp.
ATGAACACCCTCTTGATCGCCAACCGCGGCGAGATCGCCATCCGCGTGATGCGCACGGCGAAGCGGCTCGGCTGGCGGACCGTCGCGATCCACACCGACCAGGACGCCGACGCACCGCACGTGCGGGCGGCCGACGACGCGGTCGTGGTCCCCTCCTACCTCGACGTCGACGCGGTCGTGGCGGCCGCGCGCGAGAGCGGCGCCGGCTTCGTCCACCCGGGATACGGCTTCCTGTCCGAGCGCGCGCCCTTCGCACGGGCGCTCGCCCGGGCCGGCATCACGCTGGTCGGCCCGAGCGCCGAGGTGATGGACGCGATGGGGCGCAAGGACGCCGCCCGCGAGATCGCCGTCGCCGCGGGGGTGCCGGTGGTGCCGTCGTACGCCCTCGACGACGACCCGGAGTCGTTCGCCTACCCGGTGCTGGTCAAGGCCGCCGCCGGCGGTGGCGGCAAGGGCATGCGCGTCGTCCGGACCGCGGCCGAGCTGCCCGAGGCGCGGGCGGCTGCGGCGCGCGAGGCCGCGAGCTCGTTCGGCGACGACACCCTGCTCATCGAGAAGTACGTCGAGTCCGGCCGCCACATCGAGGTCCAGGTCATGGGCGACACCCACGGCACCGTGCTGCACTTCTTCGAGCGCGACTGCTCGACGCAGCGGCGCCACCAGAAGGTGCTCGAGGAGGCCCCCGCCCCGACCATCTCCGACGCGCAGCGCGGGGCGATCACCGCGGCGGCCGTCGCGCTGGCGCAGCAGGTGTCCTACACGAACGCCGGCACCGTGGAGTTCCTGCTCGACAACGCGACCGGGGAGTTCTACTTCCTGGAGATGAACACCCGCCTGCAGGTCGAGCACCCGGTGACCGAGGAGGTCACCCGCGTGCGCGGCGAGCGGGTCGACCTCGTCGAGCTCCAGCTCCGCGTGGCGACGGGCGAGCCCCTCGGCATCGAACAGGGCGACATCACCCTCGAGGGCCACGCCATCGAGGCGCGCGTCTACGCCGAGGACTCCTTCCACGGCTTCCTGCCCCAGGCCGGGGTGGCGACCCACGTCGCCTGGCCGTCCGGCGAGGGCATCCGCGTCGACCACGCGCTCGAGCCCGGCCAGGAGGTGACGACCTCGTTCGACCCCATGCTGGCGAAGGTGGTCGCGGTCGGGGCCGACCGCGAGGAGGCGCGCCGGCGCCTCGTCCGGGCACTCGCCCGCACCGAGGTCGCCGGACTCACCACCAACACCGGCTTCCTCCGCGTCCTGGCCGCGTCGGACGGGTTCCGCGACGCCACCATCGACACCGCCTGGCTCGACCACCACGACGTGCCGGCTCCCGACGACGCGGACGCCCGGCTGGCGGCCGCCGCCGCGCTCGTCGCCCCGCGGGTCGCGGGTCCGTGGCAGGCCGACGGCTGGCGCTCGGCCGGTGAGCCCGCCCCGGCGCGGGTCGTCGTCGGCACGGACCTCGTGGAGGTGCCGACCGGCTCGGCGACCCCCTCCGCCTTCGTGGACGTCACCTCGGGCGCGGTCGAGGTGGTCCACGCGGGCCAGCGCTACGTCTTCGACCGGCACGACCCGTTCGCCGACCACGGCCCGGAGGCCGGCGACGGCACCCTGACCGCGCCGATGCCCGGCACGGTGCTCGCGGTCAACGTCGCCGAGGGCCAGGCCGTGGCCGAGGGTGAGACGCTGGGCGTGATGGAGGCGATGAAGATGGAGCTCGCGCTCAAGGCGCCCTTCGCCGGCACGGTCGCCACGGTCGGCGCCACGGCCGGCGACCTGGTCAAGCTCGGTGCCGTGCTGTTCGTGGTCGAGCCGGAGGCCCTCGATGGTTGAGGTGCGAGCGGAGCGAGCCTCGAGACCCCTCCCGATGCAGGTCCGCGCCGACGGGCTGCCCGACCGCGTCACGATCTACGAGGTCGGCCCGCGCGACGGCCTGCAGAACGAGAAGTCGGTCGTCCCGGTCGAGGTCAAGGCCGAGTTCGTACGACGCCTCGTGGCCGCCGGGCTCCCGGTCGTCGAGGCCACCAGCTTCGTGCACCCGAGATGGGTGCCGCAGCTCGCGGACGCGCACGAGCTGATGACCGACCTCGGCGAGGAGGGCCGGCACCTGCCCGTGCTGGTGCCCAACGAGCGCGGGCTCGACCGCGCGCTCGAGCTCGGCCTGGAGCACATCGCCATCTTCGGCAGCGCCACCGAGACCTTCGCGAGCAAGAACCTCAACCGCACCTTCGACGAGCAGTTCGCGATGTTCGAGCCGACCGTCGCCCGCGCCCGCGAGGCCGGGATGGACGTCCGCGCCTACGTGAGCATGTGCTTCGGCGACCCGTGGGAGGGCGCCGTCCCGATCGAGCAGGTCGTCACCGCCGGCACCCGGCTGCTCGACCTCGGCGCGAGCCAGCTCAGCCTCGGCGACACCATCGGTGTGGCCACGGCCGGTCACGTCAAGGCCCTGGTCGCCGCCTTCGCCGACACCGGCGTCGGCACCGACCGGTTGGCGATGCACTTCCACGACACCTACGGCCAGGCGCTCGCCAACACCTTCGCCGCGCTGCAGGAGGGCATCACCACCTTCGACGCCAGCGCCGGCGGGCTCGGCGGCTGCCCCTATGCCAGGTCCGCCACCGGCAACCTCGCCACCGAGGACCTCGTGTGGATGCTCACCGGGCTCGGGATCGACCACGGGGTCGACCTCGACGCCGTCGTCACCACCAGCACGTGGATGGCCGGACACCTCGGCCGCCCGAGCCCGAGCGCCGTCGTACGGGCACTGGGCGGACTGGCACAATCCTCGCCATGACCCGCGTCGTCCACCTCCACATCGGGGCTCCCAAGACCGGGACGACGTACCTCCAGGACCGGCTCGACCTCAACCTCGCGTCGCTGGCGCGCCACGGCGTCACCATCCCCGCGCCGCGGGCGGGGCACTCCGACATGTTCCACTTCCGGGCTGCCCTCGACCTCCTCGAGCAGGACTGGGGCGGTGCCCCCGGCCACGCGCGCGGCGCCTGGGACGCGATGGTCCGCAAGGTGCAGCGGGCCGAGCAGAACGTGGTGATCAGCCACGAGATCCTCGCCGGCGCCAAGCCCGACAAGATCGCGAAGGCGATGAACGACCTCGCCGGCAACGAGGTCCACGTCATCTACTCCGCGCGCGACCTCGGCCGCCAGCTGCCGGCCGCGTGGCAGGAGTCGATCAAGCAGGGGCGCAAGTGGCCCTTCAAGCGCTTCCTCTCCAAGGTCGAGCGCGGGCAGACGTGGTTCTTCAACGCGATGGACCTGCCGCGGGTCCTGTCGCAGTGGGGCGCGAAGCTCCCGCCGGAGCGCGTGCACGTCGTCACCGTCCCGCACGACCGCGGCCCCAACGGCGACGAGCTGTGGCTGCGCTTCTGCCGCGCCTTCGGCATCGACCCCGAGTGGGCGCCGCTCGACTCCGAGCGCGACAACCGCTCGCTCGGCATCGCCGAGACCTCGCTGCTGCGCAAGCTCAACCGGCGTCTCGAGCTCGGCGTGCGCCGCGAGCCGGTCTACGACAACCTGATCCGCGAGCAGCTCGCGCAGGAGGTCCTGGTCTCCCGCGAGGCCATCCCCGTCCGGCTGCCGCCCGACCGCTTCGACTTCGCCGAGCAGCAGGCCGACCTGTGGATCGAGTGGATCAAGGGCAGCGGCGTCGACGTCATCGGCGACGTGGAGGACCTGCGCCCGCGCCGGCCTGCCGAGGGCACCACCTGGCGCGACCCCGACAAGGTGCGCGCCAAGCTCGAGCTCGGCGCCGCGCTCGACGCCCTGACCGTGATGACGCAGGAGGCCGCCAACCGCGCCTCGTCCGACACCCTCGGCGGCCGGCTGCGCGACACCGCCCGCCGGTTGCGCGACCGTTGAGCGAGCGCGCACGGGCCTGGGTCGAGCACCTGCGCCGGGGCGGTACGACGCCGTGGCTGGCGTGGCACGACGATGCGGCCGCCGGGTCGTGGACCGGCGCCGTGCCGGGCGCCCAGCAGCTCGAGCTGCTGCGCCGGATCAACCTCGCGTCCGGCGCGCAGCCCCGTGGTGACCACGACCGCGAGCGCACCCGACTCGCCGACCGGGTCCTGGCCGCCTCCGCCGCCGGGCGGGGCAAGGCCGACCTTCCGCTCGTCGGGCTGCCCGCCCCGGGGTTCGGCCCGCAGCCGGTCGACCCGGCGACGGTGAGCGCCCACGAGCTGCTGCGCGTCGCGAGCGTGCTGCTCGCCGACGACCTCGTCGCCCTCGGCCCCGACCCGGTCCGCACGCGGGTGCCGCGTCCGTGGCGGCTGCGCTACCGCCTCGTCGGCGACCCCGTCCTGGTCGCCGGGTGGCGCGAGGACCTCGCCGCGCGCGGCCGGCCCGAGGGCGGCCCGCGGCCCTTCCTCGTCGCCGTCGGCCGGCCCCTCGACGAGCTCCTGGCCCACACCTGGACCCAGCGCTGCTTCGAGACCGGCAGCACCCCGTGGGCGGAGTGGCTGCGGTTCTGGCGCGAGCGCGACCAGCTCCCCGCCCGTGCCGACCTCCCGGCCTCGGTCCGCCGGTGGAACCCGCGCCGCCCGTTCGTCCGGGTCGTGACCGACCTCGACCGGCTGCCCCGCCAGGTCGGCGTACGACGCCTGCCGACGGTGCGGGTGCCCGGCGCCGACCAGGCCGAGCTGGCCCGCCGCATCGCCGCGGTCGTCGGCCTGCGGGTCCCCGCCGCGGAGCGCCCCGCGCTGATGCGCACCCTGCAGCGACGCATCCCCGACACCGGGACGGCGCCCGCCGTGGTCCCGGCGCGCGAGCGGGACTGGGTCGCCGCCTCCGCGGCCCGCATGACGCGCGACGTCCGGCGCGCTGGCTACGCTGTCGTCGGCGACCTCGCCGACCTCGCCCCGCGCACCGACCAGCCGGCCGCGACCGGCCCGGCCGTCGCGGACCAGCAGGTCCTGGACCTGGCGATCCGCATGGTCGTGGACCCGGGGTGGCGCAGCGACCGGCGTCAGGACCCGCAGCACGAGAGGAGCGTGGAGCAGTGAGCAGGCGAGTGCTGCTGCACGTGGGCTGTCCCAAGACCGGCACGTCCTACCTCCAGGACGTGCTCTTCCGCAACCGGGAGACGCTTCGCGAGCACGACATCCTCTACCCGGCCGACCGCTTCGACGCCCACTTCCTCGCGGCCCTCGACCTGATGACGCTGCCGTGGGGCGGGCTGGAGACCGAGGCCGTCGGCGCCTGGGACCGGCTGGCCGCGGAGGTGCGGGAGTGGCCCGGCACGGCGATCGTCAGCCACGAGATCTTCGCCCGCGCGACGCCGACCCAGGTCGAGCGGGCGCTGTCCTCGCTCGGCGACGCCGAGGTGCACCTGGTGCTGTCGGTGCGCGACCTGGTCCGCCAGGTCCCGGCGGAGTGGCAGGAGAACGTCAAGCACCGCAGCCACATCACCTACGCCAAGTTCCTCGACACCATCCGCGACCCCGCGCGCGAGTCGAAGATCGGCTCGTGGTTCTGGGCCGTCCAGGAGCTGCCCGACATCCTCGCCCGCTGGGCCGGGTCGCTGCCGCCCGAGCGCGTCCACCTGGTCACGGTGCCGCCGTCGGGATCCGACCGGGGCGAGCTGTGGCGCCGCTTCTCGCGCACCTTCGGCCTCGACGGCCTCGACCTCGACCTGACCGCCGAGCGCGAGAACCCCTCGCTCGGCGTGCCCGAGACGTCGTTGCTGCGGACCATCAACCAGCGGGTCACCTCGATCATCTCCCCGCCCGACTACCGCCCCCTCGTCCGCGAGCTGCTCGCCCACCAGACCCTGTCGCGCGGCGTCGCGTCCGCCCGCTTGGGCCTCCCGCCCGAGGACCACGCGTGGGCGCAGGAGCTCTCGCGCAGCTGGGTGGCGGCCATCGCCGACCGCGGGTACGACGTCGCGGGCTCGCTCGACGACCTCGTCGGGCCGGACCCCGGGACCTTCGTCGACCCCGACACCGTCACCCCCGACCTGCTGCTGCCGTCGGCGCTCGACGCGATCAGCGCGCTGCTGGTGGAGGGGGCCCGCCTGCGGGCGGTCGAGGAGCGGCTGCACGAGGAGGTCCGCGAGGCGCACGCCGAGCGCGATCGGGCCCGCGCCACGCTGACGTACCGGGTCAAGCACAAGGTGGTCCGCACGCTCGAGGACAGCCCGGCCGGCCGCGGCACGCTCGACGCCTACCGCCGGCTCAAGGGCCGCCGAGGCTGAGCCGCTGCCTCAGCGCGGTCGCGGCAGCAGCTCGCGGTCGGCGTAGCGACCGATCCTCCACGTCGCGAAACCGTCGGCACCCGCGCCGACGACGCCGCCGACCACGGGGATCTTGCGCCCGACCGTGGTCGCGAGCCGCTTGCCGGCCACGCGCGTGAGGATGTCGGTCGCGACGACCGCCGAGATCGTGGCGTCGAGCGTGGGGTCGTGCGCCGGGGCGGTGGCCAGCGCCATCGGCGTGGCCGGCAGCCGGCGCTTCTCGACCATCTCGGCGACCTGCTCCTCGCCGAGGAGGAGCGCGAGAATCGCGTTGCGCACCCGCGGGTCGCCGAGGTCGTGGCCGCGCAGGTGGGCGATGCCGGCCACCATCCGGCACTGGACGAGCGCCAGCCCGGCGACGTTGGCCGGGATGGTGACCGCCATCGTGACGAGCCCGCCGACGTTGGTGACGAAGCCCTGGGCGCCGGCGATGCGGACGTTGTTCTCGATGACCTCGTGGATCGCCCGGTCCACGTTGCCGCGCTGCTCGGCGAGCTGGCGGTCGGCGGCCTCGGCGGCGGGCGTCAGCGGCCCGACGCCGTCGATGGCGCGGTTGAGCGCCTCGCGGACGAACCCGGTGGTCAGCCCGGGCGCGAGCTCCTGGATGCGGGGGGCCAGCTGCCGCCCGACCGTGTCCTTCAACCCCATCGCGACCTCATGCCGCGATGGTACGACCGTGGTGGGGGCGACTCGCTAGCGTGAGGGGCGTGCCACTCGCGCCCGACCCCACGCCCTGGGCGTTCCCGCACCACTCGACGTGGGACCCCGAGGACGACCTGGTGGCGCTGGGCGCGGACCTCGAGGCGGGCACGCTCATCACGGCCTACAGCCTCGGGCTCTTCCCGATGCCGGTGACGCTGGACCGCGAGGAGCTCGGCTGGTTCTCGCCGGTCGAGCGCGGCGTGCTGCCCCTCGACGC
>JAYSEC010000124.1:7257-9593 GCA_041914085.1 Nocardioides sp.
GCCGGGGAGTCGATGTTCCACCGCGAGCGCGACGCCTCCAAGGTCGCGCTCCTCGGCCTCGTCGACCTGCTCCGCGACGAGCACGCCGACGACCGGCTGCTCGACGTGCAGTGGCAGACCCCGCACCTGGCCAGCCTCGGCGTCGTACGACGTCCGCGCGAGGAGTACCTCGAGGCGCTCGGCCGGGCGCTGCGGCTCCCGCTGCCGGCGGCCTTCGAAGTGGACGGTTGAGCCCGGCCACGACAGGGTAGGCACCCGACGACGCCGGCGACCGCCGCGTCCCGTGCGAAGGGGACCCCATGACGATCCGGACGACGACCCGAGCCCGCCTGGCCCTGACCAGCGCCGTCCTGCTGGTCGGCGCCGTCACCACGGCGTGCGGCGGCAGTGGTGGCGGTGCCCCGGCCGACGCCAGCAAGGACGAGTTCTGCAAGGCCCAGTCCAGCCTCTTCACCGACCTCGACCTCGACTTCTCCGACCCCGACGCGAAGCTCCCCAGCGAGAAGGAGATGGCCGACGCCATGCACTCCTGGGCAGACAAGATGGAGGAGGTCGGGACCCCGGAGAACATCTCCGACGAGGCGCGCGAGGGCTTCGAGGAGACCATCAAGGCCGCCCAGGACATCTCCGAGGAGGACCTGAAGTCCCCGGACCTCAACGCCCTCGAGAACGACATGTCGGAGGACGCCCAGAAGAAGGTCGAGGCGTTCACCACCTACGTCAACGACACGTGCGGCTCGATGTTCGGCGACCTCGACGTCCCCGAGATGCCGTGAGGCGCGCCTCGCGGCACGGCTCCCGGTCGCGCCCCGACCGGTAGAGTCACGATGATCGGCAGGACGACTCTCGGGGAAGGAGGGCGCGAGCATGGCCATCACCCGTGAGGGGCGGATCTGCTCGTTCTGCACGACGCCCGGCGGCCCCGGCACCGACGTCGCGCTGATCGGAGGTCTCGGCGCGCAGGTGTGCAAGTCCTGCGTCGACACCTTCCACGAGATCCTGCACGACGAGGAGCAGATCGCAGCGGTGCGCGCGACCATGCCCTGGGACCGGATGAGCGACGCCGAGGTGCTGGCGACCCTCCCGCAGATCCTGGCCTCGGCCGAGCAGAACGTCTCCTTCGCCCAGGAGTGGGTGGAGATGCTGCGCGAGCGTGGGATCACCTGGGCGGAGATCGGCCGGGTGCTGGGCGTGACCCGGCAGGCGGCCTGGGAGCGGTTCGCGAAGAAGTCGGCGTCGCGGAGCGTCACTGCGTGACACCACGCACCTGCGTCAAGGTAGGCTTGACGTAGGTGCTGGTCGGACTGTCACGGGGGTGGGTCCGACCGGCACCGTCCTCACTTCAGCAGCTTCGACATCCGCCGGTCGGCCAACGGCTTGCCGCCGGTCTGGCAGGTCGCGCAGTACTGCAGGCTGGAGTCGGCGAACGACACCTCGCGCACCACGTCGCCGCACACCGGGCACGCCTGGCCGGTCCTGCCGTGCACGGCGAGGTTGCTCTTCTTCTCGCCCTTGAGCTCGCTCATCGCGACGCCGCTGGCCCGCTGGACGGCGCCGGTGAGGGTGTCGCGGATGGCGTCGTACAGCGTCTGGAGCTCGGTGTCGTCGAGGCTGTTGGCAGGCTTGAACGGCGACATCCGCGCCGCGTGCAGGATCTCGTCGGAGTAGGCGTTGCCGATCCCCGCGACGATCGACTGCATCCGCAGCACGCCCTTGACCTGCTTGCGCCCCTCGGCCTCGAGGATCGAGCGGAGCACCTCGGGGGTGAAGTCGTCGGCGAGCGGGTCGGGACCGAGCCGGGCCACGCCGGGCACGTCGGCGGGGTCGCGCACGACGTACATCGCCAGGCTCTTCTTGGTGCCGGCCTCGGTGATGTCGAGGCCCACCTCGTCGTCGATGACGATCCGGACCGCCAGCGGGTTCTTGCTGTTGGGGCGGGCGGGCAGGGCCGGCACCTCGTCACGCCACCGGATCCAGCCCGCGCGCGCGAGGTGGAGGACGACGTGCACGCCGCTGGCGTCGATGTCGAGGAACTTGCCGTGCCGGGTCACGTCGTCGACCAGCGTGCCGTGGAGCGCCTGGAGCGGCGGGTCGAAGGTCTTCAGGGCGCTGAAGGCGGCCAGGTCGACACGGGTGATGGCCCGCCCGACCAGGCGACCGCGCAGGTCCTGGACGAGGGCTTCGACCTCCGGCAGCTCGGGCACGGGGACGAGTCTAGGCAGATGCTTGTGGGGCGGGTCACAATGGATCATGGCCCAGCAGCGCGTCCAGCGGACCGGGGCGGTCTTCCTCGACCCCCGCGGTGAGGACCGCTCGCTGCGCGTCACCTGGCACCA
>JAYSEC010000125.1:0-9574 GCA_041914085.1 Nocardioides sp.
CGACCTCGGCGCCGAGCGCGCCGAGCGGGTCCGCACCCAGGAGCGGGCCGACATGGCCGCCCACCTGCACGACTCCGTGCTCCAGACGCTCGCGCTGATCCAGAAGAACGCGCACGACTCGACGACGGTCGCCCGGCTGGCGCGGTCGCAGGAGCGTGACCTGCGGCAGTGGCTGTTCGAGGCCGACACCGCCGACGCGACCACGCTCGCCGGCGCCCTCAAGGAGATGGCCGCCGACGTCGAGGCCCAGCACCCGGTCGTGGTCGACGTCGTCACCGTCGGCGACTGCGACCTCGACGAGTCGCTGCGGCCCGTGGTGCTCGCCGCCCGCGAGGCGGTGGTCAACGTCGCCAAGCACGCCGGCACCCAGCGCGCCGACGTCTACGCCGAGACCACCTCCGGGGCCGTCGACGTCTTCGTCCGCGACCGGGGCGCCGGCTTCGACGTCGCCGGCGTCGCCGCCGACCGGCAGGGCGTCCGGAGCAGCATCGTGGACCGGATGGCCCGCCACGGCGGCAGCGCGGACGTACGCTCTGCTCCCGGCGAGGGCACCGAGGTCCGCCTGCACATGCCCCGCAGCCAGGCACGATCCCACTCGCAGACCCCCGACGAGGAGAACCGATGAGCCAGACGAGTCCGAGCGGCGCCGTGCGGGTCGTCCTGGTGGACGACCACGCCATGTTCCGGGCCGGTGTCCGGGCCGAGCTGGCGGCCAGCGGCGCCGGCGTGGTCGAGGTCGTCGGCGAGGCCGCCGACGCCGACGCCGCCGTCGCCGTCGTCCACGAGCTCCAGCCGCAGGTCGTCCTCCTCGACGTGCACCTGCCCGGCGGCGGCGGCGTCGAGGTGATGCGCCGCCACCCCTCGCCCGACACGCTCTACCTCGCCCTGTCGGTCTCCGACGCCGCCGAGGACGTCATCGGCACCATCCGCGGCGGCGCCCGCGGCTACGTCACCAAGACGATCACCGGGCCCGAGCTCGTCGACGCGATCACCCGCGTCGCCGGCGGGGACGCGGTGTTCTCGCCCCGGCTCGCCGGCTTCGTGCTCGACGCCTTCGCCGGGTCGATCGACGTCGCCGCCGTCGACGAGGACCTCGACCGGCTGACCGAGCGCGAGCGCGAGGTGATGCGCCTGATCGCCCGCGGCTACGCCTACAAGGAGGTCGCCAAGGAGCTCTTCATCTCGGTGAAGACCGTCGAGACCCACATGTCGTCCGTGCTCCGCAAGCTCCAGCTCTCCAGCCGCCACGAGCTGACCAAGTGGGCCTCGGACCGCCGCCTGCTCTGAGTCGACCCGTAGCCCCCAGGGGTGGTGGTTGTTTGACAACTCCCGGGCGAGGCGGTGGGGTCGGGGGATGGCTGACACCGCGACCGTCCCCCGTCCGGACGAGGAGGACAGCGAGCTCAAGCGGTCCATCACCGGCGGCCTCCTGTTCTTCTACACCCTCGGCGACGTGCTCGGCTCGGGCATCTACGTCCTCATCGGACTCGTCGCGGCCGCCGTCGGCGGTGCCTTCTGGGTCGCGTTCGCGCTCGGAGTCACGGTCGCGGCGATCACCGGGGCGGCGTACGCCGAGCTGGTGACGAAGTACCCCCGCGCCGCCGGGGCCTCGCTCTACGTCAACAAGGCCTTCGGCAACCGCGCGCTGACGTTCCTGGTCACGGTGTCGTTCCTCGCGGCGAGCATGGCGGCCTCCGGCTCCCTCGCGACCGGCTTCGCGTCGTACTTCGCCGAGCTGTGGTCGGGTCCGCCGGCGCTGCTCGTGTCGCTCGTCTTCGTCGCGCTGCTCGTCGTCGTCAACTACATCGGCATCACCGAGTCGGTCGTCATGAACATGCTGATGACCTTCGTCGAGGGCGCGGGCCTGGTGATCATCATGATCATCGGCATCGTCCACGTGGCGAACGGCGACGCGGACTTCGGCGTGCTGACCCACATCGACACCGGCGGCGACTACAGCAGCCCGGCCCTCGCGGTGCTGGCCGGCATCTCCTTCTCCTTCTTCGCGATGACCGGGTTCGAGAACACCGTGAACGTCGCGGAGGAGACCGTCGAGCCCTACAAGGCCTTCCCGCGCTCGCTCGTCGGCGGCATGCTCGTCGCCGGCCTCGTCTACGTCCTCGTCTCCATGGCGGCGGCGCTGACCGTGCCGACCGAGACGCTCGCGGAGTCCGACGCCGCGCTGCTCGAGGTCGTCAAGGCCGGCATCCTGCCGTTCTCCACCGACCTGATGACGACGCTCTTCTCGATCATCGCCCTGGTCGCGATCACCAACACGACCCTCGTCACGATCGTCACCCAGCCGCGCATCCTCTACGGCATGGCCCGCGAGGACGTCGTGCCCGGCGTCTTCGCCAAGATCCACGCGACCCGCCGCAGCCCGTGGGTCGGGCTGCTCTTCAGCGGCGCGGTGGTCGGCACGCTGCTGGTGGTCGGCACCCTGCTCACCGAGGCCGGCGGCGGCATCGACCTCGTCGGACGCCTCGCCACCGTCACGGTCGTGCTCCTGCTCGCCATCTACGCCCTCGTGATCGTGGCCTGCCTCATGCTGCGAGGCCACGACGAGCACGACGAGATCTTCCGCGCGAACACCCCGCTGCTGCTGGTGGGCCTCGTCGGCAACCTCGCGATCCTCGGGTTCACGATCTTCGACGACCCCACCTCGCTGCTGTGGTGCGCGGCGCTGCTCGCGATCGGCGGCGTGCTCTTCCTCGCCGAGTACTTCTTCGGCGACAAGGGCACGGGTGACCGCACGCCCGACCTCGACGACGCGACCACCACCGGATCCCAGGAGGATTGATGCACGTCATCGTCGCCACGGACGGCTCGCGGCAGTCGTTGGCCGCCGCCAAGCACCTCAAGTCCTTCGCCGACCCCGCCAAGATCACCGAGGTGTCGGTGGTGGCGGTCATCCGGCCCCTCGCCTCGGTGGCCTTCGCCGACGACCTCTCGGAGGGCAGGCTCGACGGCTCCTTCCGTGACGCCGCCCAGAGCGCCGTGGACACCATCGCGGCCGTGTTCGACGGCTGGGGCCCGAAGGTCAACAAGCGCATCCGCAGCGGCTCGGCGGCCAACGAGATCATCAAGGCCGCCAAGCAGTACGACGCCGGGCTGGTCGTGGTGGCCGCCGGCGGGCGCGGCCTCAGCGACAGCGTGCTGGTGGGCAGCACCGCCCAGCGGGTGCAGCACTACGCACCCTGCCCGGTGCTCGTCGTACGACCGGCGCCGCGCAAGTCGCGCAAGGGCTGATCCCGGCTGTCCGTGGCGGGTCACTAGGGTGTCCGCCATGGAGACCCTGCGGCTGGTGCTGCTGTTCGTACACATCCTCGGCTACGCCGCCCTGCTCGGCGGCCTGCTGGTCCAGGTGCGCGACGAGTCCAAGGCGGTCAACCCGCTCATGCGCGACGGGAGCGGCACGGCGTTCCTCGCCGGCCTGCTGCTCGTCGGGGTGCTGGAGAGCCTCGGGTCGCCCGACCACGCCAAGATCGGCGTGAAGTTCGCGATCGGCCTGGTCATCCTGGTGCTGGTGATGGCCAACCTGCGCAAGCCCAGCATCCCTCAGGGCCTCTACCTCGGCCTGCTCGTGCTGACGGTGGCCAACATCGCGGTGGCCGTGTTCTGGTCGCCGGTCCACTCCTGAGCGGCATGTGATCCACAGGCGGCGGCGGGCGTCCCCGCTGTCGCACCCGCCGCATAGGCTGGGGCTGACATGAGCCCCACAGATGCACCGGCCGACCAGGCCCTCTTCGAGCACCACGACAGCCCTCTGCTCGAGGGCCTCAACGAGCCCCAGCGCGCGGCCGTGACCCACGCCGGCCCGCCGCTGCTGGTGGTCGCGGGCGCCGGCTCCGGCAAGACCCGCGTGCTCACCCGCCGGATCGCCTGGCTGATCAACGAGCGCAAGGCCCACCCGGGGTCGATCCTCGCGATCACCTTCACCAACAAGGCCGCGGCGGAGATGAAGGAGCGGGTCGAGGAGCTCGTCGGCAAGCGGGCGCGGATCATGTGGGTCTCGACGTTCCACTCCGCCTGCGTGCGGATCCTGCGCAAGGAGATCGACCGGGTCGGCTTCAAGTCGAACTTCTCGATCTACGACGCGGCCGACTCCAAGCGGCTGATGACGATCGTGCTGCGCGACCTCGAGCTCGACCCCAAGCGCTACCAGCCCAACGCGGTGCTGCACTGGGTCTCCGACCAGAAGAACGAGCTGCGCGACCCGGAGGACGCCGCCAAGGAGGCGCGCAACTCCTTCGAGGAGGCCTACGCCAAGGCGTTCGCGAGCTACCAGCGCCGGCTGCGCGAGGCCAACGCGCTCGACTTCGACGACCTCATCATGACCACGGTGCACCTGCTGCAGGCGTTCCCCGACGTCCGCGAGAACTACCGGCGGCGGTTCCGCCACGTCCTCGTCGACGAGTACCAGGACACCAACCACGCCCAGTACAGCCTCATCCAGCAGCTGTGCGGCACCTCCTTCGAGATCGGCACCGCCGACGAGGGGCACCAGGAGGTCGAGCCGAGCGAGCTGATGGTGGTGGGTGACGCCGACCAGTCGATCTACGCGTTCCGCGGTGCCGACATCCGCAACATCCTCGACTTCGAGCAGGACTTCCCCGACGCGACGACGATCCTGCTCGAGCAGAACTACCGCTCGACCCAGACCATCCTCAGCGCGGCCAACTCCGTGATCGGCAACAACCGCGGACGCAAGCCCAAGCGCCTGTGGACCGACGCGGGGGAGGGGGAGCGGATCGTCGGCTACGTCTCCGACGACGAGCACGACGAGGCCCGCTTCGTCAGCGAGGAGATCGACAAGCTGGTCGACTCGGCCGGCATCAAGCCCGCCGACGTCGCGGTCTTCTACCGCACCAACGCGCAGTCCCGCGTCTTCGAGGAGGTGTTCATCCGCACCGGCCAGCCCTACAAGGTCGTCGGCGGGGTGCGCTTCTACGAGCGCCGCGAGGTCCGTGACGCGCTCGCCTACCTCCGGATGCTGGTCAACACCGCCGACGAGATCTCGCTGCGCCGGGTGCTCAACACTCCCAAGCGGGGCATCGGCGACCGGGCCGAGGCCTGCGTCGCCGCGCTGGCCGACCGCGACCGGATCACGTTCTGGGAGGCGCTGACGCGCGCGGCCGAGGCGCCCGGCCTGGCGACCCGCAGCCTGAAGAACATCGAGGCCTTCGTCGCGATGATCCAGGAGCTCCAGTCGATGGTCGAGGCCGACGAGCGCCCCGACGTGATCCTCGAGTCGGTCCTGGAGCGCTCCGGCTACCTCGCCGAGCTCGAGGCCAGCGACGACCCCCAGGACGGCACCCGCGTGGAGAACCTCGCCGAGCTCGTCGCCGTGGCACGCGAGTTCGCCGAGGACCCGCAGCCCGGTCCGAGCGCCGACCCGGCCGACGTCGAGGCCGGCACGGTCGCGGTCGGGCTGGGTGACTTCCTGGAGCGCGTCGCACTGGTGGCCGACGCCGACCAGATCCCCGACGCACCCGACGGCGACGACTCGGGCGTGGTCACCTTGATGACCCTCCACACCGCGAAGGGCCTCGAGTTCCCGGTGGTCTTCCTGACCGGCCTCGAGGACGGCGTCTTCCCGCACCAGCGCTCGCTGGGCGACCAGCCCGAGCTCGAGGAGGAGCGCCGCCTCGCCTACGTCGGCCTCACCCGCGCCCAGCAGCGCCTCTACGTCTCCCGCGCGCTCGTCCGCTCCGCCTGGGGCGCGCCCGCCCACAACCCGGCCAGCCGGTTCCTCGACGAGCTGCCGGTCGACCTCGTCGACTGGCGCCGTACGGCCGCCGAGCAGACCCGCTGGGGACGTGCCGACCTCACCGGTGGCGGGTCGTCGCGCCTGGGCACCCCGACCGAGGCCGGGCGACGCAACTTCACCTCGGCGGCGATGCGCGCCGACGCCGCGGCGAAGGCGAAGCCCGCCCGCGAGATCCCGAGCCTGGCCCCCGGCGACCGGGTGGTGCACGACTCGTTCGGCATGGGCACCGTGGTCGCGGTCGACGGGGTGGCGGAGAAGTCCGTCGCCTCGATCGACTTCGGCTCCGAGGGCGTCAAGCGGCTGCTCCTGCGCTACGCCCCGGTCGAGAAGCTGTAGCAGGGACCGGCCGATCCGCTGCGCGGATCGGTCAGGGAACGATGCCGTGCTCGACGAAGGCCTGGAACGGGTCGACCGGGCCGGCGCCGCCGGGGCGGACCTCGAGGTGGAGGTGCGAGCCGGTGACGTTGCCGGTGGCGCCGACGGTGCCGATGACCTCGCCGCCGGTGACGCGGTCGCCGACGGAGACGTAGATGTTGGTCTGGTGGCAGAACCAGATCTCGGTGCCGTCGTCGAGGGTGACCACGGTCTTGTTGCCGTAGGCGCCGTCGTACCCGGTGGAGGTGACGGTGCCGTTGGCGACCGCCATGATCGGGTCACCGCTGTTGCCGTTGAAGTCCAGGCCGGTGTGGTAGCTGGCCCAGAGGCCGTACTGGCCGAAGGTCGCGGTGAGCTGGTAGCTGGCGAGGGGGAGAACCCACTTGTTCTCCTTGATCTTCGCCGCCTGCTTCTCCGCGGCCTTGCGCATCTCCTCGAGCTTGGCGGCGCGCTCGGCCATCTGCTTCTCGGCCAGCGCGACGAGCTCGGGGTCGGTCTCCTCCGCGCTGACGTCGGCGTCGCGGGTGTAGTCCCGGCTGACGACCTCGCCGCGGCGCGCCAGGGCGGTGCCGGCAGCGCCGACGGCCCGGCTGGCGTCGAGGGACGCACCGGAGGAGGTCAGGGCGGTCGCTCCGGCGCCGGCGGTCACGGCACCACCAGCGGAGATCGCGAGGACGGCGACACCTGCCACGAGGGGCAGCGACGGCAGGCTGCTGGCCACCGAGCGGCGCGGGGGCGGGGTGGCCCGACGCTTGCCGGTCGTGGGTGCAGCCGGTGCCGAGGTGGTGCGACGCCGAGGAGCGCGCTCCGCTCGGTGGTTGCCCATAGGGGTAGTTACCAATCTGCCGGGTCAGGGGGGTCGGGTCGGCAAGACCGCGCACGACTGTAACGGAAAGATCACGGGAAAGTGCAACCCTCGATCAAATTCGTCGTGGAAGCGCGGCCACTGGTCGTTATCCGGACGTCACCCGCGTGCCGCCTGGTAGCGGTCGAGCGCCTCGCGACGCTCGTCGGCGTGGTCGACGATGCGCAGCGGGTAGTCCTGCTCGTAGCCGGTCTCGGACTTCCACGGCTCGTGGGCGGCCTTGCCCGGCAGGTGGTCGAGCTCGGGGACCCACCGTCGGACGTAGTCGCCGTCGGGGTCGAACTTGAGGCCCTGGGTGACCGGGTTGAAGACCCGGAAGTACGGCGACGCGTCGGTGCCGGTGCCGGCGACCCACTGCCAGCCGTGGTTGTTCGAGGCCACGTCGCCGTCGATGAGCAGGTCGAGGAAGTGCCGCGCCCCGACCGGCCACCACACGTGCAGGTCCTTGGTGAGGAAGGAGGCAGTGATCATCCGGACCCGGTTGTGCATCCACCCGACCTCGCGCAGCTGCCGCATCCCGGCGTCCACGATCGGGTAGCCGGTGGTGCCGGTGCGCCACGCCTCGATCGCGTCGGCCGGGTCGTCGTAGCGCATGCCCTTCAGCGCGGGCTTGAGGTCGGCCCACGCCGACGCGGGGTGGTGCCACAGCACGTCGGCGTAGAACTCCCGCCACGCCAGCTCGGCGGCGTACGTGGAGGAGTGGTCGATGTCGGCCAGGAGCGTGCGGGGGTGCAGCACCCCGAGGTGGAGGTACGGCGACAGGCGGGACGTGCCGTCGCGGTCGGGTCGGTTGCGCTCCGAGCGGTAGGACCCCAGGCCGTGCTCGCGGAACGACCGCCAGCGGCGCTGGGCCGCGTCCTCCCCGGCGCCCGGCAGGTCCACGGGTGCGTCGGCGACCGCCTTCTCGAGCATCTCGACGGCCCGCGCCTGCGAGTCGGCCGGCTCGAGGTCGGGCGAGCGCGGTGTCGGGGCCGGCGCGGGCCAGCCGTGCTCCCGCCAGGCGCGGGCGAAGGCGCTGAAGACCTGGTAGGGCTCCCCGCTCCCGTTGAGCACCCGTCCGGGCCCGACGGCGTACGGCGAGCCGGTCGCGACCAGCTCCACGGCCTCGCCCACGGCGCGGTCGCGGCGCGAGCCGTAGGGGGTGGTCTCGGCCGAGACGTGCACGCGGCGCTCGCCCGCCACCCGGGGCACGACCTCGCGCGGGTCCCCGTGGCGGATGGTCAGCGGGATCCGCTCGGCGAGGGCCAGCACGTTGGCCGCCAGCCACGCCCTCCGGGACGGGCCGGCGCCGTCCCACAGCACCGGGTCGACGACGAACAGCGCCTGGACGGGTCCCTCCTCCAGCGCGGCGAGGAGCGCGGGGTTGTCGCGCACCCGCAGGTCGCGCCGGAACCACATCACCGCTGAGGTGGGGCTTGAGCTCGAGGGGGCACTGTCAGGCATGCTCCTCAACGTAGCCCCGGGGTGACCACCACCACTCTCACCCGACCTCGTGCGACCCGCCGGGGGAGGTCTAGGGTGCCGAGAGGGAATCCCCGCCACTGTTCGCAAGACGAAAAGGACTGGTCACCTCGTGGACCTGATGGAATTTCAGGCGAAGGAGCTCTTCGCCAAGCACGGAGTCGCAACCACGCTGGGGGTCGTCGCCGAGACGCCCGAGGCCGCTCGGGCCGCCGCCGAGGAGATGGGCGGCGTCACCGTCATCAAGGCGCAGGTCAAGGCCGGTGGCCGTGGCAAGGCCGGTGGCGTGAAGATCGCCAAGACCGCCGACGAGGCCGAGTCCTACGCCCGCGACATCATCGGCATGGAGATCAAGGGCCTGCGCGTCAACCGCGTCCTGGTCACCCCGGCGACCCCGCCGGTCGAGGAGTACTACTTCTCCTTCCTGCTCGACCGCTCCAACCGGTCCCACCTGTGCATCGCGTCCGTCGAGGGTGGTGTGGAGATCGAGGAGGTCGCCAAGACCAACCCCGAGGCCGTGCGCCAGATCCCGATCAACGCGATCGAGGGCGTCACCCCGGAGAAGGCCGCCGAGATCGTCGACGACGCGAAGTTCCCTGCCGAGCTGCGCGACCAGGCCATCGAGATGGTCCAGAAGCTCTGGAAGGTCTACGTCGAGGAGGACGCCACCCTCGTCGAGGTCAACCCGCTCGCCCGTCTCGAGGGCGACAAGCTCGAGGCGCTCGACGGCAAGGTCTCCCTCGACGACAACGCCTCCGAGGTCCGCCACCCCGACCACGAGGAGTTCGTGATCCGCGAGGAGGCCGACCCGCTCGAGGCGAAGGCCAAGGACAAGGGCCTCAACTACGTCAAGCTCGACGGCCAGGTCGGCATCATCGGCAACGGCGCGGGCCTCGTGATGAGCACCCTCGACGTCGTCGCGTACGCCGGCGAGGCGCACGGCGGCGTGAAGCCGGCCAACTTCCTCGACATCGGCGGCGGCGCCAACGCCCAGGTGATGGCCGACGGCCTCGACGTGATCCTCAACGACGAGCAGGTCAAGAGCGTCTTCGTCAACGTCTTCGGCGGCATCACCGCGTGCGACGAGGTCGCCAACGGCATCA
>JAYSEC010000126.1:0-9561 GCA_041914085.1 Nocardioides sp.
GACGACGTCCCGGACTTCCGCGCCGGCGACACCGTCAAGGTCCACGTCAAGGTCATCGAGGGCAGCCGCTCCCGTGTCCAGGTCTTCCAGGGCGTGGTCATCCGCGTCCACGGCTCGGGCATCGGCCGCACCTTCACCGTCCGCAAGGTCTCCTTCGGCGTGGGTGTCGAGCGCACCTTCCCGCTGAACTCCCCGATCTTCGAGAAGATCGAGGTCGTGACCCGCGGTGACGTCCGCCGCGCCAAGCTGTACTACCTGCGCAACCTGCGCGGCAAGGCCGCCAAGATCAAGGAGCG
This sequence comes from Nocardioides sp., assembly GCA_041914085.1. GTDB lineage: Bacteria > Actinomycetota > Actinomycetes > Propionibacteriales > Nocardioidaceae > Nocardioides. The sequence continues at coordinate 297 of JAYSEC010000126.1, forward strand.
TCGCGAGTCCTGATCCGGCGGGCTCCCCGCCGCGAGGCGGGAGTTCGACCAGTGACTGGTTAGTCTCTGCGCGTGACTTCAGACGACCGCGGTTCCACGTCCCTCTCGGCGGACGAGGAACCGCGGTCGTCGCGTTCGGGGCGCGACCGGGTGCGCAGGAACGGCAAGCCGCGGCGCAAGCAGCTGCCGCTCTGGCAGGAGACGATCCTGCTGCTCGGCGTGGCCCTCGTGCTGGCCATCGTCATCAAGACGTTCTTCGTCCAGGCCTTCTACATCCCGTCCGAGTCGATGGAGCCCGGCCTCATCCTCAACGACCGGATCCTCGTCGAGAAGCCGTCCTACTGGGGTGACGCCGGCCCGCAGCGCGGCGACGTCGTCGTCTTCAAGGACCCGGGCGGGTGGCTGCCGCCGACCGAGGCCGCGGGCCCCACCAGCCCGGTGGCCAAGGTGATGGCCAAGATCGGGCTGTACCCCACCGGGGGACACCTGGTGAAGCGGGTCATCGGCGTGGCCGGCGACACCATCACGTGCTGCGACGACAAGGGGCGCCTCCAGGTCAACGGGCAGCCGCTCGACGAGGACGACTACGTCAAGCGCAGCGGCGCCACCTGCAACGGGCCGATGCCCGACAAGTGCGCGTCCGACTGGGAGGTCGGCCCCATCCCCGAGGGTCACATCTTCGTCATGGGCGACAACCGGTCGCGCTCGGCCGACTCGTCCTTCCACATGTGCCAGTCCGACGAGACCGAGTGCGTCCCGGGCGACGAGTTCGTCCCGGTCGACCTGGTCGTCGGGAAGGTCTTCGTGCTGCTCTGGCCGGCCGACCGGTTCCGCTGGAACGACCGCCCGGACAGCTTCGAGGACGTGCCCGACCCGACCTCGTGAGGTCCGTCGTGAGCCAGTCCACCCACCTCTCGGTCCCCGTCCCGGCGCCCCTGCCGGGCCCGGTGACCGTCCGTCGCGACGCCGGCCTCTACGGCTACGAGCGGGCGCTGCGGCGTGCCGGCCTCGAGCCGATCGCCGGCGTCGACGAGGCCGGTCGCGGTGCGTGCGCGGGGCCGCTGGTCGCCGGTGCCGTGGTGCTGCCGCCGGGCAAGGCCGGGATCGTGCCGGGCCTGGCCGACTCCAAGCTGCTCACCGAGGCCGCGCGCGAGCGTGTCTACGCCCAGGTCGTGCGCCGGGCGCTGGCCTGGTCGGTCGTGGTGATCGACTCGGAGGAGTGCGACCGACTGGGCATGCACGTGGCCAACGTGGAGGCACTGCGCCGGGCGGTGGCCCGCCTCGGGACCCGGCCGTCCTACGTCCTCACCGACGGCTTCCCCGTCGACGGGTTGGGCGTCCCCGGGCTGGCGGTGTGGAAGGGCGACCGGGTCGCCGCCTGCATCGCCGCTGCCTCGGTCGTCGCGAAGGTCACCCGCGACCGGCTCATGGTCGGCCTCGACGGGGACTGGCCGTCGTACGACTTCAAGACGCACAAGGGCTACATCACTGCCGAGCACGAGGCGGCCCTCGCCGAGCACGGCCCCTGCCCCGTGCACCGGATGCGGTTCGTCAACGTCCGGCGTGCCGCCGGACTCGAGCCGATCGCCGGACCCGGCGAGGACCCGGCCACTAGGGTCGGTGGGGAAGGGCCGGGACAGCCGTCGGGCACGTGGCCCGACACCACCGAGGAGGACGCATGAGCGCCGAGGATCTCGAGAAGTACGAGACCGAGATGGAGCTCACCCTCTATCGCGAGTACCGCGACGTCGTGGGCATCTTCAAGTACGTCGTGGAGACCGACCGGCGCTTCTACCTCTGCAACCAGGTCGACGTGAAGGCCCGCTCGGAGAGCGGCGACGTGTTCTTCGAGGTCTCGATGAGCGACGCCTGGGTGTGGGACATGTACCGCCCCGCCCGGTTCGCCAAGAACGTCAAGGTGCTGACGTTCAAGGACGTCAACGTCGAGGAGCTCGCCTCGCAGGACATCGACCCGCCGAAGGACTGACCACCCGGCTCGCCTGCGCCACCAGCCGTCGCCACCCGGGCCACCAACCGTCCACATCCGGGCCTGCGGACGGCTCCTCCACAGGCCGCCCGCCGCGCCCGTCGTCACCGTCGGTGCGCGGCGGTGTGCTGGTGCCTTCCCGATCTGCCCGACCGGAAGGCACCCACGATGGACCGCACGCCCGCTTCGCTCGTCCCCGACCCGATCGCCGAGCACAACCGCCGGCTCGGCCGGCGCGGCGAGGTGCTCGCCGCCCGCCACCTGGCGCAGCTCGGCATGCAGGTCGTCGACCGCAACTGGCGGTGCGAGGCCGGCGAGATCGACCTGGTCCTGCGTGACGGCCCGGTGCTCGTGATCTGCGAGGTCAAGACCCGGTCCTCGACCGACTACGGCGCGCCGCTCGAGGGCGTCGACCGGCGCAAGGCCGACCGGCTGCGCCGGCTGGGCGCCCGCTGGCTCCGCGCGCACGACTGCCACCCGGAGGACATCCGCGTCGACCTGGTCGGCGTGCTCGCCCCGCCCGGTGGCCCGGTCGAGATCGAGCACGTCGCGGGGATCGGCTGATGGCGTTCGCGACGGCCCGATCGCTCGCCCTCAAGGGCGCCGACGGGCACGTGATCGACGTCCAGGTCGACGTGTCGCCGGGGCTGCCCAACACGACCGTGGTCGGCCGGGTTGACAAGACCCTGTCCGAGGCGCGCGAGCGGGTGCGGATGGCGATCAACAACGACTGCGGCCGGTGGCCTGCGACGAAGCGGGTCACGATCCTGCTCGCCCCGGCCGACCTGCCCAAGGGCGGCACCCACTACGACGTGGCGATCGCCGTCGCCGTCCTCGCGGCCGACAAGCAGCACGACGACCTGCAGCCCGAGCACCTCGCAGGGTGGGGGTTCATCGGCGAGCTCTCGGTCTCGGGCGGCCTGCGACCGGTGCCCGGCATCCTCCCGATGGTCCTGGCGGCCGCCGCGCACGGCATCACGCGGGTGTGCGTGCCCGAGCCGCAGGCCGCCGAGGCGGCGCTGGTCCCGGGCATGACGGTGTTCGGGGTCCGCTCGCTCGCCCAGGTCTCCGCCGTGCTGCGTGACGTCGAGGTCCCGGAGGCCGAGCCCGTGGTGGCACCGTCCGCGAGCCCGCTCGCGACCTGGCGCGGCGAGGACCGGCTGGCCGACCTCGACCTGCGCGACCTCGACGGCCTCGAGGACGTCCGCTACGCCGTCGAGGTGGCCGCGGCCGGCGGTCATCCGACGATGCTCATCGGGCCCCGTGGCACGGGCAAGACCTCGATCGCGGAGCGGATCCCGTCGATCCTGCCCGACCTGACGACCGAGCAGGCGTTGGAGGTGACCGCGCTGCACTCGGTCGCCGGCACGCTCCCCGACGGCAGCGGACTGCTGCGCCGCCCGCCGTGGTTCGCGCCGCACCACTCCGCGACGGCCGCGAGCGTGCTCGGAGGAGGCACGGGCCGGGTCCGACCGGGCCAGGTCAGCCTGGCGCACCACGGCGTGCTGTTCCTCGACGAGTTCCCCCACTTCCGGACCGACGTCATCGAGGCGATGCGCCAGCCGCTGGAGTCGGGCGAGGTGACGATCGCCCGGGGCGAGGAGTCCGCGACCTATCCCGCACGGTCCCTCGTCGTGCTGGCCGCCAACCCGTGCCCGTGCGGCAACTTCCACGGGCTGTCGGGAGGCGGCTGCGACTGCTCCGAGGTGCAGCGCCTCCACTACCGGCGCAAGCTCACCGGCCCCATCCTCGACCGGGTCGACATCTGGATGGAGGTGCGCCCGCAGACGAGCGGGGGCGGGTCGTTCGGCCCCGCCCCCGAGTCGTCCGCCGACGTCCGGGCGCGGGTGACCGAGGCCCGCGCGCGGCAGGCCCGCAGGTTCCGGCACTGCACCTGGCTGCTCAACTCCTCGTGCCCCGGGCCGGTCCTCACCGAGCACTGGCCGCTCGAGCCCGAGGGTCAGCACCTCGTCGACACCGAGCTGTCGACGGGCAGGCTCACCCGCAGGGGCCTCACCCGCGTGCAGCGCCTGGCGTGGACGGTCGCCGACTGCGCCGGGGTCGACCGGCCGGGTCGGGAGGAAGCCGAGATCGCCCTGGCGCTGAGGTCCGACGACTCGTCGCGCAGCCTGCCCGCGCGCGTCGTCCGGGTGGCCTCGTGAGTGCCGCGCACCGACGGTGCGAGCCGTCCCTCGCTGAGCCGCCGCGCCTCGTGACCGAGACCGAGCGCCTGGCACGGGTGGCCCTGAGCTGCGCGGTGGAGCCCGGTGACGGCACGACGTCCTCGCTCGTCGGCCAGCTGGGCGCCGAGCGGGCCCTCCAGCGGTCGCTGTCCGCGACCGAGGGGGAGCCCGGCGAGATGCTCGCGGCGCGGCTGCGTGCGGTCGACCCGGCCCGCCAGCTCGACCAGGCAGCGCGGTGCGGCATCCGGTTCCTCGTCCCCGGCGACCCCGAGTGGCCCACCGGCCTCGACCAGCTCGACGACGCGATCACCGACGACGGGTTCGGGGGCACGCCGCCGGGGCTGTGGGTCAAGGGCCCGATGCCGCTCACCGAGCTCGCCACGTCGGTCGCCGTGGTCGGCTCCCGGGCCGCCTCGGTGTACGGCGTCGAGATGACGCGCGCGGTCTGCGCCCACCTCGCGCTCGCCGGCGTGCCGGTCGTCTCCGGCGGCGCGCTCGGGATCGACTTCGAGGCGCACGGGGCGACCCTGTCGGCCGACGGCGTCACGGCCGCCGTCCTGGCGTGCGGAGTCGACCGGGTCTACCCCGCCCAGAACCGTCGCCTGCTCCACCACCTCGCCAGCGAGTTCGCCGTCGTGTCCGAGCAACCGCCCGGCTCCGCGCCCACGCGGCCCCGGTTCCTGGCCCGCAACCGGCTCATCGCCGCCATGACCAGCGGCACGGTGGTGGTCGAGGCGGCACTGCGCAGCGGGGCCCTCAACACCGCCGGCTGGGCCGAGAGCCTGCACCGCCAGGTGATGTGCGTGCCGGGCCCCGTCACCAGCTACACCTCCCGCGGCGTGAACAACTTCCTCCGGGAGGGTCGGGGCACCGTGGTCACCCACGGGGCCGAGGTCCTCGAGCTCGTCGGGGCGGCGGGGGAGCACCTCGTGGACCCGCCGAGGGGCGAGACCCGCCCGCGCGACGACCTCACGCCCGTCGAGGCCAAGGTCGTGGAGTGGGTGCCGGTCAGCGAGCCCGCGCAGGTGGAGTCGATCGCCCGCCTGTCCGGGCTCCACCTGCGCACCACCGAGGGCGCCCTGCGTCGGCTGAGGTCGAAGAAGCTGGTCCAGCTGTGCGATGACGGATGGCGGCTCGTGCCTGACGCGTGACGCGGCGGCGCGCACCTAGGCTGCTGGGGTGAGCGACGAGGAGGAGCAGGCCGGGCTGCCCGAGCCGATGGTGCGCCTGCTCGGCGACTACGAGCGCCACCTCGTCTCCGAGCGTGACCTGACGCCCCACACGGTCCGGGCCTACCTCGGTGACGTCTCCAGCCTGCTCGACCACTGCGTGCGCCTCGGCCTCGACGACGTGACCGAGCTGGACCTGCGCACCCTCCGCAGCTGGCTGGCGCGGCTGCAGACGCCCGGGTGCCCCCGCACGACGATCGCGCGTCGGGCGACGGCGGCCCGGGTGTTCACGGCGTGGCTCCACCGCACGGGCCGCCTGCCCAGCGACCCGGGCGCGGCGCTCGGCTCACCGAAGAAGCACAAGACCCTGCCGCCGGTGCTGCGTGCCGACGAGGCCGAGGCGCTGATCCGCGCCGCGGCCGACCTGGCCGACGACGGCACGCCGGTCGGGGTGCGCGACGTGGCGATGCTCGAGCTGCTCTACGCGACCGGCGTACGCGTGGGGGAGCTCGTCGGGCTCGACCTCGACGACGTCGACCCCGAGCGTCGCGTCGTCCGGGTGCTCGGCAAGGGACGCAAGGAACGCTCCGTGCCCTACGGCACCCCGGCCGGTCGGGCGCTCGACCGCTGGCTGTCCGTCGGGCGCCCCGCCGTGCGGGTGGAGGGCTCCGGGCCCGCGCTCTTCCTCGGCGTCCGCGGGCGACGCATCGACCAGCGCGCGGTGCGCGACCTCGTCCACCGGCGGATCGCCGACGTGCCCGGCGCGCCCGACATCGGCCCGCACGGCCTGCGCCACACCGCCGCGACCCACCTGCTCGAGGGCGGCGCCGACCTGCGCTCGGTCCAGGAGCTGCTGGGCCACGCGTCCCTCGCGACCACGCAGCTCTACACCCACGTGACCACCGACCGACTCCGTCGCGCCTACCAGCAGGCCCACCCCCGCGCCTGACCTCCGCGCACCCTCGTCCGTCATGCCATCCGCACTGATGGGGTCGGGTTCGTCTGACGGACCAGGCGGGAGCGGGGCGGGGCGGGGTCAGGCGAGCCAGTCCACTGGTCGACGCCAGGTCTCCAGCGGGGGAGTCCACGGCAGCCGGAGCGTGACCGGCTCGTCGCGCCAGAGCGGCAACAGCCGCACGGGCCCGGAGCCGACGAGGGTGAGCGGGTCGAGGTACTCCTGGGCCTCGCCCGTGCCGCGGACCAGCCCCCAGTGCAGGCAGCTGGCCGGGAAGCAGTGGCTGTCGGTCGTGGTGAGGCGGCCCAGGACGTCGCCGCCCGCCACCTGCTGGCCGCGCGCGACCGACGCGACGACCGGCTCGTACGTCGTGCGGCGGCCGCCGTGCAGCACGGTCACGACCGGCTTGCCCCCGATCGACCCCACGAAGCCGATCGTGCCCGGCAGGGCCGCCCGCACTGCCTGGCCGGGGTGGCCGAGCAGGTCGACGCCGCGGTGACCGGCAGCCCAGGGCGCCGGCGGCGGCTCGAAGCCGCGGACGACGTCGGGCTCGGGGTCGAGCGGCCACACGCCACGAGGCTCCTCGAGGTCGGCGCGTGCGGGCGCGGCGAGGAGCAGCACGACGACGAGGAGGCCTCCGACGACGGATCTCATGCCGTGATCGTCGGCGTCCACCCGACGTCCGGCGACGAGCGGCGCCCACGGCTGTGGACGGCGGGTCGGACACCCGCGCTGTGGACGGTCCGCGGCCCGCGACAGGTGCGCCGATCCACGCTCAGTCGCGCGTGCGCTGCGATTCGCGCAGCGGGGATCGGCTGGCCTACGATGTGCGGAGCAGTCCACCCGGACTGACTTCGCACGCTCGCTGACCGCGGCGGAATGCTCCTCCGGTTCCGCACCGCCCGTGGGCGTCGGCCCTCAGTTCCCGCCAGCTCCATCGGAGCCGGTGCGGATCGGACCGGCGCGTGAGCGTCAGGGCTCCCGGCACCCGTCGGGCGCAGCAACTGAAAACAACAGGAGTCACGCTCCCGGCACGGCCTGCTTCAAGGTCGGGCACATCGGTGAGCGCCTCCGCGACAACAGGAGAACCCATGGCAGTCGTCACCATGCGCCAGCTGCTCGAGAGCGGCGTCCACTTCGGTCACCAGACCCGTCGCTGGAACCCCAAGATGAAGCGCTTCATCATGACCGAGCGCAACGGCATCTACATCATCGACCTGCAGCAGTCGCTGGCCTACATCGACCGCTCCTACGCCTTCGTCAAGGAGACCGTCGCCAAGGGCGGCGTCATCATGTTCGTCGGCACCAAGAAGCAGGCCCAGGAGGCCATCGCCGAGCAGGCCACCCGCGTCGGCATGCCCTACGTCAACCAGCGCTGGCTCGGCGGCATGCTCACCAACTTCCAGACCGTGCACCAGCGGATCAACCGCCTCAAGGAGCTCGACGAGATCGACTTCGAGAACGTCGCCGGCTCGGGCCGCACCAAGAAGGAGCTCCTGCAGATGAAGCGGGAGCGCGACAAGCTCGACAAGACCCTCGGCGGCATCCGCGAGATGTCCAAGGTCCCCTCCGCGGTGTGGATCGTCGACACCAACAAGGAGCACCTGGCCGTCGAGGAGGCGCGCAAGCTCCGGATCCCGATCATCGGCATCCTCGACTCCAACTGCGACCCCGACGTCGTCGACTTCCCGATCCCGGGCAACGACGACGCCATCCGCGCCGTCGGCCTGCTGACCCGCGTGGTCGCCGACGCCGTGGCCGAGGGCCTCATCGCCCGCTCGGGCGCCAAGGCCGGCGACGCCGACGAGACCGTCGGCGCCGAGGAGCCGCTCGCCGAGTGGGAGCGCGAGCTCCTCCAGGGCGACGCCGACCAGGCCGCTGCCGCCGCCACCGGCGACGTCGCTGCCGAGACCCCGGCGTCGGAGTCCACCGGTGCCGCGTCCGAGGCCCCGCAGGCCGAGGCTGCCGCTGAGGCCGCCACCGAGGCTCCCACCGAGGCTCCGGCCGCCGACGCGCCCGCCGCCGAGGCCCCGGTCGCCGAGGACGAGGCCGCCGCGCCGGCCGAGGCCGAGCAGAAGCAGGACTGATCGTCGTACGCCGGTCGCCCGCCCCGCGCGGTGGGCGACCGGCGCACGCGTCACGTCCCACCCACCCCCTGGCTCCGCCGAGCCAGCCCCCTGAGTCAAGGAAGAAGGACCATGGCCAACTTCACCGCCGCCGACGTCAAGAAGCTCCGTGAGCTCACCCAGGCCGGGATGATGGACTGCAAGAAGGCGCTGACCGAGACGGACGGCGACTTCGACAAGGCCGTCGAGCTGCTCCGCGTCAAGGGTGCCGCCAAGGCCGCCGCCCGCGGCGCCGAGCGCGAGACCGCCGCCGGCCTCGTCGCCACCGCCGGCAACGCGCTGGTCGAGCTCAAGAGCGAGACCGACTTCGTCGCCAAGAACGAGGACTTCATCGCCAAGGCACAGCAGATCGCCGAGGTCGCCAACACGGTCAAGGCCACCGACACCGCGGCCCTCAAGGCCGCCGAGCTCGACGGCAAGACCGTCGGCGAGGTCGTCGAGGACCTCGCCATCACCATCGGCGAGAAGATCGAGCTGGGCGAGGTCGCCTACTTCGAGGGCAACACCGTCACCTACATGCACAAGCGTGCCGCCGACCTGCCGCCCGCCGTGGGCGTGCTCGTCGAGTTCGAGGGTGACGAGGCCGCTGCCCGCGGCGCCGCGATGCAGATCGCCGCGATGAAGGCGCAGTACCTCACCCGCGACGAGGTCCCCGCCGACCTGGTCGAGTCCGAGCGCTCGATCGCCGAGCAGAAGACCCGCGAGGAGGGCAAGCCCGAGCAGGCGATCGCCAAGATCGTCGAGGGTCGCCTCGGTGGCTTCTACAAGGAGATCGTCCTGCTCGAGCAGGAGTCGGTCACCGAGTCCAAGAAGTCGGTCAAGGCCGTCCTGGACGAGGCCGGCAC
>JAYSEC010000127.1:0-9548 GCA_041914085.1 Nocardioides sp.
GATGGTACTGCAACCGAGAGGTTGTGGGAGAGTAGGACGCCGCCGGACATACATTTGGCAGAGGCCACCAGGCATCCTGGTGGCCTCTGCGCCATTTGGTGGCATGAGTGAGTACGGTTGCCCCGGTACGGGGGGCCGTCGTGGTGAACGTGCATGAGAAGGGAAGTGCGGCTGTGGCCGAGGACCGTCGAGGACAGCGTCCGTCTCGAGGTGGATCGAACGCCGGGCGAGGCGGCTCCACCGGTGGCCGGGGCGGCTCGTCCCGGGGTGGCTCGGGATCGCGGAGCAGTGACTCCCGTGGCGGCGCCGGGCGCGGGTCGGCCGGCGACGCGCGTGGTCGCGGACCGCGCGACGACAAGCCGCGTGGCCAGGGTGGCTCCTCCCGAGGCGGCTACCAGGGCAAGCCCGGCGGCAAGCGTCCCTCGAACTCCGCGCAGAAGGCGTTCCGCGGCCGCTCGGAGGAGAAGCCCCGCACCGCCGACCAGGCGGCGTACGACGGTCCGGACCTGCCGGAGGACGTCACCGGTGCCGAGCTCGACCGCGGGGTGCGCGCCCAGCTGAAGGGCCTGCCCGAGAAGCTCGCGGCCCGCGTCGCCCGTCACCTGGCGGCGGCCGGGAGGTTCATCGACGAGAACCCCGAGCTCGCCTACCAGCACGCGCTGGCCGCTCGGGCACGCGCGTCACGCATCGCCGTGGTGCGCGAGGCGGCGGGGGAGACGGCGTACGCCGCCGGCCACTACGCCGAGGCGCTGGCGGAGCTGCGTGCTGCGAAGCGGATGAACGGCGCCACCGACTACCTCCCGATCATGGCCGACTGCCACCGGGCGCTCGGCAACCCCGAGCAGGCGATCAAGCTGGCGAAGAGCCCCTCGGTCGCGAACTTCAGCTCCGAGGCGAAGGCGGAGATGACGCTCGTGGAGGCGGGAGCCCGCCGGGACATGGGACAGCTCGACGCCGCCCTGCGCACGCTCGAGCTCGCCCCGCTGACCTCCAAGAGCCGCGCGGCGTGGGTCGTCCGGCTGCGCTACGCCTACGCCGACACCCTCGAGGCCGCCGGTCGCGAGTCCGATGCGCTGGCATGGTTCCACCGCACCCACGCGATCGACTCCGAGGAGCTCACCGACTCCGCGGAGCGCGCCGAGCTGCTGGAGAAGCGCCAGACCTGACGCAGGGCCCGAGACGCGCCTGACGGGCTCGGACACGGCTCCCACCCGGTCGGCCCGGTTCGCTGGCATTCGTGCGGCTCATGGGCCACAATGGAGCCACTAATCACATACGTGTCACTCGGACTCCGAGAGCGAAGACGACAGAACGCTGGGGAAGGCGCATCTGGAGCGTCGGAACTCAAGGAGGTCATGGTGACCACACGCATTGCTTCCCGTCCGGACGGTCCGGAGACGAGGGGCATTCTCTACGTGCACTCTGCTCCCTCCGCACTCTGCCCGCACATCGAGTGGGCGGTGGGCGGAGTCCTCGGAGTTGCCGTCTCGCTCGACTGGACGCCGCAGCCTGCCCAGCCGGGCTCCTACCGTGCCGAGCTGTCGTGGACGGGCGTGGCCGGCACGGCCGCTGCGGTGGCCTCGGCGCTGCGGGGCTGGAACCACCTGCGCTTCGAGATCACCGAGGAGCCGACCGGCTCGACCGAGGGCACCCGGTTCTCGTGCACCCCCGACCTGGGCATCTTCCACGCCATCACCGGCCCCCACGGCGACATCCTCATCCCCGAGGACCGGCTCAAGGCTGCCGTGGTGAAGGCCGCCCTCGGCGACACCACCCTGCTGCTCGAGATCGACCAGCTCCTCGGCAAGCCGTGGGACGACGAGCTCGAGACCTTCCGGCACGCGGGCGAGGGCGCCCCGGTCCGGTGGCTCCACCAGGTCGTCTGACGTCCCGGCAGGCCGCCCTGGCGGTCACGGGTTGCGCTTGCGCATCCGGAAGGCCTCGGTGACCGTCACCGAGGTCTCCTGCGACCCGTCGTACGAGACGAGCTGGCCCTTGAGCGTGAACATGCCCGGCTTGGTCGCCCAGCGGCACAGGCGGAAGTCCAGCACGCCCGAGGTCGGGTCGTTGGGCCCGATGAGCGACTGGGCGTTGACCCCCTTGCCGGCACGGTCCTGCATCGTGATGTCGAAGGTCCAGTCGGAGGACGGCGTGGTGACCGCGTAGGCGTAGTGGTAGTCCTTGCAGCCACGCTTCAGCCGCCCGTCGGGGGCGTCCAGCACGCCGGTCAGCACCGGCTGGTCCGGCGACGAGTGGGCCGGTGGGGTCGGCTCCCCGGCGGAGAGGGGGCTGGGCAGCGGCACGGGCAGCAGGCCGGCCGTGGTGAGGACGGCGGCCGCGAGCAGGCTCGTCATGGAACACCTCCGAGGGGGTCAGGGTGTCCAACGAGCCGGTGTGACGTGCGTTACGCCTCAGAGCGGGATGTTGCCGTGGTGACCGCGGCGCACGCCGACGGTGTCGATCTCCTGGCGCATCGCGGCCGCGATGGCGCTGCGGGTCCGGGCTGGCTCGACGACCTCGTCGACGACGCCGATCTCCACGGCCTTGTCGACGCCGCCCGCGATGCGCTCGTGCTCGGCGGCCAGCTCGGCCTCGACCTGGGGCCGGATCTCGGGGGAGACCTCGGCCAGCTTGCGACGGTGCAGGATGCGGATCGCGGCCACGGCTCCCATGACGGCCACCTCGGCGCCCGGCCACGCCAGGACGCGCGTGGCACCCAGCGAGCGGGCGTTCATCGCGATGTAGGCGCCGCCGTAGGTCTTGCGCGTCACCAACGTGACACGGGGGACCACGCACTCGCCGAAGGCGTGCAGCAGCTTGGCGCCGCGGCGTACGACGCCGTCCCACTCCTGGCCGACGCCGGGGAGGTAGCCGGGGACGTCGACCACGACGACCAGCGGCACCCCGAAGGCGTCGCACATGCGGACGAAGCGAGACGCCTTCTCCGCCGACAGGGAGTCCAGGCAGCCGCCGAGGCGAAGCGGGTTGTTGGCCACGACGCCGACCGTCCGACCGCCGAAGCGCCCGAGGGCGGTGACGATGTTGGGTGCCCAGCGGGCGTGGATCTCCTGCATGGTGCCCTCGTCGAGCAGCCCCTCGACGAGCGGGTGCACGTCGTAGGCGCGCTTCTTCGACTCCGGCAGCAGCGCGTCCAGGTCACGGTCCTCGACGTCGTCGGCGGCCAGGCTGCCCTGGGCGCCGAGGAGGGAGGCGACCGTGCGGGCCTTGTCGAGGGCCTCACGCTCGGACTCGGTGAGGATGTGGACGACGCCGGACCGCCGCCCGTGCGGCTCGGGCCCGCCGAGGCGGAGCATGTCGACGTCCTCGCCGGTGACGGAGCGGACGACGTCGGGACCGGTGACGAAGATGCGGCCCTCGGGGCCGAGGATCACCACGTCGGTCAGGGCCGGACCGTAGGCCGCGCCGCCGGCGGCCGGCCCGAGCACGACGGAGATCTGCGGGATCACGCCGGAGGCCTGCGTCATCACCTGGAAGATGCGGCCCACGGCGTGGAGCGACAGCACGCCCTCGGCCAGGCGGGCGCCGCCGGAGTGCCACAGCCCGATGATGGGCACGCCGTCGGTGAGGGCGCGGTGGTAGGCGTCGACCACGACGCGGCAGCCCACGTCGCCCATCGCCCCGCCCATGACGGTCGCGTCGCTGCAGAACGCGACCACCTGCGTGCCGTCGACCCGGCCGACCGCGGCGAGCATGCCCGACTCGTCGTCAGGGGTGATCAGCTCGAGGGTGCCCTCGTCGAGCAGCGCGGTGAGGCGGTGCACGGGGTTGCGCGGGTCCTCCTCGCGGGGCAGCTTGGCGGGCTTGGCGGCGGTGGCAGTCACAGAGGGTCCTTCCGAGGACGGGTGCGGATCAGACGTGGATCAGACGCTGCCGAAGGCGACGGCGACGTTGGCGCCGCCGAAGCCGAAGGAGTTGTTGAGGGCCACGATGTCGCCCTCGGGAAGGTCGCGCCTCGACGTCGGGATGTCGAGGTCGACCTCTGCATCCTTGTCGTCGAGGTTGATCGTCGGCGGGCTGACGCGATCGTGCAGCGCCATGACGGTGGCCACCGCCTCGAGGGCGCCGGCACCACCGAGCAGGTGCCCGGTCATGGACTTGGTGCTGGTCACGACGCAGCGGTCGACGTGGTCGCCCAGGACGGCGTGCAGCATGAGGCCCTCGGCGATGTCGCCCTTGGGCGTCGACGTGGCGTGGGCGTTGACGTGGACCACCGTCGCGGGGTCGACGTCGCCCTCGCGCAGGGCCATCTGGATGGCGCGGGTGCCGCCGCGACCCTCGGGGTCGGGCTGCGCGATGTCGTGGGCGTCGTTGCTGATGCCGGCGCCGCGCACCTCGGCGTACACCTTGGCGCCGCGGGCGCGGGCGTGCTCCTCCGACTCGAGGATCAGCACGGCACCGCCCTCGCCGAGGACGAAGCCGTCGCGGGCGCTGTCCCAGGGGCGCGAGACCGTGGTCGGGTCGCCGCCTTCCTCGCTGCCGGTCTTGGACAGCGCCATCATGTTCGCGAAGGCGGCCATGGGGAGCGGGTGGATCGCGGCCTCGGTGCCGCCGGCGATCACGATGTCGGCGCGGCCGAGGCGGATCAGGTCGAGGGCCATCGCGATCGCCTCGTTGCCCGACGCGCAGGCCGACGTCGGCGCGTGCACGGCCGCGCGGGCGCCGTACTTGAGGCTGACGTTGGCCGCGGGGGCGTTGGGCATGAGCATCGGCACGGCGAGGGGGGAGACCCGGCGGGCGCCCTTCTCGAGCAGCGTGTCGTAGTTGGCGAGCAGCGTCGTGACACCACCGATGCCGGAAGCCAGGGCCACACCCAGGCGCTCGGCCTCGATGTCGGCACCCTCGAGGCCGGCGTCGGCCCACGCCTGGTCGGCCGCGACCATGGCGAACTGGCTGGAGCGGTCGAGACGGCGCGCCTTGACGCGGTCGAGCACCTCGGACGGCTCGACGGCGACCCGGCCACCGATCTTCACCGGCAGCTCGTCGACCCACTCGTCGGTGAGGCGCCTGATGCCGGAGGTTCCGGACAGCATCGCCTGCCAGGTGGAGGCGACGTCCCCGCCGACGGGGGAGGTGGTGCCGAGGCCGGTGACGACTACGCGGGTCGAGGGCATCTGTGGGTATCCGTTTCTCGGTGGCGTGGGTGGGTGGTCCGGTGCGGTCCGGTGGTCACGGGCGACCGAGGCTGGTCGGCCGCCCGTGACGTCGGGGAGGGCTCAGCCCTGGGCGCGCTCGATGTAGGCGACGGCGTCACCCACGGTCTTGAGGTTCTTGACCTCGTCGTCCGGGATGGTCACGCCGAACTTCTCCTCGGCGGCCACGACGACCTCGACCATGGAGAGCGAGTCGACGTCGAGGTCGTCCACGAAGGACTTGTCCAGCTGGACGTCGTCGGCGTCGACGCCGGCGACCTCGTTGACGATGTCGGCGAGGTCAGCGCGGATTTCTTCGGTGGTGGCCATGGGGCCTTCCCTTCTTTCTCGGTGGTGGTGCTCGGTCAGAACTGGTGGGTCAGCGGAGGCTGCTCGTGCGGGTGCGGGCGGCTCAGGGGACGGTGACGACCTGCGCCGCATAGGCGAGGCCGGCGCCGAAGGCGATGAGGAGGGCGGTGTCACCGCTGCGGGCGTCGCCCTCGAGCATCATCCGGTCGAGCGCGAGCGGGATGGAGGCGGCCGAGGTGTTGCCCTGGTCGGCGACGTCGCGGGCGATGCGCACCGACTCGGGGAGCTTCATCGAGCGGGCCATCGCGTCGACGATGCGCATGTTGGCCTGGTGGGGCACGAAGACGTCCAGCTCGTCGAGTGACACCCCAGCGGCGTCGAGCGCCTGCTGGCCGATCTTGGCCATCGCGAAGGACGCCCAGCGGAAGACGGGGTTTCCCTGCATGGTGAGGTGCGGCATCACGCCCGAGCCGGGCTGGGTGTCGGTGCCGACCACGTCGCGCCAGTCCTCGCGCTGGCGGATGAGGTCGAACTGCTCGCCGTCGGAGCCCCAGACGACAGGGCCGATGCCCGGGGTGTCGCTCGGCCCCACCACGGCCGCCCCGGCCCCGTCGGCGAAGATGAACGCGGTGCCCCGGTCGGTCAGGTCGAGGATGTCGGTGAGACGCTCGACGCCGACCACCAGCACGTGGCGGGCGCTGCCGGCGCGGACCATGTCGGACGCCATCGCGATGCCGTGGCAGAAGCCGGCGCAGGCGGCCGAGATGTCGAAGGCGGCGGCACCACCGGTGCCGAGCTCGTGGGCGATCGCGGTGGCCACGGCGGGCGTCTGGAGCAGGTGGCTGACGGTGGCGACGACGACGCAGTCGATGTCGCCGGGATTCAACCCGGCGCGCTCGATGGCGGCGCGGGACGCCTCCACCGACATCATCTGGACCGACTCCTCGGGACCGGCCCACCGACGTGTCCTGATGCCGGAGCGCTGCTGGATCCACTCGTCGCTGGAGTCGATCGCGTCGACCACCTCGGAGTTGGGGACGAGCCGGGTGGGACGGTAGGAGCCCATCCCCATGATGCGCGCGTGCGGAGCACCGGTCGCGGCTGTCAGGGGGGCCATCAGTGGGTCGCCTCGGGGTGCAGGCGCAGCAGGGGCTGGCCGGGGGAGACGAGGTCGCCGTCCTCGACGAGCCACTCCACCACGGAGCCGCCGTGGGGTGCGCTGACCTGGGTGCGGTCGCGGAGGCTGGCCACGGCGCCGATCTCGGCACCCGGCTGCAGGACGTCGAGCTCGGCGGCCTCCGGGGAGACGTGGAAGGTGCCCTTGGCCGGCGAGACGATCATCCGCCACGTCGGCGTGGTCTCGATCATCGAGGCCTCGCCGTGCTTGTCGCAGAACTCGCGGGCGGCGTCGAGCTGGTCGGGGGTCTTGAGCGCGAACGTCTCGACCCCCTTGAGGGCGCGCTTGGCGATGCCGGTCAGGGTGCCGGCCGGCGGCATCTCGAGGATGCCCGTCACGCCGAGGTCGCTCATCGTCTCCATGCAGAGGTCCCAGCGGACCGGGTTGGCGATCTGGCCGACGATGCGGCGCAGCACGTCGCGGCCGTCGTGGACGACCTGTCCGTCGCGGTTGGAGATCACGGGAGTGCGCGGGTCGTGGGTCGAGACCGAGCGGGCCAGCGCGGCCAGGCGGTCGACGGCAGGAGCCATGTGCGAGGTGTGGAAGGCGCCGGCGACGCTCAGCGGCATGACCCGCGCCTTCGCCGGGGCCTCCTCGGCGAACGCGGCCAGCTGCTCCATCGTGCCGGCGGCCACGACCTGGCCGGGGCCGTTGTCGTTGGCGGCGGTGAGCCCGTGGCGCTCGATCGTGGCGAGCACTTCGTCGCGGTCGCCGCCGAGCACGGCGGTCATGCCGGTGGCGGTGACCGCGGCCGCGTCGGCCATCGCGTTGCCGCGCTCGCGCACCAGCACCATCGCCTGCTCGGCGGTGATCGCGCGCGCGCCGGCCGCGGCGGTGAGCTCGCCGACGCTGTGACCGGCCACGGCGCCGATGCGGGAGAACGCGTCGGCGGGGTGGGGGAACAGGTCGAGGGCGGCGATCAGCCCGGTCGCGACGAGCAGCGGCTGGGCGACCTTGGTGTCGCGGATGGTGTCCGCGTCGGCCTCCGTGCCGTAGTGCGCGAGGTCGATGCCGGCCACGGTGGCCAGCCAGTCGAAGCGCGCGGCGAAGGTGGGGTCCTCCAGCCAGGGCGTGAGGAATCCGGGGGTCTGGGCCCCTTGACCGGGGGCGACGATGACGAGCACGACTCCACTGTGCCCAAGGCGCGGCCCCGGCCGCGGGTCCGACGCCGACGAAAGTGCCCCCCAGATCCTTGTAGGGTTCCTACAATTCCGTCCGACCGGACTGACGCCCTAGGATCAGCGCCAGCTGCAGGGTGAAGGCCTCCCGGGGTCGGGTCGGCGACCAGCCGGTGACGTCGGTGATCTGGCGCAGGCGGTAGCGCACGGTGTTGGGGTGGACGAAGAGCGCGCGAGCGGTGGCCTCGATCGAGGAGCCGTGCTCGAACCACGCGCCGAGGGTCTCCAGGAGCGTGCCGCGTGCCGCCACGAGCGGGAGGTACACGTCGTCGACGAGGTGGCGCCGCGCGTGGCCGTCGCCGGCGAGCGCGCGCTCGGGCAGCAGGTCGCGGCTGGCGACGGGGCGGGGCGCGTCGGGCCAGCCGGCCGCCGCGCGGTGCGCGGAGAGGGCGGCCCGGGCCGAGGCGTTGGCGTGGGCGAGGTCGGCGGTGACCGGGCCGACGACCACCGGCCCGTCGCCGAAGTGGTCGAGCAGCCGCGTCGCCGCCTTCAGGGGATCGTCCGCACCGCCGAGGACCACGACGAGCCGGTCGCCCTGGGTGGCGCACAGCGCGTCCATGCCGCCCGCGCGGGCCGAGCGGCGCACGGACTCGAAGACGTCGATCTCCGCGCGGTGCGGGGGCACCGAGCCCAGCACCACGGCGACGTCGCCGTGCGCGCCCCAGCCGAGGGCGCTCGCGCGCGAGAGCACCGACTCGTCGGTCTCCGCGCGGACCACTGCGTCGACCACCAGCGCCTCGAGTCGCGCGTCCCAGGCGCCGCGGGACTCGGCGGCGCGGGCGTAGACCGCGGCGGTCGCGAACGCGACCTCGCGGGCGTAGCGCAGCACCGCCTGGTGGACCTCGTCGACGTCCTCGGGGTGCAGCAGGGCGTCGATGTTGGTCTCGACCACCCGGATGCTCAACCGGACCAGCTCGACCGTCTGCTGCAGGGAGATGACGCCGGTCAGCTCGCGAGGCGCGGCGCCGAAGACGACCACGTCGAGGGGGTCGTGGGCCGAGGCCTCGACCTCGACGTCGTACCAGTCGACGAAGCCGCGGATGCCGGCCTGGACGATGAGGCCGACCCAGGATCGGTCCTCGGCGCTCAGGTCGTCGAACCAGGGCAGGTCGGCGGACATCCGGCCCGTGGCTGCGGTGCTCAGCGCCCCCGTGGAGCTGCGCAGGGCCTCGGCTGCGCGACGGCGGGAGGGGGGCATGGCGCGACTCTAGTGCGGTCCGCGACGTAGTGGGATTCCCACGAAGCCGGTGGTTCGGCCACCGGACCCGCCGGAACGGCCCACCAGGTCACGACTTGGCATCGCCGCCCGGTGTGCCCGCGGAACGGGACGTGCGTCTGGTTGAATCCGGGACGGTCCCCCCAGGTTGGAGCTCGAGTGTCGCGTCGCAGCAACCCGCACCTGCAGCACGTCACCGTGCACGGGCACCGGCGCGCGTACGTCCGCAAGGGCTCGGGACCCGTCGTCCTGCTGCTGCACGGCCTCGGGTGCGACCACACCACGTGGACCCCGGTCATCGACTCGCTGGCGCGCACGCACACCGTGATCGCACCCGACCTGCTCGGCCACGGCGCCTCGGACAAGCCGCGGGCCGACTACAGCGTCGGCGGCTACGCCAACGGCATGCGCGACCTGCTCACCGTGCTGGGCATCGACACCGCCACCGTGGTCGGGCACAGCTTCGGCGGGGGCGTGGCGATGCAGTTCGCCTACCAGTACCCCGAGCGCACCGAGCG
>JAYSEC010000128.1:0-9480 GCA_041914085.1 Nocardioides sp.
CTCATGCTGCGACCTCGCTCTCGATCTCGGTGGACTCGGGGGTGGTGGACTGGGTCTCGCGCAGGCTGCGACCGGTGAGGTCGAGGAAGACGTCGTCGAGGGTGGGCCGGGCCACCTCGACCCGCGACGGGGGTACGCCGTCCGCGGCGAGGTCGGCGAGCAGCCCGCCGACCATGGTGGAGCCGTCCTTGACCCGCAGGTCGACCGCTGAGTCGGCGACGTCGACGCGCGAGTCCGGCACGCGCGCGAGGCGGGACGCTGCCCGGCCGGCGTCGCCCGGGGACGCGAAGCCGAGCCGGACGAGGTCGCCCAGCCCGCTCTTGAGGCGGGCCGCCGTGTCGTCGGCGATCACCCGCCCGTGGTCGACGACGATCACGCGACCGGCCAGGGCGTCGGCCTCCTCGAGGTAGTGCGTCGTCAGCACGACCGTGCTGCCGCTCTCGGCGTGCAGCCGCTGGATCAGGCCCTGGAGGTTCGCGCGGTTCTGGGGGTCGAGGCCGGTCGAGGGCTCGTCGAGGAAGAGCACGCGCGGCAGGTGCACGAGCCCCATCGCGATGTCCAGGCGCCGGCGCTGGCCCCCGGAGAGCGAGGAGACCTTGCGGTCGGCCACGGCGGCGAGGTCGAGGTCCTCGACGAGCTCGGCCGCCCGGCGCTGGGCCTCGGCGCGCGAGAGCCCGTGGGCCCGGCCCTGGCTGACCAGCTCGTCGCGACCGAGCTGCCGGTGGCCCGCGCCGTTGCCCTGCCCGACGAACCCGATGGCCCGTCGTACGTCGCGCTGGCCGGACACCACGTCGTGGCCGGCGACGCTCGCCGTGCCCGACGTGGGCGGGATGAGTGTCGTGAGCATCCGGAGGGTGGTCGACTTCCCCGCGCCGTTGGGCCCGAGGAAGGCGACCAGCTCGCCCTGCCCGATCTCGAGGTCGAGGCCCTGGACGGCCTCGACGGTCTGCTTGCGCGAGGTGAAGTGGCGGGTGAGACCACGCGTCACGATCGCCGGTCCGGTGTGGTGGGTGTAGGTCATGACCACGACGCTATGAAGGCATGCGGCCAGTTCCTGACCGCATTCGGAATATTCTTGGTGGCATGAGCACGAGTGAGCGGATGCTGCGGCTGCTGTCCCTGCTCCAGACCCACCGCTACTGGCCGGGCCCGGAGCTGTCCGAGCGGCTCGAGGTGAGCCCGCGGACCCTGCGCCGCGACGTCGACCGGCTGCGCGACCTCGGCTACACCGTGGACGCGGTCCGCGGCGCCGCCGGCGGCTACCAGCTGCGTGCCGGCGGGTCGCTTCCGCCGCTGCTGCTCGAGGACGAGGAGGCCGTCGCGGTTGCCGTCGGCCTGCGGACTGCCGCTGCCGGTGCGGTCGCCGGCATGGACGACTGGTCGGTCCAGGCGCTCTCCAAGGTGCTCTCGCTGATGCCGCCGCGGCTCCGTCGGCAGATGGACGCGGTCGCCAGCCAGACGGACGCGCCCGGTCCGTGGGAGGGCGCGCCGGTCTTCGACGCCGCCGTCCTCACCACGCTCGCGCAGGCCTGTCGCGACAGCGAGCTGCTGCGCTTCGACTACACCGCACGCGAGGGCGAGTCGTCCCACCGCCGCGTCGAGCCGCTGCGGCTCGTCTCCCTCGGTCGCCGGTGGTACCTCGTGGCCTGGGACCGCGACCGGATGGACTGGCGCAGCTTCCGGCTCGACCGGATCTCGGCGCCGGAGCCCACTGGTCAGCGCTTCCGGCCGCGGGACCTGCCGGCGGACGACGCCCTCGCCTTCGTCCGGCAGGGCATCCGGCGGATGCCCCAGCGGTACGCCGTACGAGTCCGGGTGGGCATGCCGGCCGACGACCTCGCCGAGCAGGTCGGCCGCTGGGGCACCGTCACGCCCGACGGTGCGGGCTGCGTCCTGGAGATGAACGTCGACGACCTGGCGTGGCCGGTCATGGTGCTGGCCGGCTCGGGCGCGGACTTCGAGGTCGAGTCCCCGCCGGAGCTGGCGGACCGGGTCGCCGAGGTCGGGTCGCGCTTCTCCCGCTCGGCCGTGCCGGGGTAGTCCGACGACTACCCCGCCAGGAGCGGCGCGGGGGCGGGGTCGGACTCCTCCGCCTCCTCGACCACCCACTCCGACGGCCGGGGCACCGAACGGATCGAGCGGCTCGCGGTGAGCAGGACCGCGAGGAGCGCTGAGGCCACCACGAGGGCGGTGATGGCCACGGTGCCGCCCTGGTGCTCCAGCAGCCAGCCGCCGAGCAGGGGCGCCAGCGGCATCACCGACATCGAGACGAACTGGCTGGTGGAGCCGACGCGGCCCTGGAGGTGGTCAGGGGTGACGGCCATCCGGTAGGAGATGATGCCCGCGTTGCCGACGGGGTTGAGCACCAGCAGCGAGAAGGTGCACGCGCAGGCGGTCCACACGCTGTCCGACACGGCGAGGGGCGCCAGCGGCAGGCAGCACGCCCAGCCGATGAGCACGGTCAGCCGGCCGGTCGGCAGGCGGTGGATCAGGCTCGGCGCGATCGCCGCGCCCAGGATGCCGCCGACCCCCGCGGCGGTCGAGACGAGGCCGATCTGGGCGGCAGGCACGCCCTCGGACACCATCCGGAGGACGACCACGAAGAAGATCGCGTTGGTGACGAGGTTGGTCAGCGACGCCCAGGCCATCAGTGTGCGGAAGAACGGCCGCGCCCACATGAAGCGGAAGCCCTCGGCCAGCTGCTGGCGCAGGGGCTCGCGGCGGCGGTGCGGCGGGGACAGGTCGGTCCGGACCCGGCTCACCGTCAGGCAGGCGACGGCGTACGACAGCGCGTCGACCGCGAACGGCAGCCAGCGGGTGACGGCGTACAGCAGGCCGCCGAGCGGGCCCCCGAGCAGCGAGGCGACGTGCTGGCGCGCCTGGTTCTGGCTGAGCGCGGTGGGCAGGTCCTCGGTCGCGACCACCGAGCGGATCGCGGACACCTGGGCCGGGTTGAAGGCGCCCGCCGCGACGCCGCTGACGAGCGCGACGCCGACGAGGTGCGGCAGGGTGAGGGCGCCGAGCGCGCCGGCGACCGCGAGCGAGGCGTACGCCGCGCAACCGGTGGCGCTCGAGACGAGCATGATCCGCCTGCGGTCGACGCGGTCGGCGAGCACGCCGGCCGGCAGGAGCGTCGCGCACAGCCCGCCGAGGTACGCCGCCTCCACGAGCGCCGCGGTGAGGGCCGAGCCGCTGAGGGCGTAGGCGATGAGCGGGAAGACGAACATCGACAGGGCGCTGCCGAGCTCGCTGACCGTGTCGCCGATCCAGAGCACCGTGAAGTCGCGGTTGCGGGAGAGCTGTCGGTAGCCGGGCACATGCGCACCATATCTTGCGCAAGTAAACGTGCGCAATAGTGCGTGCGCATCTCGGTAGGATGGCCTCGTGGTCCAGCCGAAGCCGTTGAGCGACCCCCGCGTCCTGCGCGCGATCGCGCACCCGGTGCGCACGCGCATCCTCGACGAGATGTCGGCGACCGGTCCGGTGCGAGCCGCCGACATCGCCCAGGCGCTCGGCATCCCGGCCAACCAGGCCAGCTTCCACCTCCGCCAGCTCGCGAAGTACGGCCTGGTCGAGGAGGCCCCCGAAGAGGCACGCGACAGGCGCGACCGGGTGTGGCGGGTGACCGCCGAGGAGGGCTTCAGCGTCAACCTCAGCGAGCTCGCGGAGGCCCCCGGTGGCCGCGCCGCCGTGGAGGTGTTCCGCGCGAGCAAGACCGCCGCGCTCCACGAGGTGGTCGACCGTGCGTTCGCCATGGGCGAGAAGGACGGGCGTGGCGTCCATGCGGTCTCCGACCACGCCATCAGGCTCACCGACGAGGAGGCCCACGCGATGCGCGCCGAGATGGACGCCGTCGTCGAGGCGTGGGCCGAGCGCACCCGCGGGCGCGACCCGGGACGACGGACCTACCAGGTCGTGCAGATCGTGCAGCCGCGCGCGGACGGGCCCGGGGAGTGACGGGCCGGTGGACGAGCGATCCACCGATCGGCTCCGAACCTCAGGCATGCGCCGTCGTACGCTTCTCGCCCTGCCCGTGCTCGGGCCGGCCGTCCCCGTCCTGCTGAGCGCCTGTTCCGAGGAGTCGCCCGTGCCCACCGACGAGCCCGGACCCGCCGTCCCGGAAGGCGCCGAGCGCATCGACTACGGCGAGGACCCTTCGCAGTTCGCCGAGCTCCACCGTCCCCGGGGAGCATCCCGGGGTGCCGTGGTCGTCATCCACGGCGGCTTCTGGAAGTCCGCCTACGACCTCACCCTCGGCCAGCCCCTGGCCCGCGCGCTGGCCGACCAGGGCTGGACGGCGTGGAACATCGAGTACCGCCGGGTCGGCAACGGCGGCGGCACCCCCGAGACGTTCGACGACGTGGCGGCGGCCATCGACGCGCTCGCCGACGTCGAGGACCTCGACCTCGCGACGGTCGTCACCCTCGGCCACTCCGCCGGCGGCCACCTCGCTGTCTGGGCGGCCGGGCGCGAGGAGCCGCGCGTGCGCGTCACCCACGCGATCTCCCAGGCTGGCGTTCTCGACCTCGTCATGTCCGAGCGGATGGGCCTGGGTGGCGGCGCGGCCGCGGCCCTGCTCGGGCACGTTCCCGGTCCCGACGACGCCCGGTGGGACCCGCAGCAGCAGATCCCGCTCGACGTACCCGTGTGGTGCGTGCACGGGGTCGACGACGAGGTCGTCCCGCTCGGCCAGTCCGAGGGGTACGTCGTCGACGCCCAGGCCGCCGGCGCGACCGCGGAGGTCATCCGCGTGGCCGGCGACCACTTCGTCGTCATCGACCCGGACTCGCCCGCCTGGCAGGCCCAGCTGGCGATCCTCGACTCGATCGCCTGAGCACCAGGAAGGCAGTTCGCGCTCCGCAGCGGCCCTCCCACGCTCGCGTCAGCCGCGACCTGGCGCGAACTGCCTTCATGATGTCCGTCTAGCCTCGGTACGTGCCTGCCCGACTCAAGGTCCTGACCTCCGACCAGCTGGCGACCGCCTCCGCCGCGGCCGACACCAAGGCGCTCGTCAAGCACTACCTGGCCGTCCTCGAGACCCGCGCGCCCGGTCGGTCGGTCGAGGTGCGCGTGCCGCCGTTCGCGGCCGTGCAGGCGATCCCCGGCGTGCGGCACACCCGCGGCACGCCGCCGGCGGTCGTCGAGACCGACGCGGAGACGTGGCTCGCCGTGGCCACCGGGCGTACGACCTGGGCGGAGGCGGTGGCCTCCGGCAAGGTGGCCGCCAGCGGCGAGCGCACCGACCTCACGCCCTACCTCCCGCTCAGCGCGGAGCAGGCGTGAGGGCCGCGCTCGCCACGCAGGAGCTCGCCGACGCCGTCGGCCCGGTCGAGGGCGTCGAGGTCGTGGTGTGGAACGGCGACGGACCGCCTCCCGACGGCGAGGTGCCGTTCTGGGTGCCCCACTACGCGACGCGCGCCGACGTCATCGACCGCGGCCACCTGCTCCGGGGGCTGCGGGTGGTGCAGCTCCAGAGCGCCGGGTACGACGGCGTGGCCGGGCGGCTGCCCGACGGGGTGACGCTGTGCAACGCCACCGGCGTCCACGACGACGCGACCGCCGAGCACGCGGTGGGGCTCATCCTCGCCAGCCTCCGCGGCATCCCGGAGGCCGTGCGGCACCACGGTCACTGGACCTCCGACAAGATGCGGCGCTCGCTCGCGGACTCGCGCGTGCTGGTCCTCGGGTACGGCTCGATCGGGCGCGCCCTCGCGGAGCGGCTGCTGCCGATGAAGGCCGCGGTCACCGCGGTGGCCACGCGCGAGCGCGACGACGACCTCGTCGGCCGGGTGCGCGCGATCGACGACCTGCCCGGCCTGCTGCCCGAGCAGGACGTCGTGGTCGTCCTCGTCCCGCTCACCGACACCACCCGCGGCCTGCTCGACGACGCGGCGATGTCGCTGCTGCCCGACGGTGCCCTGGTGGTCAACGTGGCGCGTGGCCCGGTCGTCGACACCGACGCGGTCCTGGCCCACGCCGGCCGGCTCCGGTTCGCGCTCGACGTGACCGACCCCGAGCCCCTGCCCGACGGGCACTCGCTGTGGGAGGCCCCGGACGTGCTCGTCACGCCGCACATCGCCGGCGGCACGACGGCCATGCTGCCGCGGATCTCCGCGCTGGTGCGCGACCAGCTCCGCCGCATGGTCGCCGGCGAGCAGCTGGGCAACGTGGTCAGCGGCTGAACCGTCCAGACCGGCGGGGGAGGGGATGCGCGATCACGTCCGGGTCCGGTACGAAGGAGCATGGCGACCCTCACCGACGACCAGGTCCAGGACCTCGATCTCTGGTTCCGCGCAGCCAACTACCTCGCCGTCGGGCAGATCTACCTGCTCGACAACCCGCTGCTCGAGCGGCCGCTCGAGCGCGACGACATCAAGCCCCGATTGCTGGGCCACTGGGGCACCACCCCGGGCCTGAACCTCGTCTGGACGCACCTCAACCGGCTGATCCGCGAGCGCGACACCAACGCCATCATCCTGTGCGGACCGGGGCACGGCGGTCCCGCGGCGGTGGCCAACGCCTGGCTCGAGGGCACCTACTCCGAGGTCTTCCACGCCGTCTCCCACGACCGCGACGGCATGTCGCGGCTGTTCCGGCAGTTCTCCTTCCCGGGCGGCATCCCCAGCCACGTCGCCCCGGAGACGCCGGGGTCGATCCACGAGGGCGGCGAGCTCGGGTACGTCCTCTCCCACGCGTACGGCGCTGCGATGGACAACCCGGACCTGCTCGTGACGGCCGTCGTCGGCGACGGCGAGTTCGAGACCGGCCCGCTCGCCGCGAGCTGGCACGCGAACAAGTTCGTCGACCCGGTCCACGACGGCGCCGTGCTGCCGATCCTCAGCCTCAACGGCTGGAAGATCGCCAACCCGACGATCCCCGCGCGGATCCACCGCGACGAGCTCGAGAGCCTGCTGCGCGGCTACGGCCACCACGTGATCACCGTCGAGGGCGACGAGCCCGCCGACGTGCACCGGCAGATGGCCGCCGCGCTCGACGAGGCGCACGACATGATCGCCGAGATCTGGCGGGCCGCCCGCGAGGACGGCGACGTCGAGCGCCGGCCGTGGCCGATGATCCTGCTGGTCACCCCGAAGGGCTGGACCGGGCCGGCCGAGGTGGACGGCAAGCCCGTCGAGGGGACGTGGCGCGCCCACCAGGTGCCGCTCGCCGGCACCCGCGAGAACGACGACCACCGCGCGCAGCTCGAGGAGTGGCTGCGGTCCTACCGCCCCGAGGAGCTGTTCGGCGAGGACGGTCGGCCCGTCGAGGCGATCAGGGCGCTGTCGCCCGCCGGGACCCGTCGGATGAGCGCCAACCCGCACGCCAACGGCGGCCTGCTCAAGCAGCCGCTGCGGCTGCCGGACTGGCGCGGCTGCGCCGTCGAGGTCGAGCGGCCCGGCGCGTCCATCCACGAGCCGACCCGCGTGCTGGGGCAGTACCTCGTCGACGTGGTGCGCGACAACGACACCAACTTCAAGATCTTCGGCCCCGACGAGACCGCGTCCAACCGGCTCGACGCGGTCTACGAGGTCACCGACAAGGTGTGGGCCGCCGATCTCAGCGACGTCGACGAGCACCTCGGCAGGTCCGGCCGGGTCGTGGAGATCCTCTCCGAGCACACCTGCCAGGGCTGGCTGGAGGGCTACCTCCTCACCGGCAGGCACGGCCTGTTCAGCTGCTACGAGGCCTTCATCCACATCGTCGACTCGATGCTCAACCAGCACGCGAAGTGGCTCAAGACGACCCGCGAGATCGAGTGGCGACCGCGGATCGCCAGCCTGAACTACCTCCTCAGCTCGCACGTGTGGCGCCAGGACCACAACGGCTTCTCGCACCAGGACCCCGGCTTCATCGACCACGTCGTCAACAAGAAGGCCGAGGTCGTCCGCGTCTACCTGCCGCCGGACGCCAACACCCTGCTCTCCACGATGGCGCACTGCCTCGAGAGCGAGCACTACGTGAACGTCGTGGTGTCCGGCAAGCAGCCGAGCTTCGACTGGCTCGACGCCGAGCAGGCCGACCTGCACTGCGCGCGCGGACTCGGCATCTGGGACTGGGCGTCCAACGACGAGGGCGACCCCGACGTCGTCATCGCGGCAGCGGGCGACGTACCGACCCTGGAGGCGCTCGCCGCGACGTCGCTGCTGCGCGAGCACCTGCCGGAGCTGAAGGTGCGCTTCGTCAACGTCGTCGACCTGATGCGGCTGCAGGACGCGCGCGAGCACCCGCACGGCCTCGGCGACCGCGAGTTCGACACCGTCTTCACCACCGACAAGCCGGTGATCTTCGCCTACCACGGCTACCCGTGGCTGATCCACCGCCTGACCTACCGCCGCACGAACCACGACAACATCCACGTGCGCGGCTACAAGGAGGAGGGCACCACGACCACGCCCTTCGACATGGTGATGATGAACGACACCGACCGCTACCACCTCGTGATCGACGTCATCGACCGCGTGCCGGGCCTGGGCCAGCACGCCGCCGGGGTGCGCCAGCTGATGACCGACACCCGTCGGCGCGCGCGGCAGTGGACCCGCACCCACGGCGACGACCTGCCCGAGGTGCGAGACTGGCGGTGGGACCCCGACGCCGACCCGGAGCGGGGCGAGTCGCCGTCCACCACCGCCGACCCGGACACCTCCGCGGACAACATCTAGGTGCCGGGGGACTAGCCTCCGCCCATGCACGTCACCTCCCTCGGCTTCCGGACCGACCTCGCCCTGCTGACCGCCTCCGGCAGCGTCGTGGAGGACCGTGGCACCCACCTGGTGGTCCGCACCCCGGCCAACCCGACGTACTTCTGGGGCAACTTCATCCTCCTCGCGCAGCCGCCCGTGCCCGGCGGGGAGAAGGAGGTGGTCGGTGCTTTCCACACCGAGTTCCCGCTGGCCGAGCACGTCAGCATCGGCATCGACACCGCCGACCTGTCCGCGGAGTCCCGCGCCGCCTTCGAGGCCGCCGGGCTGACGGTCGACGTCGCCGCGGTGCTGACCGCCGAGGAGCTCGTCGTCCCGCGTGAGGTGGCGGCCGAGGTGCGCCCGCTGGTCTCCGAGGAGGACTGGGAGAGCCGCGCCCGGCTCAGCTGCCGGCTGGAGGACGCCACCGGAGGAGAGGCCCACCTCACCTTCGCCCGAGGCCGCAACGTCCAGGAGCAGTCGCTCGTGGCGGCCGGCCGCGGAGTGCGTTTCGGAGCCTTCGTGGACGGCGAGGTGGTCAGCACCGCGGCCGTCTTCCGCACCGAGGACGGCGTGGCCCGCTTCCAGAGCGTCGAGACCGACCCCGCGCACCGGCGCCAGGGCCTGGCCGCCGCCGCCGTCCACGCTGCCGGCCGCCACGCCCTCGACGAGCTGGGCGTGCGCACGCTCGTGATCGTGGCCGACGACGACGGCGACGCCATCCGCATCTACCGCGGCCTGGGCTTCCGGGCGACCGAGCGCCAGGTGATGCTGGAGAAGCGGCCGAGCGGCGACTGAGCCC
>JAYSEC010000129.1:0-2690 GCA_041914085.1 Nocardioides sp.
GCGGCGGCGGTCTGGTGGGGCCCCCCCGGGGGGGGGGGGCGCGGGCGCGGGGGGGGGGCGGGGCGGGTGGGGGGGCCGGGGGTGGCGGCCCCCCCCCCCCCGGCTGCACGGCAGTGGAACCTGCATCCATGGGTGGGATCAGCCCAGGCGCTCGACGTCGGCCAGGAAGGACTCCCAGGCTTCGTCGGGCGTCTCCTGTCCCTCGTCGACCCGCTGGATCGCCTGCTGGAAGGCGGTGTTGATGTCGGCGAACTTCGGGCCCTTGTGCGGGATGAACGGCACGGCCTCGGCCCGCTCGGCCAGGATCTTGCCGGTCGGGGCGTCGTTGAAGAACGCGTTGGTGGCGCCGGTCAGGGCCGGGTCGTCGAGCGCCTCGACCTGGCTCGGGAAGGTGCCCTTGGCCTCGAACGCCTTGATCTGCTGCTCGGGCGCGGTGAGCCACTTGGCGAGCTCCTTGGCCTCCTCCTGGTGCTCACCCTGGGCGGGCACCGTCAGGTAGGAGCCGCCCCAGTTGCCACCGCCGCCGGGGAACACGTTCGCGATGTCCCAGCCCTCGACGCCGTCGGCGTTGCCCTCGATCACGCCGAGCATCCAGCCCGGGCACGCCATCGTCGCGAACCCGTCGTTCTGGAAGGCGGCCGTCCAGTCCTCGCTCCACTGGGTCAGCCCCGTGGTGAGGCCGTCGGCGACGTTGGCGGTGACCGTGTCGAAGACCGCCTTCACGTCCGGGTTGTCGGCGGCGATGACGTTGTTGTCCTCGTCCTCGAAGGAGTACTCGGTCTGGTTGATCATCGCCTGCGCGGTGCCGCCGGAGCTGTCGTACCAGGCGGTGTCGGGCACCTTCTTCACGAACTCGCGACCGGTCTCGAAGTAGGTGTCCCAGTCCTCGAAGAGGGACGCGACCTTCTCGCGGTCGGTGGGCAGCCCGGCCTTCTTGAACAGGTCGGCGCGGTAGCACATGCCCTCGGGGCCGATGTCGGTGCCGTAGCCGATGAGCTTGCCGTCGGGGGTCGTCGCGGCCTCGGTCTTCCAGTCCAGCCAGCGGCCCTCGACCTCGGGGTCGGTCAGGTCGACGAAGGCGTCGGACTGCTCCATCAGCGCCGACCACCAGTCGACCTCGATCGCCTCGATGTCGGACAGCCCCGAGCCGGCCGCCAGCTTGGTGTAGAGGTTGTCCTGGTGCTCGTTGGCCGTGCCGGCCTTCTTCTGCTCGACGACGACGTCGTCCTGCATCGCGTTGTATTCCTTGATGAGCTCTTCGTAGCCGAACTCGTTGAAGGTCGCGACCGTGAGCTTGATCTTGCCGTCCGCGGTCGTGCCGTCCTCGCTGTCACCGCCGCACGCGGCCGCCGTCGAGGCGAGGGTGAGCGCCAAGAGCGCGCTCGTGGCGAGTCGCACCCGCCGGGTCTTCCGTGTCTGCACCACTGCACTCCTGCCGTCCTGCGAAGCGCCGGACAGGGTGTCCGGCCTGGAGGTGGACGGTGAGCGTGAGGTGTGAGAGCGCTTCCACTTCCGTCCGGGCATCACTATGACCGCGGTCACATGGAGTGTCAATGGGGCGCGTGATTGTCACGTTCAAGTCGCTGGGAGCGCTTCCATGAACGCGGCAGTGGTCTGGACCTCAGCCCTGCGCGAGGAGGGCCCGCACCCGCGGGACGACCTCCTCGCCGTAGAGCCGGACCGACTCCATCCGCTGCTCGTGGGGCAGCGCGCCGACCGAGTACTTCAGCTGGAAGCGGGAGAGCCCGAGCGTACGCACCGCCCACGCGATCTTGGTCGCCACGGTGTCGGGCGAGCCGACGAACAACGCCCCCTTGGGCGAGGCACCCTGCTCGAACGCCACCCGGCTGTAGGGGCCCCAGCCGCGCTCGCGACCGATCCGGGTGAAGAGCTCGGCCTGGTGCGGGTAGAGCTGCTCGCGGGCCTCCTCGTCGCTCGCCGCGACGTGCCCCGGGGAGTGCATGCCGACGGGCAGCTCGGGGTGGCCGTACTCCGACAGGGCGCGGCGGTAGAGCTCGGCGAGCTGGACGAACCCCTCCGGGGAGCCGCCTATCACGGCGAGCACCAGCGGCATGGCGTACCGGGCGGCGCGCACCACCGACTCCGGGGTGCCGCCGACGGCGATCCAGGCCGGGAGCCGACCCGCCGCGGTCGGCGGGTACACCTGCTTGCCCTCCAGCGGCGGGCGGATCGAGCCCTGCCAGCTCACCGGCCCCTCGGACTGCAGGGCCGCGAACAGGTCGAGCTTCTCGGCGAAGAGCCGGTCGTAGTCCTGCAGGTCGAGGCCGAAGAGGGAGAACGACTCGATGAACGAGCCACGGCCCAGCTGCACCTCGGCCCGGCCGCCGGAGACGGCGTCGAGGGTCGCGAAGCGCTGGTAGACGCGGATCGGGTCGTCGCTGGACAGCACCGTGACGCCGGTGCCCAGGCGGATCCGCTCGGTGCGGCCGGCGATCGCGGCCAGCACCACGTCGGGTGCGGTGATCGCGTAGTCGGGGCGGTGGTGCTCGCCGAGCCCGATGTAGTCGATGCCGGCGCGGTCGGCCAGCACCGCCTCCTCGACGACCTCGCGGATCGTCTCGGGGTGGTTGGCGGGAGCGGCACCCACGGGCGCGTCGCCGAAGGTGTCGAGGCCGAGCGAGGGGTGCTCGCGCGTGCCGAGGACGTCGTAGCTCTCGTCGCGGGACATG
>JAYSEC010000129.1:2790-9396 GCA_041914085.1 Nocardioides sp.
TGGAGGTAGTTCTGCTTGAGCTGCCACGGGGCCACCGCGCCCTGCCGGGGCAGCGTGTGGATCACCCGCTGGACGTAGCCGGCGTCGAAGTCCATCAGCGGCACCTCCGCCACCGACGGGTCCCGGACCGGGACGACCGACCGGGCGCCGGTCTCGCGCAGGTGGCGCAGCAGCCGGACGACGTACTCCGCGACGAGGTCGGCCTTGAGCGTCCACGACGCGTTGGTGTAGCCGATGGTGAAGGCGAAGTTGGGGACGCCGCTGAGCATCATCGCCCGGTAGGCCATCGTCTCGTGCGGCTTGACGGTGGCCCCGTCGACCACGAGCTCGGCGCCGCCGAAGACCCGCACGTTGAGGCCGGTGGCCGTGACCACGACGTCCGCCTCCAGGTGCTCGCCGGACTCGAGCTCGATGCCGGTCTCGGTGAAGGTGCGGATCCGCCCGGTGACCACGTCGGCCCGCCCGGAGCCGATGGCGTGGAACAGGTCGCCGTCGGGCACCAGGCACAGCCGCTGGTCCCACGGGTCGTAGGCCGGGTTGAAGTGGGTGTCGACCTCGTAGCCCTCGGGCAGCAGCCTGACGTTGGCAGCGCGGATGAGCCGGCGCACGAGACGCGGCCGGCGCCGGCTGAGCTGGTAGAGCGCGGTGGCCACGCCGATGTTCTTGGCGCGCACGAGCGGGTAGGACAGCCGGTCGCCGAGCAGCCGGCGGGCCCGCCGGGCGAAGCCGTCCTGCGCGGGCAGCGGGAGGACGTACGTCGGGGAGCGTTGCAGCATCGTCACCCGGCCCGCCCCGCTCGCGGCCAGCGCCGGGACCAGCGTCACCGCGGTCGCCCCCGAGCCGATCACCACGACCCGCTTGCCCTCGTGGTCGAGGTCCTCGGGCCAGTGCTGCGGGTGCACGACCCGGCCGGCGAAGCGCTCCTGCCCCTCGAAGTGCGGGGTGTAGCCCTGGTCGTAGTCGTAGTAGCCGCTGCAGGCCCAGAGGAAGTCCGCGGTCACCTGCCGCGGCTCGCCGTCGACCTCCGCCGTCACCGTCCAGCGCGCCGTGTCGCTGTCCCAGGCCGCGGAGGTGACGTGGTGGCCGTAGCGGATGTGGCGGTCGACGCCGTAGGCCTGCGCGGTGTCACGGACGTAGCGCAGGATCGAGGCGCCGTCGGCGAGCGCGGTGGTGCCGCGCCAGGGCCGGAAGCGGTAGCCGAGGGTGAACATGTCGGAGTCGGAGCGGACGCCGGGGTAGCGGAAGAAGTCCCACGTGCCGCCGCTCGCCTCGCGCCGCTCCAGGACGGCGTACGACGTCGCGGGCAGGTCCTTGGCCAGGTGCGCCGCGGCGCCGATGCCGGAGAGCCCGGCACCGATGATCAGCACGTCGACGTGGTCGCTCACGCTCCCGAGCGTAGGCGATGCGGCCCTATTTGTAACTACGAGTTACATCACTCGGGGATCATGTGCTCCCACGGCTTCGTCAGCTGGAAGCGACGTCCGCTGATCTCGGTGATCTCGACCTCGACGACGTTGTACTTCGGGGTCGCGACCCACGGCCGGAGCGGGACGTTCTCCGCACGGTGCTCCTCGACCTCGTCCAGCACCCGCGCGCGACCGCGGGCGATCACGCTGGCCGCCGTCTCCTCGTCCATGTGGTCGGCCTCGAAGGCGACGTCGGCGTTCATCACCACGCCGATGAGCTTCGACCCCTCGGCGGTGCGGAACAGCAGGGTGCGGCGCCCGGAGTGGTCGCGGTCCACGGCGTAGTTGACCGGCACGATGTGCACCTCCTCGAGGAGGTGGTAGGCCAGGCGCCCGAGCTCCTGGCGGTCGAGGAAGTCCCAGCACTCCTCGGTGCTCATCCGGGTGATCGGCTCGTCCATGACACGACGCTAGGCGGGCCCCGGCTGCGACCGTAGGGCCGAACGTCCCGACCTCCGCCAGTCGTCGGTCGAGGTGCGAGCGGAGTGAGCCTCGAGACCCGTCAGCCACGCGCGTGGAGCTCGACGAACCTCGCGAGCAGTCGCACCGGTTCGGTGACCATCGCCTCGCGGGCGGCGGCCTTGAGCGCCTCGCGCTCGTGCGGCTCGTAGTAGCCGTGCGCGCTGTAGGCGTCGATGCGGTCGCAGATCGCGACCGCGTCGAGCTCGGGGTGGAACTGCGTGGCGTAGACGTTGCGCCCGAGCCGGAACGCGTGCACCGGGCAGGTGGAGGTCGAGGCCAGCAGGACCGCGCCGTCGGGCAGGCGCGAGACCGCCTCCTTGTGGCCGAGGTAGGCCGCGAACTCGGCGGGCAGGACGCCGAAGAGCGGGTCGGCCCGCCCCGCGTCGGTCAGCCGGACGGGCAGCGCGCCGATCGGCTCGCCGTAGGTGCGGTCGACGACCCCGCCGCCCAGCCCGCCCAGGACGCCGATGCCGTAGCAGGCGCCGAGGAAGGGGAAGTCGGCCGCGACGACCTGCCGCGCGAGGCCGCGCAGGTCCGCCTCGGCGCTGCGCTGCGCCTCCGGCTTCGCCTCCTCGGGGTCGGAGGCGTTGAACGGCCCGCCGCCCAGGACGATGCCCGACCAGTCGGCGAGGTCGACCGGGCCGAGCGGTCCCTGCTCGAGGCGGACCCGCACCAGCTCGTCGGCGCGCAGGCCGCAGCCGGCCAGCACGGCGTCGTACTCCTGCTGGGCGACGTCGTCCTCGGCCCGGGTGCCGAGGAACAGGAAGGGGCGCATGCCGCTAAGTCTGGACTGCGGCGCCGGAGTCGATGAGGGCGTCCACGTCGGCGACGCCCCATGCGGCCAGCGCCTCGCGGGTGTGCTCGCCCGGCAGCGGCGGGGCGCTGCGGATGGACGAGGTCGTCCGGGAGAACCGCGGCGCCGGGGCGGGCTGGGTCACGCCGTCCGGGGCGACGAAGGTGCCGCGGGCGGCCAGGTGGGGGTGGTGCGGCGCGTCGGCGAGCGGCACCACCGGGGCCACGCACGCATCGGTGCCGTCGAACACCTCGCACCACTCGGCCTGCGTCAGCTCCCGGAACCGGGCGGTGAGGGCGTCGCGGATGGTGCGCAGGTGGGCGGGGTCGTCGCGGTCCGGCAGGTCGACCCCGATGCGCGCGACCAGCTCGTCCCAGAACTGCGGCTCGAGCGCGCCGACGCTCATGTGCCGCCCGTCGGCCGTCTCGTAGAGGTCGTACCAGGGGGTGCCGCCGTCGAGGAGGCCGGACCGGCGGCGGCCGGGGTCGAGGCCGAGGGCGGCGAAGGTCGAGGCCATCGCGTTGAGGTGGGCGGTGCCGTCGACGATCGCCGCGTCGACCACCTGCCCCTGCCCACTCGCCCGCGCCTCGAGGAGGGCGGCGAGGACGCCGATGACGAGGTACGTCGACCCGCCCCCGAAGTCGCCGAGCAGGTTGCTCGGGAAGTGCGGGCGGGAGCGGTCCTGGCCGAGGCCGTGGAGCGCGCCGCTGATCCCGATGTAGTTCATGTCGTGGCCGGCGACCTCGGCCCACGGCCCCTCCTGGCCCCAGCCGGTCATCCGGCCGAAGACCAGGCGCGGGTTGCGCGCCCAGCAGTCCTCCGGGCCGAGGCCGAGCCGCTCGACGGCGCCCGGGCGCATCCCCTCGACGAGCACGTCGGCCCGCTCGACCAGGTCGAGCACCGCCGCGACCGCCTCGGGCCGCTTGAGATCGAGCGCGACGCTCGGCCGGCCGCGGTTGAGCAGGTCCTTCTCGCCGGCGGACAACGGGTTGCCGCCCGGCCGGTCGACGCGGATCACGTCGGCACCGAGGTCGGCGAGGATCATGCACGCGTGCGGGCCCGGCCCGATCCCGGCGATCTCGACGACCTTCACGCCGCGCAGCGGCCCGGTCCCCTGCCCCAGCTCGTACGTCATGCGGTCGATCATGACAGCACCACTGTCATCGGGCGGCGGACCGCGAGCGGGGGTTTCGGTGGCACGCGTCGGGGCATCAGGAGCACATGGAGCAGGTCAACGTCACGCACGCCGCGTTCACCGGGGCGATCCGCGACGTGCGGGACGCAGCCTCCCGGCTCCGTCGCGACCGCGACCGGATCGACGATCGGGTCTCGGGCTACCTGGGCAGCGGATGGACCGGCATCGCCGCGGACTCCTTCGTCGAGGCGTGGGCCGAGTGGAAGGCCGGCGCGACGGACGTGCTCGAGGGGTTGGTCGCCATGGGTGAGCTCCTCGACGCCACCCACAAGGACTTCATCCAGCAGGACGACGCGTCGGAGGAAGCCATGAACCAGGTCGCCGCACGCATCGTCGATCGGCTGGGTTGAGACCGTGAGCGACGCCTTCTCCATCGACCCCGACGAGCTCGACGCCGTCGTCGCCGACATCGCCCGCACGGAGTCCGCCCTGGCGACCCTGACCGACGACATCGAGCGCCAGATCGCCAGGCTCCACGAGTCCTGGGAGGGGCTGGCCGCCGTCGCGCAGCGCGAGGCCCAGGACGAGTGGGAGCAGGGTCTGCTGACCATGCGGCACGCGTTGGCCGAGCTCCGCGCCGCCGCGGCCCAGGCCAGCACCAACTACTCCGAGGCCGCCGACGCCAACCGGTCGATGTGGGAGTCGCTGGGATGAGGCTGGAGGTCGACACCGGTGGCTACGACTCGGCAGCCGAGGCGTTGGAGGGCGGAAACGTCGTCCTGGCCGGCGGCTACCGGTCGCTCACCGCCAAGCTCGGCGGCTACTCGGCGATGGCCGGCGACGACGCCTCGTCGGAGGACTTCGTCCGCAACTACGACGATGCGGCCGCCGACACCGTCGCCGCGTTCGCGGAGCTGACCACTGCCTACGGCAACCTGTCCGTCCTGACCAGCACCAGTGGCGCCAACCACCGCGAGGCCAACCGCGCGTCGGTCTACAAGCGCGGCAGCCGTCCGGACGGCGGGGGCAAGCAGCCGCAGCCCGAGCTCGTCTCGATCGTCACGCCCCCCAGCTCGCTCGGCGGCGACAACGCCGACATGCCGGAGTTCTGGAACCTCATCGTCGACCACTTGCAGGGCTGGGCATGGCCGAGCGCCGACACCGGCAAGCTGCGTGAGGCCGCCTCGGCCTGGCGTGCAGCGGCGGGCACCATCGACCGCGCCCCCTCCTACGCCTCGGTCGCGTCCTCACAGCTGGGTCGGCAGAGGTCCCCCGAGGTCACGTTCGCGACAACCGCGCTGAGCGAGCTCCGCACGCAGTCGACGGAGCTGGCCGCCCAGTGCCGCGAGCTCGCGAGCGCCTGCGACGAGTACGCCGAGCAGGTCGAGGCAACGCGCGAGACCATCAGGGACCTGGTTCGCGACCTCGCCGTCGAGATCGGGGCCACCGCCGTCATCAGCGGTATCGCGAGCTTCGTCACCTTCGGCGGCGCCGCTGTCGTGGGCGGCGGTGTCGCGACCGCGCGCGCGATCTCGTGCGCCCGTCGGATCATCGCGGCCCTCACCGCCCTCAAGGCCGTCCGCGCGGTTGCGGTCCTGGCTCGGACGCTGCCCAAGGTGCAGCGCATCCGCCACGCACTCCGCAAGTACCAGACCGCACGCGCCGTACGACGCGGCGCCCGCGCCGCCGGCTCGGGCCCCCGGTCCCTGTGGACCTCGTGGGGGCAGTACCCCAAGGTCCAGCACGCCGGGCGCGAGTACGCCCTGGTCGGCGATCGGCTCTACGCCCGCCATGCTGTCGACCGGCTGCAACCCAGCGGCCTGGGCGCCCCCGCCGGCGCGACCGGCGCCGGCCGGAGCATCTCGCCGCGCTTCATCGACCACCTCCTGGACACCGTCCCGCCGCGCACGGTCACCACACCGCAGGGTGCGATCCGCGAGATCTACGAGAGCGGCGGCGTGCGTATCGTGACCGAGGACGACATCGTCATCACCGTGATCACGAGGACCAACTGACATGAGCAACCGCACCCTGCTCCAGGAGACGGCAACAACCGTGCGCGACTACGTGGAGGGCCGCGCGGACCTCCACGGCCTCCAGGCGAAGCTCCAGTCCGTCATGGCACTCCTCGAGAACACCGACGACGGGACCGAGGTCGCCAGGGTGATGCGCAACGTCGAGGGCGACCTGGAGTTCATCTCCTTCACGGTCTTCGGCGACGAGGTGCGGCCCGCCGTGCTGTCTGCGCTGGAGCCGTTGGTGCCACACCTCCCGCAGGCTGCGCCACCCTCGTGAAGAGCACCGAGGAGGTGACACGGACCTCGGGGACCGTCTGCTCCATGGGTAGCGCCGACAACTGCCGCGTGTGCGGCTACCGCTGGCCGACGCCGCCGTGGGGCGACGACGGCGAGAGCCCGGACTTCGACATCTGCCCGTGCTGCGAGGTCGAGGCCGGTTACGAGGACGCATCCCCCGAGGGGGCCCGTCGCTACCGAGCCGAGTGGCTCGCCAACGGGGCACCCTGGGCGGACGAGTCCACCCCGCACGACGGCCTCACCACCGAGGAGCGGCTGACCCACGTTCCCCCCGGTTTCGAGTGAGCAGATGGCGACCGACCCCCTCGTGGCGCACACCGGTACGGCAGAGTCGGCTGCCTTGCTCAGGCGCAACCTGAACGCACTCGCCCACCAGCACCGGGGCAGCGCGATGTCGCGGACCATCCGGGAGGTCCTGGCCGGCCAGCGGGACCT
>JAYSEC010000130.1:0-3762 GCA_041914085.1 Nocardioides sp.
GACGCGAGCCCGTGTCTGTCGAACTTCTGCCCACTGGCGAGGCCGCCGAGCCAGAAGGAGAAGAGGGCGATGACCACGCCGGCGAGGTCATCGGCGATGTAGTGCCAGCCGAAGTAGAGGGTGGCGACCACGGTGATCGCGAAGTTGGCCCAGAAGACGATCTGGATGACCTTGTTGCGCAGGGTGTACTGCACCATCAGCGCGACCAGCAGGGTGATGGCGACGTGCAGCGACGCGAACCCCGCGACCGACTGCACGGCACCCTCCGCGCCGTCGCGGATGACCCCCTTGCGGCCGTAGTACAAGGCGCGCATCAGCGCCCTCGACCCGGTGTCCGGGAGATCAGTGTAGAGGTAGGAGTACTGGAAGCCGGGGCCGAGGGTCGGCAGCGCGTAGTACGACGCCGTGCCGAGCGACCAGGCCAGGCACTGCGAGGTGGCGAACCAGTAGCCGAAGGTGATGTTGCGCGACCACACGAGCCAGGCCGCGAGGGCCAGCGGGACGAGCGGCAGGAACCAGAGGTAGATCGTCGACAGGAAGTGGGCCATGAACCCGGTGCCGAAGACCGTGTGCAGGATCGTCGCCGGCTCGTGGCCGAACATCAGCGCCCGGTCGATCAGGTGCAGCTCACGGTCGTACTTGTCCTCGCCCATGATGAAGGGCAGGAAGGACTTGAGGTTCCGGTAGCAGACGTAGGTGATGTAGAAGCAGACCAGGCCCAGGACCACGAGCACGATGCGGTCGCGGTCCCAGTGGGTGCGGATCCGCTCGCGCACGAGCTCCGGCATCAGCGCGGGCTTCATCCGCGACGCCCACAGCGTGCGCGGCAGGATGTCGAGCAGGAACGCGCCGAAGACCAGCAGCGGCAGCCTCAGCCACGACGGGCCGAGGAAGCCCTCGGGGTCGACCAGGGGACGGTCGAGGCTGATCGCGGCTGCCACGGCGAGTGCGCCCATGACAGCGGCGACCCCGATGAGGAGGGCGTAGGCCGGTCGATACACGCAGGTCAGTGTAGGGACGGGTCAAGGGGCGACTGAGATCGGCAGGACCGCGAGACGTGTCACATCGACCCGGAGCGCCACCGCGTCGCCCGGGGCGACCCGGCTGCCGAGCGGCGCCACGGCGTCCAGCGACCCGACGCCCTCGACCGTGACCACGAGGCGCACCTGCTCCGGCGTCACCCGGGACGACTCGACCCGGGCATCGAGCGCACCGGCTGGGTCCACGACCAGCGCGGAACGACGCAGTGCGACGGCGTACGCCGGCTCCAGGCCCGCCGCGGCCGACACCCGCGCCGCCGCCTCGTCGCGCACCACGCGGGCGTAGCCGAGGAAGAGCGCGGTCGCCTCGTCGACCGGCTCGCGCCACACCTCGTCGATCGCGCCCTCCTGCACGACACGCCCCTCGCGCATCACGGCGAGCCGGTCGGCCAGCGCGAACGCCTCCTCGTGGTCGTGGGTGACCAGCAGGGCCGTCGTCCCCGCCGCGTGCAGGATCGACCGGAGGTCGCTCGCCAGTCGCTCGCGCAGCGTCGCGTCGAGGGCGGACAGCGGCTCGTCGAGCAGGATGAGCCGGGGCTCGACCGCCAGCGCGCGGGCGAGGGCGACGCGCTGCCGCTCGCCGCCCGAGAGCGTCCCCGGCAGCCGGTCGCCGTACCCGGACAGGCCGACGAGGTCGAGCAGCTCCCGCACCCGGGCGGCGACCTGCGCGGAGGGCAGCCGCCGCAGGCGCAGGGCGTACGCCACGTTGCGCGCGACGCTGAGGTGGGCGAACAGCTGGCCGTCCTGGAACATGAGGGCGAAGCCCCGCTTGTGGGTCGGTGTGCCGGACAGGTCGGCGCCGTCCCACGAGACCGTCCCCGCCGCGAGCGGCTCCAGCCCGGCGACCGCGCGCAGCAGGGTGGACTTCCCGCACCCCGAGGGTCCGAGCACGGCGAGCACCTGGCCCGAGGCGAGCTCGAGCGACACGTCGTCGACCGCGAGCGCGTCGCCGTAGCGCACGGAGACGTCCGTCAGGGAGAGCACCGTCAGAACGCTCCCACACCCGGCACCCGGAGGCGCTCGACGGCCAGCATCACCACGGCGGTCGCGACCGCGAGGACGACGGAGGCGGCCAGCGCCATGCCGTAGTTCATCTCCCCCGGGTGGCCGATCAGCCGGAAGATGACAACCGGCAGGGTCGGGCTCTCGTCGCGCGCGAGGAAGGAGGTCGCGCCGAACTCGCCCAGCGAGGCGGCGAAGGCGAACCCGCTGGCCGCGAGCACCGGCTTCCAGGCCACCGGCAGGTCGACGGTCAGCAGGGTGCGCAGCGGCGAGGCGCCGAGCGACGCGGCCGCCTGCCGCTGACGGTCGTCGATGCCGCCGAGGACCGGCGTCAGCGTGCGCACGACCAGGGGGAGCGCGACGAGCGCCTGCGCCATCGGCACGAGCAGGGGCGAGTCGCGCAGGTCGAGCGGCGGCCGGTCGAGGGTGATGAGGAAGCCGAAGCCGAGCGTCACCGCGCTCACGCCGAGCGGGAGCATGAAGAAGCCGTCGAGGGTCGAGCGCACGCGCCGCTCGACGACGGAGTGCGAGCGCCGGGTGACGATGGTGGCGACGGTGACCCCGAGCAGCAGCGCCATCCAGGTCGCGTCGACGGCCGTGCGCAGGCTCGTGGCCAGGGCGCTCGTCACCGGCACCACCAGCGCCCGGTCGTCGCCGGCCGTGGTCAGGGCACGGTAGTTGGCCAGCCCCCAGCCGTCGCCCACGCTCAGCGATCCCACCGCCAGGGTGAGGATCGGCAGCAGCACCGCCGCCAGCACCGCGACGGTCGCGGCGACGACCGGCAGGTCCCCCGGGCGTACGGCGCGGGGCGGGGTGACGGTGCGTGGCGCGGTGGGGTCGGGGACGGCGCGCAGCCGCGCCGCGAGGGCCAGCAGGCCGACGACCACGACGATCTGCAGGACCGACAGGGCAGCCGCCGCCTGCAGGTCGAAGACCGTCGTGGTCAACAGGTAGATCTCGGTCTCGACCGTCGCGTGGCGCACCCCGCCCAGGGTCAGCACGATGCCGAACGCGGTCGCGCAGAAGAGGAACACGACGCTGGCCGCGCCGACGATCGCCGGGCGCAGCGCGGGCAGGGTCACCGTCCGCAGCACCTGCCACGGCGTCGCGCCCAGCGCGGCCGCCGCCTGCCCCGGCCGCGGGTCCAGCGACTCCCACGCGACGCCGACCGTCCGGATCACGACCGCGACGTTGAAGAAGACCAGGCCGCACACGATCGCGACCGGCGTGCCGTCGAGGCCGAGGAAGCCGAGCGGCCCGCCCTCCCCCAGCAGCTGGCGGAACGCCACGCCCACCACGACGGTCGGCAGGACGAACGGCACGAGCAGCGCCGCGCGCACCGCCGCGCGACCGGGCAGCGCGAGCCGGTGCAGGGCGTACGCCGCCGGCAGTCCCAGCACGACGGCGACGAGCGTCGCGACCGCCGAGGACCACACGGTGAACCAGGCGACCCGGTGCACCCGCGGCCGGGCCAGCACCTCGAGGACCTCGCCCGGCGCGAACCGGCCGTCGACCACGAAGCCCTCGGAGACCATCCCGGTCACCGGCAGCACGAAGAGCACGCCCAGCACCAGCACCGGGCCGGCGGCCAGGAGCAGGAGGCCGGCGATCCGCCTCACGGGAGTGGGGTTTCGAGGCTCGTCGCTGGCGCTCCTCGCACCTCAACCAGCAAGGATCCGGTGGTCGAGGTGCGAGCGCAGCGAGCCTCGAGACCCCTCAT
>JAYSEC010000130.1:3862-9363 GCA_041914085.1 Nocardioides sp.
CCGGTGGTCGAGGTGCGAGCGCAGCGAGCCTCGAGACCCCTCATCGCGAGATGACGTCCGTCCACTCCGTCAGCCACTGCTCGCGGTTGGCGGCGATCTCGGCGGGGTCGACCTCGTAGGGTGCCTCGGGCTGCTCGGCGAAGGCGGCCCAGTCGTCGGGGACCGTCGCGCCCGGCATGACCGGGAAGACGTACATCGACTCCGGCAGGGCGCTCTGCACCTCGTCGCTGAGCAGCCAGTCGACCAGCGCGGCCGCGCCCTCCGGGTTGTCGGCGCCCTCGAGCACGCCGGCGTACTCGACCTGGCGGAAGCAGGTGTCGAGCAGCGCCGCCGTGGTGCTCCGCCCCCCGGAGACCGTGAAGGCGGGCGAGGAGTCGTACGACACCACGATCGGACGCGTGCCGTTGTCGGAGCCCGCGGTGAAGTCGCCGTAGTAGGCGTCCTCCCAGCCGTCGACGACCTTGGCGCCGTTGTCGAGCAGGTCGGTCCAGTAGGACTGCCAGTCGTCGCCGAAGGCTGCGACGGTCGCGAGGAAGAACGCCATCCCGGGGCTGCTCGTCGAGGCGCCGGGGGTGACGAAGAGGTCCTGGTAGGCCGGGTCGGCGAGGTCCTCGAGCGTCCGGGGCGGCTCGACCCCCTCGCGGTCGAACCAGGCGGTGTCGACGTTCACGCACACGCTCGCCGAGTCGACCGGGACGAGCCGGTCGGCGCCGTCGGGCAGGGCGTACTCGGCGGGCGGCTGCGTCGTCGGCGTGACCTCGGCGAAGGCGCCCTCGCCCAGCGGTCGCGAGGCGAAGGTGTTGTCGACGCCGAAGGCGGCGTCGGCGATCGGGTTGTCGGCGGTCAGGCTCAGCTTGGTGGCGAGGGTGCCGGCGTCGCCGGCGGCGCGCACCTCGAGGGTGTAGCCAGTCTCGTCCTCGAAGGCCCGCACCAGCCGCTTCGGCAGGTGGAAGGACTCGTGCGTGGCGAGGACGACCGTCCCGCCGGCGGAGCCGCTGGGGCTCGTGGTGGTCTCGCTCGCGGACTCGCCCGAGCCGCCTCCGGCGAGGCTGCACCCCGCGAGGGTGACGGCGGCCGCCGCGGTCGTGAGGGCGGTGGTGAGTGCAGCGCGGACACGGACGTGCATGGGTGACTCCCTATCGCCGGTGCTAACCGGATCAGGTTCGGAGGGTCTGCGGCTGGTCCGCACTCTCAGCACGCCTGCACGTGCTCCCCTGTCTTCGGGTCCAGCGTACCCACCACCCGCCGCCGGCGCCGCCCGCGGTCCTACGCTGCGTGCATGCCGAGCCGCCGCCACGACCTGCTGGCCACCCTCGTCCCGAAGATCCGCAGGTCCCGGGAGCTCGACAGCGAGCCCGTGGAGCGGGTCCGGGTCGAGGCTTGGCACCGCACCCTCGACCGCACGCTCCCGACCCGCGTCACGCCCGGCTTCGCGAAGCGGTGGACCGCCACGGTCACCGACCTCGGCTTCCCGTGCCACGTCCTGACCCCGCGCAACCGCCGCCCGGTGCGCACGCTCTACTACGTCCACGGCGGGGCGTTCATGGCGCCGATCGACGCCTTCCACGTCCGGTACGCCACCCGGCTCGCCGACGCGATCGGGGCGCGGGTCGTCCTGCCGGACTACCCGCTCGCGCCCGAGCACACCTGGCGCGACTCCCACGA
The DNA here is from genome assembly GCA_041914085.1 of Nocardioides sp. Lineage (GTDB taxonomy): Bacteria > Actinomycetota > Actinomycetes > Propionibacteriales > Nocardioidaceae > Nocardioides. The sequence continues at coordinate 5,528 of JAYSEC010000130.1, forward strand.
CGCACTCGTCGACGACGTCGCCCGCTGGGCGGGTCGCGAGGGCGGCGTCGTGCTGGCCGGCGACTCCGCAGGGGGCGGCCTGGCCCTGGCAGTGGCCCAGTCCGTCCGCGACCGCGGGCTCACCCCGGCCACCCACCTCGTGATGCACGCACCGTGGGTCGACCTCACCACCTCGACGCCCGAGACGCACGACGTCGACGCGATCGACCCGTGGCTGTTCATCGGCAAGCTGCAGGCGTACGCCGGGTGGTGGGCCGGGACGTCGCAGGACCTCGGCCGGCCCGAGGTCTCCCCCGCCCTCGGCGAGCTCGCCGGCCTGCCGCGGGGCCTGGTGCTCTACGGCACGCGCGACCTGCTCTTCCCGGGCTGCCGGCTGCTCAGGCAGCGCGCCGCGGAGGCCGGCTGGGACCTGACGGCGATCGAGGAGCCGGACCTGATCCACGTCTACGGGCTGCTGCCCTTCGCGCCCGAGGCGCGTCGCGCGTTCGCCCAGGTCGTGGAGTTCCTGCGGTGAGCGCGACGAGGGGCCTCCGAGTGGAGTGCGTCCCGTTCGACGGGCTGTCGCCGCGGCTGGCGTACGACGTGTGGCGGCTGCGCCAGCAGGTGTTCGTCGTCGAGCAGCACTGCCCCTACCCCGACCTCGACGGTCGCGACCTCGAGGACGCGACGCGCCACGTGCTGCTGCTCGAGGACGACCGGCTGGTCGGCTGCCTGCGCGTCCTCGACGACGGCGACCGGGCGCGCATCGGCCGGGTCGTCGTCGCGCCGGACGCCCGGGGTCGCGGGCTGGCCCACCGCCTGATGGAGCGCGCGCTCGAGGAGTGCGGCGACCGCGACGTCCACCTCGACGCCCAGACCGGGATGACCGGGCTCTACCGCGGCTACGGCTTCGAGGTCACCGGACCCGAGTTCGACGACGACGGCGTCATGCACGTGCCGATGGCGAGGACCGGGACTCCGTCACGACCATGAGCACCGGGCCGAGCAGCTCCTCGGTCACCAGCCGGGAGTCGCGGGCCACGCCGCCGATGACGGTCGGCGGGACCCACCAGCCGGGACGGTCCAGTGCTCGGCCCCCGCGGGCGACGTCGGCGCCCTCCGACTCTGCCAGCGCGACGTAGCGCAGCACCCGGTCGCGGGCCACGGGCGAGCGCAGCGGCCCGCACAGCGTCGCGGGGTCGAGCGGGTCGCCCACCACGACGGAGTCCATCGCCCGGATCGCCGCCGTGCGGGCGTCCATGTAGCGGAGCGCGGGCACGACGACGCTGGTCGGGATGCGGCACGCCTGGCCGGCGTTGGTGGCGACGGCGACCGCGGCCCGGGCCACGACCGCCTCGAGCTCCGCGTCGTCCTTGGCGCGGATGCTGACGGGGCGGCCGGTGTCGGTGCGGACCTTCTTGCGGGCCCGGGTGGCCGCGTCGCGGACGCGCTCGGCCACGACCTCGGAGCCGGTGAAGGCGACCTCGTCGACGCGGCGGTCGACGGTGAGCCCGATGGCCACGTCGACGTCGCGGGTGACGACCACGTTGAGCACCCCGCGGGGCAGGAAGTCCAGCGCGATGCGGCCGACCTCGATGGCGGCGCGCGCCGCCTCGGGAGCCGGCTTGAGCACGACCGCCCCGCCGGCGACGACCGCGCGGCGCACCTCGGCGAGCGCGGCCGCGAGCGGCGAGGTGGCCGGCGTGATGACGGTGGTGACCTTCGGGTCCGCGCGCCCGGGGCCGCTGTGCAGCGCAGCCACCGGCTCGTCGACGTACGCCGACCGCAGCGCGACCGGGACGCCGGTCTCGGTCGCCAGCAGCTCGACCAGCCGGTCGGACTCGGCGAGCAGCGCCTCCTGGAAGCCGAGCAGCGCCTTGAGCCGCATCGGCCCGTCGGTGCTCCAGCCGGTGGCGTGGACGGCGCGCCAGGCCGCCTCGACGGCGTCCTGCGCGTCCTCGGGGCCGGCGTCGGGGAGGTCCCACAGCTTCTCCCCGGTCGCCGGGTTGCGGGCCGGGAAGCTCCAGCCCGCGCGCGTCGCCCGCTCCCTGCCGTCGATCGGCAGGCCCACGGGACCGGCGTGTGCGCTCATGGTACCAACTCCACCACGACGCCCCGGCCGTCCACCAAACCCCTAGGGTCACTGGCATGGCGGACGACGACCTGGGAGCCGAGGTGCCCCTGCGGGGAGGGGCCCGGCGGGTGGTCTCGCTCGTGCCGTCGCTGACCGAGGCGATCGCGGCGACGGCACCGGACCTCCTCGTCGGGGCCACCGACTGGTGCACCCACCCGGCCGACCTCGACGTGCTCCGCGTGCGCGGCACCAAGAACCCCGACCTGGCCGCGGTCCGCGGGCTCACGCCGGACCTCGTCGTGGCCAACATGGAGGAGAACCGCGAGCTCGACGTACGCCGCCTCCGCGACGCCGGCGTCGCGGTGTGGGTCACCCGGATCGAGACCGTCGAGCAGTCGCTCGCCTCGATGTCGCGCCTGTTCGCCGTCGCCCTCGGCCTCGACGACCCGCCCTGGCTGGCGTCGGCCCGCGCGCTCTGGTCGGAGCCGGTCGCCCCGCGGCTCGCGGTCGCCGTGCCGATCTGGCGCGACCCCTGGATGGTGGTCGGCTCGGGGACCTACACCCACGACCTGCTCGCCCGGGCCGGGCTGGTCAACGTGCTCGCGGACCGCGACGGGCGCTATCCCGGCGTCACCCCGGACGAGGTCGACCGCGCCGGCGCGGACGTCGTGCTGCTGCCGGACGAGCCCTACGTCTTCACCGCCGACGACGGCCCGGAGGCGTTCACCACCCCGACCCGGCTGGTGTCGGGGCGGCTGCTGACGTGGTACGGCCCGGCGATGGTCGAGGCGCACGCCGAGCTGGCGGCGGTGACTGGCTAACCTCCAGCCATGACCCGCGACCCCATCGGCGAGGCCCACCGGCAGTGGGTCGCCCACGGCTGGGCCGACGCCGCCGACGGCATGGCGATGGTGACGTCGGTGGTGCGTGCCCAGCAGCTGCTGATGGAGCGGATCGACGCCGTGCTGCGACCCCGCGGGCTGACCTTCGCCCGCTACGAGGTGCTGCGGCTGCTGTCCTTCGCGCGCGAGGCGGCGATGCCGATGTCGCGCCTCGGGTCGCTGCTGCAGGTGCACCCGACGAGCGTGACCAGCGCGGTCGACCGGCTGGTCGCCCAGGGGTACGTCGAGCGGCAGCGCGGCGACGAGGACAGGCGGGTCGTCCTCGCCGTGCTGACCGAGGCGGGGCGCGAGGCGGTCGAGGAGGCCACGTCGGCGCTCAACCGGGACGTCTTCGAGGAGCCCGGCCTACCGGAGGACGACGTACGAGCCCTGACCGACCGGCTCACCGCGCTGCGGACGGGTCTCGGCGACCTCGCCTGAGCCCGCCTGCTGCACGTTGCAGGCGCTCGGAGGTGACTCGCGGGTAATTAGTTGGATGTCCTACTATCGCGCCATGGCCGACCTCCACGTCCCGCAGCACCCGATCCGCCTCGTCACCGCCTCGAGCCTGTTCGACGGACACGACGCCTCGATCAACATCATGCGGCGGATCTTCATGAGCCAGGGCTGCGAGGTGATCCACCTCGGCCACAACCGGTCCGTGCAGGAGGTCGTCGACGCCGCACTGGAGGAGGACGTCCAGGGCGTCGCGGTCTCGTCCTACCAGGGCGGGCACGTCGAGTACTTCGAGTACCTCGTGGAGTCGCTGCGCGCGGCCGGTGCGGGACACGTGCGGGTCGTCGGCGGTGGCGGCGGGGTGATCGTGCCGTCCGAGATCGCCCGCCTGCGCGAGTCCGGCGTCACCATCTTCTCCCCCGAGGACGGCCAGAAGATGGGCCTCG
>JAYSEC010000131.1:0-3594 GCA_041914085.1 Nocardioides sp.
GCTGCTGGGAGTCCGGCGCGTGCCACCAGACCATCAGGTCGGCGTCCGCGCGCAGGCCGCTGACGTCGTACAGCCCGCGGACCTTGACGTCCTCCTCGGCGAGCACCTCGAAGAGGGCCTCGACGTCGGTCGCCTCGGCGTCGCGGTCGGCGTCCCCGAGGACGTCGCGGAGCCTGAAGACCGACCACATCGTGTAGCGGATCGTGTCGTTGAGCTCCCTGGTCCGCGCCGCGTTGGTCTGCTCAGGGCTGGAGTCCGTGCTCATGGGTTCATTCTGCCCGGGTGACCGAGGCCACAGCGCGGCGGGCCGACCCGATGACCGCCGGGATGCCGACGCCGTCGTAGGCCGCCCCGCAGACCGCGAGGCCGGGCAGCGGGTCGACTGCTGCGCGGATCCGCGCCACGCGGGCGACGTGGCCGACGGCGTACTGCGGCAGCGCGCCGCCCCACCGCTGGACGTGCGTGTCGACCGGGCGGGCGGTGATGCCGGCCATGCCCGCGAGGTCGGCCAGGGAGACCCGGACCAGGCCCTCGTCGTCGGCCTGGAGCGTCGACTCCTCGCCGTGCCGGCCGAGCGAGGTGCGCAGCACCACGACGTCGGGGTCGAGGTCGCGCACCCAGCCCCACTTCGCGAAGGAGAAGGTGGATGCCTTGATGGCGCGCTGCTCGACCGGAGGGACGAGGAACCCCGACCGCTCGAGGAGCGCGTCCGGCACGTCGCGGGCGCGGAAGGCCAGCGTCACCACCGCGACGCTCGCCGCCTCGATGCCGGCCAGCTCGCCCGCAGCGGCCGGTGCCACCTCACCCAGCAGCCGGGCGGTCGGGGCCGCCTGCGTGGCCAGCACGACCGCCTTGGCCTCGACGGTCTCGGGGTGGGTGGTGGGGCCGACCGTGACGGCCCACCCCGACGGCGTACGACGCAGCGCGCGGACCGTCGCCGAGGTCCGCACCTCGAAGCCACCGCCGTCGGCGACGAGTCCGGGGAGGCGACCCATCCCGCCCGGGAGGGCCGCGAAGACCGCGGCCGTCGACGACGGGACGGCCGCGGCCTGGTCGAGCAGGCTCCCCCGCCGGGCCATCGCGAGCAGCTGCGGCACGGCCGCGGCGGCCGAGATCTGCCGGGCGTGGCCGGCGTACACGCCCCCGAGCAGCGGCTCGACCAGCCGGTCGACGAGCTCGTCGCCGAGGCGGGCGGCCACCAGGTCACCGACGGAGACGTCCTCGCCGACCTCGCTGGGCTGCTCCTGCCGCGCGCGGGCCAGCCCGTCGGGGCTCAGCACCCCGCTCGCGGCGAGCTGGTCGAGGTCGAACGGCACCCCCATCAACGACCGCGGCATGGTGCGCAGCGCCCCGCGCGACCAGACGCCGGACGTGGCGGAGGTGGGGTGCACCACCTCGGCCCCGACCTCGGCGGCCAGCCCGACCCCCTCGGGCCGGCGGGCGAGCATCGCCTCGGCGCCGACGTCGACGGTGAGCCCGGCGACCTCGCCGCTGCGGAGCTTGCCGCCGATCCGGGGCGAGCCCTCCAGCAGCAGCACGTCGCGTCCTGCCGCCGCCAGGTCGCGTGCGGCCACCAGGCCCGCGACACCACCTCCGACGACCACCACGTCCCTGTCCTGCGCCACGTGGCCACCCTAGGGTGGGCGCCATGGAAGCCAGTGGGGGTGCCGACCGCATCGCGGTGATGATCGATGCCGACAACACGAGGGCGGCCTACGCCAACGAGGTGCTGAGCGAGGTCGCGAAGTACGGCAACCCCACCATCAGGCGGGTCTACGGCGACTGGACCAACCCCCACCTGAGCCGCTGGGCGCGCATCCTCAACAGCCTCGGCCTGCGCGCGATGCACCAGAACGCCTACACCAGCGGGAAGAACTCCACCGACCTCGCGCTCGTCATCGATGCGATGGACCTGCTGTACGACGGCAACGTCGAGGCGTTCGCGCTGGTCACCAGCGACAGCGACTTCACCAGCCTCGCGCACCGGCTGCGTGAGTCGGGCAAGACCGTCTACGTGCTGGGCGAGAACAAGGCGCCGGAGTCGCTGCGCAACGCGTGCGACAAGTTCATCGACCTCGCGGTCGTGGCCGAGACGCACGACGACGACGACGCGGAGGACGCCGACGACGACACCGACCCGCAGGAGACGCCGTCGGTGACGATCAACCTCCAGAGCGCGCTCACCCGGGCGGTCAACGCCGTGTCCGACGACGAGGGCTGGGCCAGCCTGCCCGCCCTCGGCAACCAGCTGATCCGCACGCACCCCTCCTTCGACGCCCGCAACTTCGCCGGCCCGGGGGCGCGGCTCAGCACCCTCGTGTCCGCGCAGCCCTACCTGGAGACCTCGGGGTCCGGGAACGCGCTGCGGGTCCGCCTCAAGGGCTCGGCGCCCCGGCAGCAGGCGAAGGGCCGGCAGCCTGCCCAGAAGTCGACGGCTCCGAAGTCGGCAGCCCAGAAGTCCGCGGCCAAGGCACCTGCCAAGGCACCTGCCAAGGCGGCCGCCGCGGATGCGCCGACCGAGGCGCCGGACAAGCCGGTCGTGAAGAAGACGGTCCGGCGCACCACCACCCGGAAGCCGGCCTCGCAGGACTGACCATCACGGTTCGGTCACGGGTCCGACGACGGCGGAACCGCGGCGGTCGCGACGCCCGTCGGAGGGCCATGACGACTCTCCGGACCACCCGCACCCGCGCAGTCGGGATCCTCGCCGCGATCACCATGACGGCCGTGCTGGCCGCCTGCTCCTCCGGCAGCGACAGCGGTGCCGACGCGGGGCTCTCGGAGCCGTCCTCGCAGGACAACGGGTCCGGATCCGGCTCGGAGGCCGGCGGGGCGGCCGAGGACCGTGCGACGAGCCGGACCTTCTCGGGGCAGTCGGGCGACGACTCCGGGGCCGCGAGCTCGCCCAGCCCGGTGGCCACCGAGCGCGCCATCGTGTCCTCGGGCACGGTCTCCCTGACCAGCAAGGACGTCGGCGCCGCACGACGGGACGTCCAGCGCATCGTCGACGCGCAGGGCGGCGAGGTCACCGAGGAGGACACCGAGACCGACGACGAGGGCGAGACGTCGTACGCCCGGATGGTGCTCCGGGTGCCGAGCTCGGCGTTCGACGAGGCGATGCAGGCACTCGAGGACGTAGCGGTGCTGCGATCCTCCAACCGCGGCTCGGAGGACGTCACGACGCAGGTGATCGACACCGGCGTCCGGGTCCGCGCCCAGGAGGCCAGCCTGAAGCGCGTCGAGCTGCTGCTCGCGCGGGCCAAGACGCTGAAGGACATCATCTGGATCGAGTCCCAGCTGACCAACCGCCAGGCCGAGCTCGACTCGCTGAAGTCCCAGCAGACCTGGCTGCAGGACCAGACGTCGCTCTCCACGATCACCGTCGACATCACGGCGCAGCACGACGCGAAGGCCGAGGAGCCCGACGACGAGCCCGCCGGGTTCCTCACCGGCCTGGAGGAAGGGCTGGACGCCCTCGCCGGCACGGCCCTCGTGGTCGCGACCGTCGTCGGCGCGCTCCTGCCCTTCGCGGTCGTGCTGCTGGTCCTCGGGGTGCCGGCGTGGCTCCTCCTCCGCCGCCGCCGGACCCCCGCT
>JAYSEC010000131.1:3694-9342 GCA_041914085.1 Nocardioides sp.
GGTACGTCGACCCGGTCGAGGTCGGCACCGGCCGTCTCCGGCAGGAAGCGGGCAGAGACCAGCGAGATGCCCGCCACCAGCACGTTGTAGCCGGCGACCCACCAGAGCGTCCCGTCGCCGCGGGTCACCAGCCACGCCGCGATGAGCGGCGTGAGGCCGGAGGCGAGGATGCCGGAGACCTGGTAGAGGGTGCTGAGCGCGGTGTAGCGGTAGCGGGTGTCGAACTGCTCGGACCAGAAGGCCGCGAGCGGGCCGTAGACCGTGCCGTAGACGAGGCCGAGGCCGACGACGAAGACCAGCGAGATCGCCCAGCGGTCCTCCGTCTGCACGAGGAAGGCGGCCGGGAAGGCGAACAGCAGGCCGAGCCACGCGCCGACGCGGTAGACCGGCTTGCGGCCGACCCTGTCCGACAGCGCGCCGGCGACCGGCACCAGCACGACGCCGACGGCCGCACCGACGAGGATGGCGTCGAGCGCCCACTCGCGCGGCAGCTCGAGGTTGGTGGCGACGTAGGCCAGCAGGTAGACCGAGAACAGGTTGAACGTGAAGCCCTCGATGAAGCGCGTGCCCATCCCGAGCAGCAGCGGTCGCGGCTGCTCGGCGAGGAGGTCGCGCAGCGGGAGCCGGGAGATCTCCTTGCGCTCCTGCACCTTGGCGAACTCCGGCGTCTCCATCACCGAGAGCCGGATGTAGGCGCCGATGCCGAGCAGCACGATGCTGACCAGGAAGCAGGCGCGCCAGCCCCACGCCAGGAACGCCTCCTCCGGCAGCAGCCCGGCCAGTGAGAACGCCCCCGCGGCGAGCACCAGCCCACCCGGCACGCCGATGTGGGCGAAGCTTCCGAAGAAGCCGCGGCGCTCGGCCGGGGCGTACTCCACCGCCAGCAGCACCGCACCGCCGTACTCACCGCCGACGCCGATGCCCTGCAGCACCCGGAGCACGACGAGCGCGATCGGCGCGAGCACGCCGATCTGGTCGTACGTCGGCAGCAGCCCGATCAGGGCCGTGCCGATGCCCATGATGACCAGCGTCAGCAGCAGCATCTGCTTGCGGCCGATGCGGTCGCCGAAGTGGCCGAAGACCAACCCGCCGACCGGTCGGGCGAAGAAGCCGACCGCGAAGGTCGCGAAGGCCGCGAACTGGGCGGCCGGTCCGTCGAGCCCGTTGAAGTAGAGCTTGTCGAAGACGACCGCCGCGGCGGTGCCGTAGAGAAAGAAGTCGTACCACTCGATCGTGGCGCCCACCGCCGAGGCGAGCGCGACGCGACGCGGGGTGGGGGCGGCCTGTACGACGTCGGCGCTCACGCGGCGTCCTCCGCGTCGTGGTGGTCCTGGGCGGAAGGATCCGACGAGCCGCGGTCGACCTCGGCGCCGTTGATCCGGCCGTCGAGGCGGGCGGGGTCGAGGTCGTCGCGGTGCAGCTTGGCGAAGGCCGAGCGGTGGAAGACGAGCGGGTGCTCGCCGTCCCCTCCCCCGACCTCGTGGACCTCGAGCAGCACGATGACGTGGTCGCCGGCCTCGATCTCCTCGCGGATCGAGCAGTCGTAGGTCGCGACGGCCTCGTCGAGCAGCACCGAGCCGTTGCCGGTCACCTTGAACGGCAGCCCGGCGAAGCGCTCCTCGCGCGGCCCGGCGAGCTGGCGGCACACCACGTCGTGGTGGTCGGCGAGCACGCTGATGCCGACGCGGTCGGCCTCGCGCAGCTGGGGCCACGTCGAGCTGCTGGTGGAGATCGAGAACGAGACCAGGGGCGGCTCGATGCTCACCGAGGTGAACGACGAGGCGGCGATGCCGGTCAGCTGGCCCTTCACCGACGCCGCCACGGCGACGACCCCGGAGGGGAAGGCGCCGAAGGCATCGCGCAGGGTGCGCTGGTCGAGGGTCGGGGAGGTCGTGGACGGGACGGTCATGCGGACACCACCTGTTCGGACTGTTCGGAGGGGAGGGCGGGGAGGTACGGCGCGGCGGTCGCGAGCCAGGTGTCGTACGGCTCGGGCTGCTCGTGCTCGCGGTCGAGGACGTAGAGGCCGCGGGTCGGCACGGACGCGCCGAGCTCCACGAGCACCTGGCGCAGGCCGTGCTCCGGGGCGAGCGCGTGGGCGTCGGACGCGCCGAGCATCAGCGGGACCGCGGTGACCCCGCCGAGGCCCTGGTGCGGGAAGCGGTCGAGGAACGCCTTGAGCAGGCCGGTGTAGGTCGCCTTGTAGGTCGGGCTGGCGACGATCACCACGAGGCTGCCGGACACCTGCTCGACGAGCTCGGTGACCGTCTGCGACGACCAGTCGAAGAGCTCGCCGGCGTGGTCGGCGAGGTCGACCACGAGGTCGGCCCCACCCAGTCGGTCGGCGAGGGCCAGTGCGGCCTCGTAGGTCCGCGAGACGGGCTTGGGGTTGCCGACGACGACGGCGACGCGGGGGCTCGTGCCGCTGGTCATGACGCCGCCTTCTGAGCACCGAACGGCACGGATGCGCGAGCGGTGACCGGGGCCGGGTGGGTCCACAGTCCGCGCTTCTCCAGCACCGGCAGCACGCCCTCGCCGAAGTGGTAGGTGCCCTCGAGGTGGGGGTAGGCGGAGAGGACGAGCTCCTCGATGCCCGCCGCGGCGTACTCCTCGATCAGGTCGGCCACCTCCTCGTGGCTGCCGACGAGCGCCGTGCCGGCGCCGCCGCGGACCAGGCCGACCCCGGCCCAGAGGTTGGGGTGGATCTCGAGGCCGTCGCGGCTGCCGTTGTTGAGCGAGAGCATGTTCTGCTGGCCGACCGACTCCGAGCGCCGCAGGCCCTCCTGCACCCGGGCGATGTCGTCGTCGGAGATGCCGGCGAGCAGGCGGTCGGCCTCGGCCCACGCCTCTTCCGAGGTGTCGCGGGTGATGGTGTGGACGCGGAGGCCGTAGGTCAGGGTGCGCCCCTGCTGCTCGGCGAGCTCGCGGATCCACGCGATCTTCTTCGCGACCGCGGCGGGCGGCTCGCCCCACGTGAGGTAGACGTCCGCGTGCTCGGCGGCGACGCGGCCGGCCGCCGGGGAGGAGCCACCGAAGTAGATGGCCGGGACCGGGTCGGGCAGCTGCTGGAGGCGGGCGTTCTCCACGCGTAGGTGCCGGCCGGCGAAGGTGACCTCCTCGCCGGTCCAGAGCCGGCGCACGATCGAGAGGAACTCGCCGCAGCGCTCGTAGCGCTCGTCCTTGTCGAGGAAGTCGCCGTAGGCGCGCTGCTCGTGCGACTCGCCGCCGGTGACGACGTTGAGGAGCAGGCGACCGCCGCTGAGGTTCTGGAAGGTGGCGGCCATCTGCGCGGCCAGGGTCGGCGACGTCATCCCGGGGCGGAACGCGACGAGGAACTTCAGCCGCTCGGACAGCGGGGCGAGCATCGCGGTGGTCAGCCAGGCGTCCTCGCACCAGGCGCCGGTGGGCGTGAGCGCCGCCTCGAAGCCGAGCTGCTCGGCGCTCCGGGCGATCTGGCCGAGGTACGGCACGCTGGCGGGTCGCCCGGCCGCGCCGTGCTCGACGCCGTGGCCGCCGCTGACGACGTGGCGGCCGTCGCCTCCGTTGGTGGGCAGGAACCAGTGGAACTTCATGGGTGCTGTCTCTCCTGGGTGGGGATCTGCGGGCCTCCGGACCGGGAGGCCGCGCGCCGCCGCGCTTTTGTACAGTTACTTAGTACACTTTAAGGACTCGGCCCTAGAACCGGGTGACCACGGCGACAGGTTCTGCCGATCACCCCCGAGGCCGACCCCGGTCCCGGACGGACCGGCCACGACGATGCGAGAGCAGGAGACAGGGTGCGGATCGAACAGCTGGAGTACCTCGCGGCGGTGACCGAGCACGGGTCGCTGCGCCGGGCGAGCGAGGCCATGCACATCTCCCAGCCGGCCCTCAGCGAGGCCGTGACCAAGCTCGAGAAGGAGCTCGGCGCGACGCTGCTGGACCGCCGGCGCACCGGCTCCCGGATCAGCCGGCAGGGCCTGGACCTCCAGCAGTTCATGACCGAGGTCCTCGAGGCCGTGGACCGGCTGCGGGAGGCGGCGGGACAGCAGTCCACGCGGCGCCGCGACCTGCGCATCGGCACCGTCAACACCGCCTCGTCGAGCCTGCTCGCGCCCGCGCTGCGCGACCTGCACGCGCGTCACGGCTCCGGCGGCGTCGAGGTGGTCAACGGGCGGCAGTCCGACATCCAGCAGGGCCTGGCCGAGGGCGCGCTCGACCTCGGGCTGGTCAACGTGCTGCCCGGCGACGAGGTGCCGCCGTCGCTCGTCGCGGACCGGCTCATCGAGGGCACGCCGGTCGCGTGCCTGCGCGCCGACCACCCGCTGGTCGGCCAGGAGCGGGTCACCGTCGACGACCTCCGCGCCGAGCCGCACGTGCTGATGCGGCCCGGCTTCGTGATGCACCGCTACGCGCACCGGCTCTTCTCAGGGACGCTGCCGGGGACGACGTACTCCACCGACGGGGCGGAGATGGGCAAGTCGATGGTCGCTGCGGGCCTGGGCATCTCCGTGCTGCCGGACTTCTCCATCACCCACGACCCGCTCGTGCGGGCGGGCGTGCTCACCACGAGGCCGATCCAGACCGACCAGACGACGGTGACGCTGCTGATGCTGCGGCGGCGGGCCGAGCGGGTCCCCGAGCCGTTGCGCGACCTGCAGACCGCGCTGGTCCGGCAGGGGCGGGCCTACCTCGCCTCGCTGGAGCTGCCGCCCACCGGCTCGGAGCCGGAGCCGGACGTCGCCCCGGTGACGTCGATCAGTGCTCGTGCACGAACTCGGTCAGCGCCGTGAGCTGACCCGGGTCGGTCGAGGGGATCACGCCGTGGCCGAGGTTGAAGATGTGGCCCTTCGCCGCGCGGCCCGCCTCGATGACCTCGGCGGCGCGGGCGGTCATCACCTCGGTGGGCGCGAAGACGAGCGTCGGGTCGAGGTTGCCCTGCACGGCGCGGTCGCCGACCAGCGGGATCGCCTGCTCGAGGGGCGTGCGCCAGTCGACGCCGACCACGTCCGCGCCGGCCTCGCCCATCAGGCCGAGCAGGTTGGTGGTGCCGACGCCGAAGTGGATGCGCGGCACGCCGAGCTCGCCCGCCGACGCCAGCACCCGTGAGGAGTGCGGCATGACCGAGGCGCGGTAGTCCGCCGGGGTCAGCGCGCCCGCCCACGAGTCGAAGAGCTGCACCGCCGACGCGCCCGCCTCGACCTGGATCCGGAGGTACGCCGCCGCGATGCCCGCGATCTTGCGCATCAGCGCGTCCCAGACGTCAGGGGCGCCGAACATCATCGCCTTGGTCCTGGCGTGCTCCTTCGACGGCCCGCCCTCGACGAGGTACGACGCCACTGTGAACGGCGCGCCGGCGAAGCCGATCAGCGGCGTGGCGCCGAGCTCGGCCACCAGCTGGCGCACGGCCTGCGAGATGTAGGGGACGTGCTCGGGCGTGAGGTCCGGGATCGCCTCGACGTCGGCGAGCGTGCGCACCGGCGCGGCCACGACCGGGCCGACACCGGGCTTGATGTCCAGGTCGACGCCGACCGCCTTGAGCGGCAGCACGATGTCGGAGAAGAAGATCGCCGCGTCCACGCCGTAGCGGCGCACCGGCTGGAGGGTGATCTCGGTGACCAGGTCGGCGTCCATGCAGGACTCGAGCATCCCGATGCCCTCGCGCACCT
>JAYSEC010000132.1:0-9099 GCA_041914085.1 Nocardioides sp.
TCAGGTCGGAGAGCCAGCGGACCTCGCGCTCCACCGACTCCACGCCGTGGCGCTGCAGCTCCGCTGCGTAGCGGTCGACCTCGGCCTGGGTGCGCTCGAGCTCGCCCTGGACGCGGGCGAGGCGCTCCTGGAGCCGCGAGCGACGGCCCTCGAGCACCCGGAGGCGGATCTCCATGTCGGTCGAGGAGAAGAACGCGAACCGGATGTCGAAGTTGTCGTCCTCCCACGCGGTGGGTCCGACCTCCGACATCAGGCGCTGGAAGTGCTCGTTGCCGGCCGGGGTCACTTCGTAGACGATCCGAGGTCGGCGGCTGGTCGGCGTCGCGGTCGCGGTCACCTCGGTGATGAGGTTGGCGCGCAGCATCTTCTTCAGCGCGGGGTAGAGCGAGCCGTAGGACAGCACGCGACCCCACCCGAGCATGAGGTTGAGCCGCTTGCGCAGCTCGTAGCCGTGCATGGGTCCCTCGTGCAGCAGCCCGAGGACTGCCAGCTCGATGGTGTCGCCACGACGTGCCATGTGACCTATCGTACCGATATATCCGCCGGTGACGAATCAGGGATCCTGCGCAGCCCCCGTACTCTTGCCCGGTGACTGCGAAGAGGAGGCAGCCGGGCAAGGCCCAGACCCGGCGGCCCAAGCCCCGACGTACGCCGCGGCAGCGGGCGGCCCAGGTCGCCAAGGTCCTCGCCATCGTCGCCGCCGTCGGCGCGTTGGTCCTGACCGGGATCGTGGTGGTGCTCTACCAGGCCATCGACATCCCCGACGAGAACGAGGCCTTCCAGGCCCAGACCACCTTCGTCTACTACAAGGGCGGCGAGCAGCAGCTCGGCACCTACTACGAGGACCAGAACCGCGAGTCGATCCCGCTCGACGAGATGCCGCAGACCATGCAGGACGCCGTGGTGGCCGCCGAGAACCAGACGTTCTGGACCGACAAGGGCATCGACCCCAAGGGCATCCTGCGCGCCCTGTTCTCCAACGCCCGCGGCAACGCTCGCCAGGGTGCCTCCACCATCACCCAGCAGTACGTCAAGATCCTCTACCTGACGAGCGAGCAGAGCTACAAGCGCAAGATCAAGGAAGCGATCGTCTCGCTCAAGATCCAGCAGAAGCTCTCCAAGAAGGAAGTCCTCGAGGGCTACCTCAACACCATCTACTTCGGCCGCGGCGCCTACGGCATCCAGGCCGCGTCCAAGGCCTACTTCGGCCACCCGGCCTCCGAGCTCAACCTCCGCGAGTCGGCGGTGCTGGCGACCGTGCTCAACAACCCCACGAAGTACGACCCGGCCAACGGCAAGGAGGCCAAGGACGACCTCAAGGGCCGCTACCAGTACGTCCTGGACAGCATGGCCGAGCTCGGCTCGATCACCGCGGAGGAGCGCGACACCGCGCTCAAGCGACTGCCGAAGTTCCCCAAGATCGCCACGCAGAGCCAGTTCGGCGGCCAGAAGGGCCACATGCTCGCCCTGGTCAAGCAGGAGCTGCTCACGCGCGGGATCGTCACCGAGGAGGAGATCGACGGCGGCGGGCTGCGGATCACCACCACCTTCGACCCCCAGGTGATGGCCGACATCGAGGAGGCCGTGCTGGAGCAGCGGCCCGACGCGGGCATGCCCGGCCCGGCCGGCAACAAGGACCTGCACGTGGGCGCGGCGACCGTCGACACCAGGACCGGGGAGCTGCTCGGCTTCTACGGCGGGCAGGACTACCTCCAGTCCCAGATCAACTGGGCGGTCGCCGGTGGCATGGCGGGCTCGACGATGAAGGCCGCCACCGACGTGGCCGCGATCCGCGACGGCTTCTCCCTCACCGACACCTTCGAGGGCAACAGCCCCATCGACATCGCCGGCACCGAGTTCGAGAACCAGGGCGACACGGACTACGGGTCCGCGGTCTCGATGATCACCGCGACCGAGAACTCCATCAACACCGCCTTCGTCGACATGGTCGACTCGATGGACGACGGACCGCAGAAGGTGATCCAGGCCGCCGAGGACATGGGCATCCCCGGCAACGGCGGCGAGCGGTGGGGCATCCCGCGCAGGTCGAGCGACCTGCAGGAGAACGTCGGCGTCACCCTCGGCACGGCGCAGGTCAGCCCGATCAACATGGCCAACGCCTACGCCACGCTCGCCAACGGCGGCACGCGCAACGAGGTCCACGTCGTGCAGAAGGTCGTCAACAAGGACGGCGAGACCATCTACGAGGCCCGTCCGGGCAAGAAGAAGACGGTCGACAGCGACATCGCCGCGGACGTGACGTACGCACTCCAGCAGGTCGTGGAGCAGGGCTCGGGCACGGAGGCGCTGGCGCTCGCCCGCCCGGTGGCCGGCAAGACCGGCACGGCGACCAACGACGACGGCGGGGTGTCCTCGTCGTGGTTCGTGGGCACGACCCCGCAGGTCTCCACGGCGGTCATGTTCGTGCGCGGGCGCGGCCGTGAGTCCCTCGACGAGGTCCGCCCCGACGGCGCCGACCTGTGGCTGCCCACCAGCTCCGACGGCCGCTCGGGCTACTTCGGCGGCAACTACCCGGCGAAGACCTGGACCTCGATCATGCAGCGCGTGATGGAGGGCCGGGAGGTCGAGGACTTCCCGGAGCCGGCGTACGTCGACGGCGACGCGCCCGAGGACGGCCACGAGTACACCCCGCCGCCGCCCCCGCCGCCGAAGCCGAGCAAGCCGACGAAGACCGCGACCGGCGGCGTCCCGACCGAGACGCCCACCGAGACGCCGACCGAGACGCCGACCTCCACCCCGACGGAGACGCCGACGACGCCGGTGCCCACGGAGACGCCGACGACCCCGGTCCCGACCGAGACGCCGACGACCCCGGTCCCGACGTTGCCGACGGAGAGCCCGACGACGCCGGCGCCGCGGTTCGAGCCGCGCCACCGCGTCCTCGACGCCCGACCCTGAGCGTCGCGGTGGAGCACTCCGCGGCGGCCGGAGAGCCGGTCGAGGCACCGACCCGGACCGACCCGGTCGTGGCCGCGCTCTCCGAGGTGGTCGGCGGACCGGTGGGCGAGCACGCCGCCGGTCACCGCTGGTGGGACGCGCCCCGGGTGCTCCTCGGCGCCACGTCGGTCGTGCTGGCCGCCGGGATGCTGGGCAAGGGCGCGTGCGTCCCGTCGGGCTGGAGCGGGGAGAACCAGCCCTACGCCCAGCTGTGCTGGACGGGCCTCGCGGGCACGCCAGCCGATGCGACCGTTCCCCCGCACGTGACCACCTGGCTCGAGAAGCTGGCCGGGCTGTTCCCGGGCTCGGGGACGGTCTCGACGACCGCGGGCCTGGCCGTGCTCCTCGCGGCGCTCGCCCTGCTCGCCACCGCGCTCCTCGTCCGCGTCGACGTACGCCGTCCCTGGGCCGCGGCCGGGTGGGCGATGTCCCCGGTCCTGCTGGTGAGCTGGCTCTCGTGGGAGCTCGTCGCCGCAGTCGGGGTCGCGGTGCTGCTCTGGGGGTGGACCACCGGTCGGCCCTGGGTGGCGGGCGTCGGCGCTGGTGTCGGCACCGCCTTCGCGCTCCCCGTCGCCGTGGCGTTCGTGGGCGTGGTGGCGGTCGGCGGCCGGCTCCGGGCCCGGGTGGACGCGCTCGTCGCGGCAGCGGCGGCGTACGTCGTGGTGACGCTGCCCGGTCGTGGGCACGTCGAGGACCCCGACGTCGGTTCGACGTGGCTCTTCCTCCAGCAGGTGGGCGCGCCGGCATCGCGGACCTTCCGGATGACCGGCTCGCTGGTGGTGCTGCTCGTCGCGGCCGCGGCGGCGGTCTGGGTGGTGCGCCGGGCGGGCCGGCCGACGGTGACCACGTGTGCCCGCGTCGGCCTGCTGATGATGGTGGCGGCACTGCTGGTGTCGCCGACCGCGCCCCCGGAGCTCGCCCTCCTGGCCCTGCCGCTGGCGGCCGTCGCGGTGCGCCGGTGGCGGGACCTGCTGGTGTGGCAGGGCTGCCAGCTGGTGAGCTGGGCGATCACCGGGTGGTGGGTCGGCGACGCCCTGCTGCCGACCGTCACCGACGACGCACGGCCGTACTGGCTCGCGATCCTGCTGCGGGTCGTCGGCCTGGTCTGGCTGGCGGTGGCGGTGCTGCGCGAGGCGTCAGTCGATGACGACGCGGTCGAAGTCGGTCGCGGTGAACCGGACCCGGACGTCGATCTCCTCACCGACGCGGGGCACGCGCGCGCCTGAGGGCACGAACAGCATCGAGGCCTGCATGTGCGGCGGCTCGGCGAACAGCCGTTGCTTGCCGTCGATGGAGAACGGCGAGCGGACGAAGCCGACCGCGTCGAGCCCGCCGCGCGCCAGGGTCGCGGCGCGCGCCTTGAGCGACTGGTCGCCGGTCGGCGCCTCGAGGCCGATCCCGTGCGCGGTGCCGCCGCTGACGATGACGATGTGGCCGTGCTTGGGAGCGCTGCGCCCGCGGTAGCCGAAGGTGTCGCCGCGGTCGACCTCGTGCACGTCGAGCACCGTGGCGCGGGCCCTCAGCGCGCCGCGGTCGCCGAGCCACAGCTCGGTGCCGATCCGCGGGCGGACCGTGAAGTCGGGGTAGCTGCCGGTGAGGGTGGTGATCTCGGCGTCGGTGAGGTGGGAGACGAAGACCGTGCGGGTCGGCAGGCCGGAGGCCACGACGTCGTTGAGCAGGCGGGTGACCTCGCCGAGGTGGGAGGTGGTGTTCAGCGGCAGGTGCATCGCCACGCCCCGCAGCCCGCTGCGCCCGGCACCCAGCGACGCGGCCGCTGCGGCCAGGTCGCGCCGGGTCATCCCGTGGCGCCGCATCGAGGTCAGCTGCTCGAGCACGAAGCGCGCGGACGGGTCGCGCTCGAGCAGTGCGGTGAGGTCCTCGGGCCGGCTGACGGTGTGGATGACGCGGCGGGCCGTGCGCTCGTCGAGGTCCAGCGCGGCGCCGAAGGGCCGCCACGGCGTGAGCACCAGCAGGTCGCCGTCGAACCGCGAGGCGGCCTCGCCCAGCTCGTCGTACGTGCCCACCGACAGCAGGTCGAGCGGTGCCCCCGTCTCGGCGGCGTGCTCGGCGAGCCACTGGGCGCGCCGGGCGAGCCGCCCGAGGGTCAGGCCGTAGCCGTTGCCCTTGGCGACCGGGACGATGCCCGGGAACTTGGTCGCGGTCGCGAGGAGGTGGCTGCGCCACCGCTCGCCGTCGACGGTCAGGGTCAGGCTCACGCGCCCGTCACCCTCTCCGGGCGAGGTAGAGCTGGAAGGCCTTGTAGATCGCGCGGTTGACCGGGAGGTCCCACTCGCCGGCGTACTCCACGGCCTGGCCGCCGGTGCCGACCTTGAACTGGATCAGGCCGACGTGCGGGTCGTCGGAGTCGAGCGTCTCGGTGATGCCGCGCAGGTCGTAGACGTGGGCGCCGGCGTCGAGGGCGTGGCGGATCATCGCCCACTGCACGGCGTTCGAGCCGCGCACCTCGCGCTTCTCGGTCGAGGACGCTCCGTAGGAGTACCAGGCGTGGGTGCCGACGCGGATCGCGATGGTCGCGGCGACCAGGTCTCCCTCGTGGCGGGCCAGCCAGAGCTGGATCCGGTCGGGGTCCTCGGCGGCCAGTGCGTCGTACATCGTCTCGAAGTACGACAGCGGCCGCGGCGTGAAGTGGTCGCGCTCGGCGGTGTGGGCGTAGAGGTCGTGGAACGCCTTGAGGTCGGTGGCGTCGCCGCGGACGACCTCGACGCCGGACTTGTCCGCCTTCTTGATGTTGCGGCGCCAGAGCTGGTTCATCCCGGCGAGGACGTCGGCCTCGGTGCGCGGCGCACCGTCGGCGTCGACGAGCGGGATCTGGAAGTTGAACTGCGGCTGCCCGGCGGAGAAGCCGCCCTCGGCGGCCTGGTGCTGCCAGCCGAGCTCGTGGAGCTGCGCGATCACGCGCGCCCCCTCCTGCGAGCGCTCGAGCGGGGGCACGTCGCCCAGCGAGCGCACCGCGTCGTCCGCGATGCCGGCCTTGACCTGCTCGGCGGACCACCGGCGGGTGACCACGGGCGGGCCCATCCGCACGGCGAAGGCGCCCTGCTGCTTGAGGTGGGCGACCATCGGCGTCAGCCACGCCTCGAGGTCGTCGCCGGACCAGTCGATGACCGGGCCCTCGGGCAGGTAGGCGAGGTAGCGCCTCACCTTCGGCAGCTGGCGGTAGAGCACCAGCCCGACGCCGACGAGCTCGGCGCCGCGGTGCCAGCCGACCGACTCGCTGCGCCAGTCCGACTTCACGCTCGCCCACGCGGGCGTCTGGAGGAAGCTGGCCGACGACCGTCGCGCGATGAACTCGCGGTGCTCCTGCGCGGTGATCGGGCGGAGCGAGAGGGGCGTCGTCACCTCCGAGACATTACAAGGGACCAGACACGACCCCCGTACGTGTCTGGTCCCCTCGTGTCTACAGACGCAGGACGGGTGGGTTTGGTTGCGTCGTCGGCGGAAGTTTCTCGACGGGCCTCGGTGGAGCCCGGCTCGACCTCGCTCCGCCGGGGCCGGCCGCTCAGAGGTGCTCGCGCAGCCAGGCGAAGTCGGCCAGGTGCTCCGCAGCGCCGCCCGGCGTCTCGCAGATGACCGGCGCCCCCGCCTCGCGCACCACCCCGGCGAACTCGTCGGCCGGCAGGTGCCCGTGACCGAAGTTGGCGTGCCGGTCGGCGCCGGAGTCGAAGCCGTCGCGTGAGTCGTTGGCGTGGACGAGGTCGATGCGACCGGTGATGGCGCGGACCTTCTCAACCGCGTCGCCGAGCTCGATGCCGCCGGCCCACGCGTGGCAGGTGTCGAGGCAGAAGCCCACCCGGTCGGAGCCCTCGGCGGAGGAGATGGCGTCCCAGACCCCGGCGATGCGGTCGAGGTGGCGGGCCATGGCGTTGTCGCCGCCGGCGGTGTTCTCGATGAGCAGCGGGATCTTGAGGTCGGTCGCCTCGATCGCCTTGCGCCAGTTGTCGAAGCCCACCGCCGGGTCGTCGCTCTTGTTGACGTGGCCGCCGTGGACGATCAGGCCCTTGGCGCCGATCTCGGCCGCTGCGTCCATGTGCTGCTGCAGGAGCTTGCGGCTCGGGATCCGGATCCGGTTGTTGGTGGTGGCGACGTTGACGACGTAGGGGGCGTGGACGTAGAGGTCGACCCCGGCCTCCTCCGCCGCCGCGCGCAGGGCGGCGGCACCGCCCTCGAACCTCACCTCGGGGCCCTTGTAGCCCTGCGGGTCACCGAGGAAGAACTGCACGAGCGTGGTCTCGCGGGCCACGGCCTCCGCGACCGGGTCGCTCTGGTCGACGTGGGCACCGATCTTCGTCGTCATGCCAGCCAGCCTAGGAGGACCCACAGACAGCCCGCGACCACGCCCGTCAGGGCAACGACGGCCGCCCACCCGGCCCAGTCGACGTCGTCGCGCGCGGTCGCCCACCCCGTCGTCCACCGGTTCGTACGCCGTCGCGGCGCCGGACCCAGCCGGTCCGGCACGGGCGGGCACGCCGGCGGCGGGACGGGGAGCCGCCGGAGCAGGCGGAGGGCGGCCTCGGCGGTGGCCAGGCGCTGCTCGGGGTCGGCGACCAGGAGCCGCTCCACCAGCGGCCGGAGGGGGTGCGAGGGAATCGCCCCCTGGCGCGACGGGGGGAGCCCGCTGACCATCTCGAGCGCGACGCGGCCGACGGCGTACAGGTCCTGGCTCGGCTCGGGCAGCGCTCCGCGGGCCTGCTCCGGGGCCATGTAGCCGTCGGTGCCGATGGCGCCGGGCACGGTGGTGAAGCGCCGGTCCGCGACGGGGGCCGCCACCCCGAAGTCCCCCAGGCGGAGGTGCGGCGGCGCGTCACCGGTCGCCTCGAGCAGCAGGTTGGCCGGCTTGACGTCGCGGTGCACCAGCCCGGTGGCGTGGACCGCGGCGAGGCCGAGGAGCAGCTGCTCGAGGAGCAGGGCTGCCGTGCCGGGGTCGAGCGGTCCGTGCTCGCGGAGGAGGTCGGCGACCGAGCCGCCCGGCACCAGCTCCATGGCGAGCACCACGAGGTCGTCCTCGGCCGCCCAGCCGTGCGGGGCGACCACGTGGGGGTGCCGGACCCGGATCGCCTGCTCGCGCACGAAGCGGGCCAGCAGCGCCGAGCTGTGCCGGCCGAGCACCTTGACCGCGACGTGGCAGTGCGTCCGCTCGTCCCACGCCCGCCACACCGACCCCATGCCGCCCGAGCCCACCTGGTCGAGCAGGACGTAGCGGCCCGCCACCACGGCGGGTCCGGAGGGTGCGGTCACGGGCACCACCCGACGCTAGCCCGCAGCCCTCCCGCGGCGCGGGCGTCCTCCACAGGCGGACGGGGATCCGGTCTGGACCGGTGGTGCCAGCCGTGTTGCCGTGGCCACCCCCGTACGGGATCCTCGCCGCTGATCGGCCCGGACCCGGGCCACCGAAACGGGGGAGAACCCATGTCCGATTCCACGCCCGGCGCCGAGCCCACGCCCGGGCCCACGCCGGCCGGGAGCCCCGCCGCAGGCCCCACCGGGTCGTCCTCGGCCGACGCGGCCGTCGAGACGCTGAAGTCCGCCGACCGCCTCGACCTCGGCATCATCGGTGCCGGGGTGCTGGCGTTCCTCGGGTCCTTCATGCCCTACTACACGGTGTCCGTCGACATCCTGGGCTCGTCCAACAGCGCCTCCGCCAACGCCTGGCACGGGTTCTTCGGCTGGTTCGGTGCCGTGCTCGCGCTCGCCGGAGCCGCCGTGCTCGTCGCGCGGCTGCTCGGCGTCGCCCTCCCGGTCCCGGCTCGGACGACGGTGCTGGGCCTGTTCGCTGCCGCCGTGGTCTCCACGCTGATCGCCCTCGTGGTCACGCCGGGCGGCAGCTGCGAGGACACGCTCATCGGTGGCGAGTTCTGCGACGCCATCGACCAGGGCCACGGCTTCGGCTACTGGCTCGCGCTGCTCGCCTCGGTCGCCGGGCTCGCGCTGGCCGCGGTGCGCCGCTCGGCCGACTGAGGTCCGCCGTCCCCAGCGGCGTACGACGATTCCGGGAGGCGCGTACGCCGCTGGTAGTCTTCCCCGGTTGCCTTCGGGCGACCGTGCCGTGCGACCGATGTCGCCAGCCACGAACGCACAGTCCTCCTGCCACGGAGAGCCCGTGGCCGCTCTAGCCCAGAGGAG
>JAYSEC010000133.1:0-9098 GCA_041914085.1 Nocardioides sp.
CGCCGTCCTGCGCGATGAAGCCGAAGCCCTTGTCAGCGTTGAACCACTTGACGGTGCCCTGAGCCATGATCTTTTTCCTCTGTTCGGTGCTGGGGGCGACGTGCCGCCCAGCGGCGCTGAAGACATCCAACTGAGCTGATGTCCAGCGAACCGAAGACCAGAAGTACGAGACACGAGCCGCGCGTCCTGCGCGACCAGGACGGCCGGAGCCGTCCCTTCAACTCCTCGAGCCTACGGCACGCGCGACTGCTCAGCCGATTCGGCGACCGGCCGGGGCGCGCCGCGGTCCTCCGCGCCGGGCCCGCCGAGATCGTCCGCCGAGCCGTCCTATCCCGCGACCGCCGGTTGCGTCGCCGCCCCGCGGCGGGGCTCTGGACGGCGCACGGCCGCGACCAGCACGCAGACGCCGCCCGCGGCGGTGAAGATCCCGGAGATCGCCTCCCACCAGGGTGCGGCGTCGAAGGAGCCGATGGCGTAGGAGAACGCTGCGACCACCGGGGCGCCCAGGACCAGCAGCAGCGCTGCCAGGCGGGCCCACCCGCGGCCGTGCACGGAGCCGTGGACGAACAGGCCGAGCGGCACGAACAGCCACAGCCAGAACGCCAGGTCGTCGGTCAGCGGACGGACCGCCTCGCCCGCCAGCCCCGATCGGAGGGTCGCCGCGCCGACGTCGGCGACGGCCGCCGTCCCGGCCAGCAGGGCGGCGACGGTGATCGCTCCCGGTCGGCGGCCGCGGAGGGCGAGCGGGAGTGCCGGGAGCGCGAGGGCCAGCACCAGCAGCGAGGCACCCGCCAGCTCCGCGGCGGCGCCGACGGGACGCCATGGCTCGACCGGCATGAGGAAGTCGTAGAGGTGGTCCTGGCGCAGGTTGCACGCGACCGTGTCGTAGTCCTCGCCCCACGGGCACGGCCCGGCCCACCGCTGCCACGAGGCGACGTACATCAGGGCGCCCGAGGCGACCAGCGCCGCGGCCGTCCAGACCCGCACGAGCACCAGGCCCACGACACCTCCTCGTCCCACCCTGCTGGTGAGTCTGCGACCCGACGGGTCCGGGCGCCAGCCCAGCATCGGGTACGTCGGCGCCCGGCGGCTTCCTCCCCAGGCTCGCTCCCGCGGGTTTGCCCGCGGTCGTGGCGGGGCATGGACGGGTCAGCAGCCGCCGGTCCACTCCCGGCCCACTCCTGGAGGAGACGCAGATGTACGGAGACACCGCGGTCATCCGCAGGCTGGCGCAGCAGATGAGCGAGCAGGGCGCCGAGATCCGCCGCGACGCCGACCAGCTGGTCAACGCCTCCCAGCTCGTGGTGTGGGAGGGCCGCGCCGCCCAGGCGATGCGGGAGCGGATGGCCGAGCGGGCCGTCGCGCTGCGCGCCACCGCCGACGAGCACGACGACGCGGCGCAGGCGCTGCGCCACCACGCCGACGAGGTCGACCGCCTCAAGGACCTGATCCGTGAGATCGCCAACCGCGTGCGGGGGCTCATCGAGGGCGCGAGGTCGCGCCTCGCGGACCTCGCCGACAAGGCGCTCGACCTGATCAAGAAGGTCACGCCCGACCCGATCGACGAGATGCTGGCGTCCTTCCAGCCACCACCCGAGGGGCACAAGGACTGGCTCGACGTGCCCGACCAGATCCCGGGAGCCGGACGATGAGCGCGGTGGTGCTCGACGCCGACGGCAACGAGGTCGAGCCGCAGCGTGTGGTCCCGCGCCGGGTCCGCCTGCCCCGCGCCGCCCTCGACCGGCTCGCCGAGCTGTCCGGCGTGCCCTCCCCGGCCGCGCAGATGGTGTCCTCGTCGGGGTCGCTCGACGGGCTCGGCGACCGCCTCGGCGGTGCCGGCACGGTGCCGTCGCCGGAGCCCGCCGACGCGGCCGCGCCGGTCGCGCCCGAGCAGACGGACGACCTCCTCGTCGCCGCCGGGCTCCTCGACGGCGAGACCCCGACCGAGGAGGGCGGGGCGGTGCTCACGGTGTGGCACTCGCCCGCGCTGGCCGTCGAGCTCGAGATGCTGGTCACCCTCGCGCGCGGGCGCGTCCGGGTGCGCAGCTGGCACCGCAACCTCGACGACTGGGTGGTGTGCCTGTCCACCGCGGACGGCGCCACCTTCGAGCTCAGCTGGCTCGCGGCCGAGGACTGGTGGCTGGAGCTGGGCCGCGCCGCCTGGGTCGACACCCGCACGCTCAGCGCCGCCCCCGACGTCGAGCCGCTGCCCGATGTCGTCGAGACCTCGTGGGACCTCCTCCTCGCGACGGGGGAGGCCGTGCAGCGGCGCCGGTTCGAGCTCCTCGACCAGATGGTCTCCGACTACACCGGGATGACGCTGGCCGGCCCGGACACCGCGTCGCTCGAGACCGCCGACGACACCGACGTACGCCGCTGGCACGAGCAGCTCGAGAGCACCGCGCGAGGTCGCCTGCACGCCGCCGTGATGGGCCGCAGCGAACGCGGTCGCGGTGGCGCGGGGATCGTCGAGTGGGTGCTCTTCCACGACGGCTGGAGATCGTTGACGCCCTTCCGGCGCGACGGCTGGAACATGGTCCGCATCGAGCGCCGGGAGCCCACCGACCTGCCCCGCGCCCTCGCGGTCCTCGCGGCGGAGGTGACGTCGTGAGCAGCGGGACCCTTCCTCCCATCGAGTCGGTCTCGGGCGGCTCCCACGGCATCGAGGCCGGCTACGAGCAGATGCTCGCGCTCGCCGAGCGCTACGAGCGGCAGGCCGGCGACTTCGTCGAGATGGCCGGCCTCGGCGCCCGGGTCATGGCCAACGGCGACCTGCTGGAGTCGGCGATCCTGTCGCCGATCACGTTCGGCGACGCCGAGGTCCAGGTCCTCGACGCGACCACGGGTGCCAACGGCCTCACGGTGCGCGCCATCGGCATCGAGGCCGACGCGCTCGGCGTCCGGGCGGTGATCGCAGCGTTCCAGGCCAGCGACTCGCTGTCGCGGCACGCGATGGAGATGCTCGACAACGCACTGGGGCAGATGCTGCTGGCCGGCACGGTGGTGGCCCTGCCGACGCTCCTCGCTGCCGGCGGGATCAGCTACGCCTACTACTCCACGCTCTCGCCCGAGGAGCAGGAGGCGCTGAAGGCGCAGCTCGCCGAGGACCTCGGCCAGCTGCTCCACGACCACCCCGAGCTCGCCCAGCACCTCATCAACGGCGGAGGCGGGCTCCTGCAGAACCTCGTGCCCGGCCTCGGGCTCCTCAACCCGGGCGACGGCCCGATCGACCAGGCGACCACCAACGACGCGGCCCGACTGCTCGCGCTGCTGCTCGGCGACGACACCGACTACCAGGTGAGGCCGATCGACGTCGTCAGCGGCGGGGCGAACGCCGAGGTGCCCGACAGCCTGAGCGCGTTGATGACGCAGCTCGACGCCACCAACCGCATCGACCAGGACGACCCGGGCAAGCACGGTGCCATCCAGATCCAGCAGGTCGGCGACAAGTACATCGTCTACATCCCCGGCACCGACGACATGAGCCCGATCCCGCAGGACGGCGAGCACGCCCGCGACATGGAGACCAACTACCAGCTCATCGGCGGCATGGACAGCGCCTACGGGCGCGGCATCCAGCAGGCGATGCTCGACGCCGGCCTCGAGGGCAAGGACGTCATGCTGGTCGGCCACTCGCAGGGTGGGATGGTGTCGACGTCGCTGGCCGCGGACCCCGAGTTCACCCGGCACTTCAACGTCGAGCACGTCGTGACGGCCGGCTCGCCGACCGCACAGGTGGGCAACCTCCCCGACAGCACGCACGCGATCCACTTCGAGAACCGCGGCGACGCCGTGCCGCTGCTCGACGGCGAGGACAACCCCGACCAGCCCAACCGGACGACCGTGAAGTTCGACGAGGGCAGCAGCGACATCGGGGACAACCACGGTCTCGACCACTACGCGCACGGTGCCGCCGCGGCCGACGCGTCCAGCAACGGCTCGATCCAGGACGAGATCACCCGGATGCACGACGACGGCTACCTCGGCAGCGGCACGTCGGGCCCGGTGGTGTCCTACCAGGTCACCCGTTGATCCGGCGGTCTGGCAGGCTGCCGTCATGAGGTGGAACGTCTCGGCCGCCGTCGTCTGCCTGCTCGTGGTGCTCACGGGCTGCACCAATCCCCTCGACAAGGAGCCGTCGTCGGCGAAGGTCCCGGCCGGCTGCGGCGAGTGCACCGCCGAGATCGCCGACCTCGTCGCCGGGCTGGAGTCGGCCGACGGCGTCCGCGCCGTGCGCGGCGCCGAGCGCACGACGACGAGCAGCGGCTACCTCAGCCTGGGCGTCGACTTCGACGGCAAGGACGTCGTCTCGGCCGACCTCGCCACCCTGTTCGACACCGTCGCGGAGGCGGCGTGGCGCTCGGGCGTCAGCCCGCTCGACACGCTCAGCGTCGGCGGCACGCTCCGCAACGGGTACGCCGAGACGGTGGTCTACGACTTCGGTGCCGACCGTGCCTCCTTCGAGGAGCGGTGGGGCAAGCGCCCGAGCGGCAGTGAGTGGACGCCCGTCTCCGGGGATGACGACGACCTCGAGGGCTGCGAGGTGGACGGCTGCCACGAGCTGATGCGCGACATCGCCCGGGAGGCCTCGGCGTTGCCGGGGGTGGAGGACGTGGTGCGCTCCGCCTACGTCTCCGACTCGCCGACCAACGCGTCGTCCGCCGACGTCCACGTGGAGGCCGACGACACGGTCGTGGTCGACGACCTCGTGGACCAGGTCGCCGAGATCGTCTGGCGCTCGACGGTCGCGCCGATCGACCTCATCACGGTGCAGGTCGAGACCCCGGACGGCGGCTTCCCCGACTCGGTGGTCCTGCAGATCGACCCCGACCACGGCCGCGACCACGACCGGCTCGAGCAGATGTGGGGACCGCGCCCTGCCGGGTAGAAGGCGTCCTCTCAACTAGGGTCGGGACACGTGACGGAATCCATGATCTCGGCGCGGGGGCTGCGCAAGTCCTTCGGCGACTTCGAGGCGGTCAAGGGCATCGACGTCGAGGTCCGCAAGGGGGAGGCGTTCGGCTTCCTCGGCCCCAACGGCGCCGGCAAGTCCAGCACCATGCGGATGATCGCCTCGGTGAGCCCGGTGACCTCCGGCGAGCTGCGGATCCTCGGCATGGACCCGGCGACCGACGGCCCCGCGATCCGCGGCCGACTCGGCGTCTGCCCGCAGGAGGACACGCTCGACAACGAGCTCAACGTCTTCGACAACCTCTACATCTACGGCCGCTACTTCGGCCTCGACCGCGCCACCTGCCGCGACCGGGCGCAGGAGCTGCTCGAGTTCGCGCAGATCACCGACAAGGCCAGGTCCAAGGTCGAGGACCTCTCCGGCGGCATGAAGCGCCGGCTCACCATCGCGCGCAGCCTGATCAACGACCCCGACGTGCTGCTCCTCGACGAGCCGACCACCGGCCTCGACCCGCAGGCGCGCCACGTGCTGTGGGACCAGCTGTTCCGGCTCAAGCAGGCCGGCGTGACGCTGGTGATCACCACCCACTACATGGACGAGGCCGAGCAGCTGTGCGACCGGCTGGTCGTGATGGACAAGGGCCTCATCGCCGCCGAGGGCTCGCCGCGGGAGCTGATCGAGGCGCACTCCACCCGGGAGGTCGCCGAGCTCCGCTTCGGCGTGGGGGAGCACGAGGCACTGGCCGGGAAGGTCGACGACCTCGGCGACCGCGTCGAGGTGCTGCCCGACCGCCTGCTGGTCTACAGCGACCACGGCGAGGACGTGGTCACCGCCGTGCTCGAGCGCGGCCTGCACCCGATCGCGACGCTGGTGCGCCGCTCCACCCTCGAGGACGTCTTCCTGCGCCTCACCGGCCGGAGCCTGGCCGACTGATGGCCACGCAGCTGCAGGGCTCGTTGCGCCCGCTCGAGGGGATGGCACGCCAGTACGACTACTGGCTGACCGTCTACAAGCGCACCTGGCGCGGGGGAGTGGTCAGCTCGTTCGCCACCCCGCTGTTCTACGTCGTCGCGATGGGCGTGCTCCTCGGCGGCTTCATCGACGGCGACCCCGACACCCTCGAGGGGGCGACCTCCTACCTCGCGTTCATCGTGCCGGGTCTCGTCGCCGCCCACGCGATGACGATCGCGGTGAGCGAGTCGACGTACCCCGTCATGGGCGCCATCAAGTGGCACAAGACGTTCTTCGCCCAGCTCGCCACGCCGCTGGCGGTGCGTGACCTGGTGAACGCCTTCGTCGGCTTCGTGGTCTTCCGGGTCGCCTCCGCCTGCGCGGTCTTCATGCTCGTGCTCGCGCCGTTCGGGGTGTTCGAGAGCTGGTGGGGCCCGGTGCTGGCCTGGCTCTCGCAGGTGCTGGTGGGCACGGCGTTCGCCTTCCTGACCTTCGGCTACTCCGCCCGGCTGAGGTCGGAGGAGGGCTTCGGGCTGCTCTTCCGGCTCGGCGTGCTGCCCCTGACGCTGTTCTCCGGCGCGTTCTTCCCGATCTCCAACCTCGGACCCGTGCTGGAGTGGGTGGCGCGGCTGACCCCGCTCTGGCACGGCGTCTCGCTGTCGCGGATGTTCTGCCTCGACACCGTCGACTGGTCGCTGGCCGCGCTCAACCTCGGTGTGCTGGTCACGCTCTCGGTCCTCGGCTGGTGGTGGGCCGTGTCCGGCCTCGACAAGCGGCTGGAGGTCTGAGGTGGCGACCCTCACCCGGACCGCGATCCCCGCGCCGCTGACGCCGGCCAGTGCCGCGCGGCTGCTGGTCCTGCGGAACTTCATCGTCTACCGGTCGGCCTGGAAGCTCTTCCTGACCGGCTTCCTCGAGCCGGTGCTCTACCTGTTCTCGATCGGCATCGGCGTCGGCCAGCTCATCGACACCTTCGAGTTCCACGGCGAGCAGGTGCCCTACGCCACCTTCGTCGCTCCCGCCATGCTCGCCACTTCGGCCTTCAACGGGGCGCTGCTCGACTCGACCTTCAACGTGTTCTTCAAGCTCAAGTACGAGAAGCTCTACGACCAGATGCTCGCCACGCCGCTGACCACCGGCGACATCGCGCGCGGCGAGATCGCGTGGGGCCTGATCCGGGGATCCGTCTACTCCGCGGCCTTCCTCCTCGTGATGCTCGCGATGGGCCTGGTCGACTCGTGGTGGGCGGTGCTGGCGCTGCCGGCCGCGATCCTGATCGCCTTCGCATTCTCGGCCGTCTGCATGGCGCTGACGACGTGGATGACGTCCTGGCAGGACTTCGACAAGATCACGCTCGCCCAGATGCCGCTCTTCCTGTTCTCGGCGACCTTCTTCCCCGTCGAGGCGTTCGGCGACGGCGTGCTGCGGTGGGTCGTCGAGGCATCCCCGCTCTACCGCGGGGTGGTGCTGTGCCGTGAGCTCACCACGGGCGTCGTGACCTGGGAGTCGGCGGTCTCGGTCGTCTACCTCGTGGCGATGGGCGTCGCCGGCCTGCTCGTCGTACGCCGTCGGCTCGACCGGCTCCTGCTGACCTGACCGATGGCCTAGGTTCGGGGCATGGACTCATACGCGAAGGGCGAGTCGGCTCCGGAGCTGCTGGAGGAGACGATCGGGGCCAACCTGGCCCGGACGGTGGCGGCACACGCCGACCGCGAGGCGCTGGTGGAGTGCACGAGCGGCCGCCGCTGGACCTGGGCCGAGCTCGACGCCGACGTCGACCGCGTCGCGCGCGGGCTGATGGGCGCCGGCGTGCAGAAGGGCGACCGGGTCGGCATCTGGGGCCCGAACAGCGCGGAATGGACGCTCGTCCAGCTCGCCACGGCGCGCATCGGGGCGATCCTCGTCAACGTCAACCCGGCCTACCGGACGCACGAGTTCGCCTACGTCGCCAACCAGTCGGGCATGCGCCTGCTGGTCTGCGCGACGTCGTACAAGACGAGTGACTACCGCGGGATGGTCGAGGAGACCGCCTCCGGCAACCACGCCCTGGAGCGGGTGGTCTACCTCGACGACGAGGCGAGCTGGTCGGGGCTGCTCGCCGACGGCGAGGGGGTCGCCGCCGACGACCTCGCCGCGCGGGCGGCTTCCCTGTCCCCGGACGACCCGATCAACATCCAGTACACCTCGGGCACGACCGGCTTCCCGAAGGGCGCGACCCTCAGCCACCGCAACATCCTCAACAACGGCTACCTCGTCGGCGAGGTCTGCGGCTACACCGAGGCCGACCGGGTCTGCATCCCCGTGCCCTTCTACCACTGCTTCGGCATGGTCATGGGCAACCTCGCGTGCACCACCCACGGCGCCGCGATGGTCATCCCGGCGCCGGGCTTCGACCCGGCGCTGACGCTGCAGGCCGTGTCCGACGAGCGCTGCACCTCGCTCTACGGCGTGCCGACGATGTTCATCGCCGAGTGGGCGCTGCCGGACCTCGCCTCCTACGACCTGTCGTCGGTGCGCACCGGGATCATGGCCGGGTCGCCGTGCCCCGAGGAGATGATGAAGAAGCTCATCGCCGCGGGCATCGACGAGATGACGATCTGCTACGGCATGACCGAGACCTCGCCCGTGTCGACGCAGACGCGTCGCGACGACTCGCTCGAGCGCAAGGTGGGCACGGTCGGCCGGGTCTGCCCCCACCTCGAGGTGAAGATCGTCGACCCGGTCACCGGGGACACGGTGCCGCGAGGCGAGGCCGGCGAGTTCTGCACCCGCGGCTACTCGGTGATGCTCGGCTACTGGGACGACGACGAGAAGACCCGCGAGGCCGTCGACGCCGACGGGTGGATGCACACCGGCGACCTCGGGGTGATGGACGACGACGGGTACGTCCGGATCACCGGCCGGATCAAGGACATGGTCATCCGCGGCGGGGAGAACATCTACCCGCGCGAGATCGAGGAGTTCCTCTACACCCACCCCGACATCGAGGACGTGCAGGTGGTCGGCGTCCCGGACGCGAAGTACGGCGAGGAGCTGTGCGCGTGGGTCCGGATGCGTCCGGGGGCCGAGCCGCTCGACGCCGACGCGGTCCGCGCGTTCGCGACCGGCAGGCTCGCGCACTACAAGATCCCGCGCTACGTCATGGTGGTCGACGAGTTCCCGATGACGGTCACCGGCAAGGTGCGCAAGGTCGAGATGCGCCAGGTGGCCGCGGAGCGCCTCGGGCTGTCCTAGC